>MERE01000219.1 GCA_001771975.1 Betaproteobacteria bacterium RIFCSPLOWO2_02_FULL_68_150 | reverse complement strand
GCGCGTAGCTCAGCTGGTTAGAGCACTACCTTGACATGGTAGGGGTCGTTGGTTCGAGTCCAATCGCGCCTACCAATTCCATCAAGCAGTTACAGTCGCGGGACCGCAGGTCGCGGGACCGCAGCTTGCCGCACGCGATCTGATGGACGTACCATTGCGCCATGAACGTTGCAACCCTTGTTGCTTTACCGGAGGACATCAAGGCGGCCTTGGATCGCCGTGCCCCCAGTCCTCCTGAGCGCGACGAACTCGTGGCGGCGGCTTTGCGGGCTTATTTCGCCTGGCCGCGACCGGGAGAAGATGCTTCCGACCTTACCGTCATCAACGCACACGCAGAAGAACTTAACGCGGAGGCACGGGACGCACTTTCCTATCAGGTTCCGCTGTGAAACGAGGGGAGTTGTACCTCGTACAACATCCCTCGTCACGCGATCCGCGCAGGCGGCGCGTGTTCGTCATCGTAAGCCGCCAACTGCTCGTCAACTCCACGTTCTCCTCCGTCATCTGTGCCCCGGTGTATACCCGCCGCGACGGTTTGCACACGCAGGTTGAAATTGGTATCGACGAGGGCTTGAAGCACGAGAGCAGCATTCACTGCGACGAACTCATGAGTCTTTCCAAGAGCTCCCTGACAAGCTTCATCGGATCTCTGTCGCCGGCCAAGCAAGCGTTGCTGGATCGAGCTTTGGCGTTTGCGTTGGGTCTCACGAGCGACACGTTTCCTGAGGGCGCGCCGGCCTGAGTGCGCGGCCTTGGCAACATCTTGCCCAACATCAAGCTTCCTGACGGGTCGGTCAAGAGCTTTCCTGCGCCGGTGACGGTCGCGGAAGTCGCTGCCTCGATCGGCGCCGGCCTGGCACGTGCAGCGCTCGCGGGCCGCGTCAATGGCCAATTGGTCGATACCAGCCACCGGATCGAGTCCGATGTCGAACTCGCGATCATCACGGACAAGAACCCCGAGGGCGTGGAGATCCTGCGCCATTCGACCGCCCACCTGCTCGCGCACGCGGTCAAGGAGCTGTTTCCGCAAGCGCAGGTCACCATCGGCCCGGTGATCGAGAACGGCTTCTACTACGATTTCTCGTTCAAGCGACCCTTCACCCCCGAGGACCTCGCGGCGATCGAGAAGCGCATGGCCGAGATCGCGCAGCGCGACCATCCGGTGACGCGCAAGTTGCTGGCGCGCGACGAAGCGGTCAAGTTCTTCCGCGAACAGGGCGAGCTGTACAAGGCCGAGATCATCGCCGCCATTCCGGCGGGCGAACCGATCTCGCTCTACGCCCAGGGCGAGTTCACCGACCTGTGCCGCGGGCCGCATGTTCCGTCCACCGGCAAGCTCAAGGTGTTCAAGCTGATGCGCGTCGCCGGCGCCTACTGGCGCGGCGACTCGAACAACGAGATGCTCCAGCGCATCTACGGCACCGCGTGGGCGAAGAAGGAAGATCAGGACGCCTACCTGAAGTTGCTCGAGGAGGCCGAGAAGCGCGACCACCGGCGTCTGGGAACGCAACTCGACCTGTTCCACTTGCAGGATGAGGCGCCGGGCCTGGTGTTCTGGCACCCGAAGGGTTGGGTCCTGTGGCAATGCGTCGAGCAGTACATGCGGCGGGTCTACCGCGGCAACGGTTACCGCGAGGTGCGCGGTCCGCAGATCCTCGATGTCAGCCTCTGGAAGCGCACTGGCCATTGGGACAATTTCCGCGAGCACATGTTCTTCACCGAGTCGGAGAAGCGCGACTACGCGGTGAAGCCGATGAACTGCCCGGGGCACATCCTGATTTACAACAAGGGTATCCGCAGCTACCGCGACCTGCCGTTGCGCTACGGCGAGTTCGGTTCCTGCCACCGCAACGAGCCCTCGGGCGCGCTGCACGGCCTGATGCGGGTGCGCGGCTTCACGCAGGACGACGGCCACATCTTTTGCACCGAGGACCAGATCCTCGACGAATGCGTGGCCTACACCGCGCTGCTGCAGAAGGTCTACGCGCACTTCGGCTTCAGCGACATCGTGTACAAGATGGCGACGCGGCCGCAGAAGCGCATCGGCTCTGATGCAATCTGGGACAAAGCCGAAACGGCCCTGATGGAGTCGCTGCGCCGCTCGGGCGTCGAATACGCCCTTTCGCCGGGCGAGGGTGCTTTCTACGGGCCGAAGATCGAGTATTCGCTCAAGGACGCGCTGGGCCGCGTCTGGCAATGCGGCACGATGCAGGTGGACTTCAGCATGCCGGGACTGCTCGGCGCCGAATATGTCGGGGAGGACAACGCCCGGCATGTGCCGGTCATGTTGCATCGGGCCATCGTCGGCTCGATGGAGCGCTTCCTCGGCATCCTGATCGAGCATTACGGCGGCGCCTTTCCCGCCTGGCTCGCGCCCGAGCAGGCCGTGGTGCTCAACATCTCGGAGCACCAGGCCGACTATGCCTCGAGCGTCGCGGCGCGACTGCGCGAGGCCGGTTTCCGGGCCGTCGCGGATTTGCGAAACGAGAAAATTTCCTATAAGATTCGAGAACATAGCATGCAGAAGCTTCCCTACCAGTTGGTCGTGGGGGAGAAGGAAAAACAGGCTGGATCTGTGGCCGTGCGCACGCGCGGCGGCGAAGATCTCGGCGCCATGGCGCTGGAGACCTTCGTCGCGCGCCTCCGTAGCGAGGCAAGCGCGCCGTAGCACGGCCGCAGTTTTTTCGGAACGCGGGTTCCGGCCGGCAGGGCGGCAGCCGATGAAGCGCCGCAGGAAAAGGAGATCGCACACATCACATTCGAGAAATCGCAGCGCATCAACGCGCAGATCACCGCGCCCGAGGTGCGCCTGGTCGCGGATAACGGGGATCAGCTGGGCATCGTGCCGATTGCGCAGGCACTGCAGCTGGCGGAAGAGCAGAACGTCGACCTGGTCGAAATTGCGCCGCTGGCGAGACCGCCGGTCTGCAAGCTGATGGACTACGGCAAGTTCCGCTACCGGGAGCAGAAGAAGGCGCACGAAGCCAAGCTCAAGCAAAAGCAGATCCAGGTCAAGGAAATCAAGTTCCGTCCCGGCACCGACGACGGCGACTACAAGATCAAGGTCGGCAAGCTGGTCCAGTTCCTGCAGGAAGGCGACAAGGCCAAGGTCACGCTGCGGTTCCGCGGCCGCGAGATGGCGCACCAGGAGTTCGGCATGCGCATCCTCGAGCGAGTCAAGGCGGACCTCGATCCCTACGCGCTGGTGGAGCAGTTTCCGAAGCTCGAGGGCCGGCAGATGGTGATGGTGCTGGCGCCGAAGAAGAAGGCTCCGGCGACCAGGACGAAGAAGGAAACGCCGCCGCCGGCCAAGCAGGCCGAGAAAGAGCCGGCGAAGCCCGTGACACTCTGAACGATCAAGCTGCGCTGCGGATCACCAGCACCCGCCGCGCCGCAGCGGCGGGTGCTGGAATGGGACGCTGGAACAAGTGATCGCCGGGTACAGGAAGCGCCCGCAGGGCGGGCCACCCGCTGTCATGACATAAGAGAAGGAGTCGCAATCATGCCGAAGGTGAAAACCAAGAAGTCGGCCGCCAAGCGGTTCAAGATCCGCTCGGGCGGCTCGATCAAGCGCTCGCAGGCCTACCTGCGCCACATCCTCACCAAGAAGTCGACCAAGCGCAAGCGCCACCTGCGCGGCACGACCAACGTGCACGACAGCAACAAGCGCGCGATTCGCGCCATGCTGCCGTACGCTTCCTGAGGAGCGCGCCATGCCAAGAGTCAAAAGAGGCGTCACGGCGCGCGCGCGCCACAAGAAGGTGCTCGCCAAGGCCAAGGGGTTCCGCGGCCGGCGCAAGAACGTCTTCCGGGTCGCCAAGCAGGCGGTGATGAAGGCGGGGCAGTACGCCTATCGCGACCGCCGCAACCGCAAGCGCACCTTCCGCGCGCTCTGGATCGCGCGCATCAATGCCGCCGTGCGCGAGCTGGGTTTCACCTACAGCGCCTTCATGGCCGGGCTCAAGCGCGCGCGCATCGAGATCGACCGCAAGGTGCTGGCCGATCTCGCGGTGCAGGACAAAGCGGCTTTCGCGCGCATCGCCAACCAGGTCAAGGCCAGCATCGCGCATTGACCGCGGTGCTGGGTGACTGCGGTGCAGGACCTCGAACCGATCGTCGCGCGCGCGCTGGCCGAACTTGCGGCGGCGGCTGACCCGGCTTCCCTCGAAAACGCCAAGGCACGCTATCTCGGCAAGAGCGGCGAGCTGACCGCTCTGCTCAAGGCGCTGGGCACGCTCGCGCCTGACGCACGGCGCAATGCCGGCGCCGCGATCAATGCCGGCAAGGCGCGTCTGGAGCAGGCGCTCGAACAACGCCGCGCAGAGCTCGCGAACGCGCGCATGCAGGCGCGGCTCGCGGAAGAAGCGCTCGATGTCACGCTGCCGGGCAGGGGGCGCGGCCGCGGCGGCGTGCATCCCATCTCGCGCACCTGGGCGCGCATCGAGCGAATCTTCGGCTCGGTCGGTTTCGAGGTCGCCGACGGCCCCGAGATCGAGACCGACTGGTACAACTTCACGGCGCTGAACAACCCGGAGAATCATCCGGCACGCTCGATGCAGGACACGTTCTACGTCGATCTGCGGGATTCCGGCGGCCTGCCGCTGGTGTTGCGCACCCACACCAGTCCGATGCAAGTGCGCTATGCGCGCATGCACCGCCCGCCGCTCAAGGTGATCGCGCCGGGTCGCACCTATCGCGTCGATTCGGACGCCACGCATTCGCCCATGTTCCACCAGGTGGAGGGGCTCTGGATCGACGAGGACGTGAGCTTCGCCGACCTGAAGGGCGTGTTCGCCGACTTCATGCGCCGCTTCTTCGAGAGCGACGACGTCGAGGTGCGCTTCCGCCCGTCGTACTTCCCGTTCACCGAGCCGTCGGCGGAGATCGACATGAAGTTCGACTCCGGCCCTCTGAAAGGGCGCTGGCTCGAGATTTCGGGCGCGGGCCAGGTACACCCGGAGGTGGTGCGCAATTTCGGACTCGATCCCGAGCGCTACATCGGATTCGCGTTCGGCGCCGGGCTCGAGCGCCTGACGATGCTGCGCTACGGCATCGACGACCTGCGGCTGTTCTTCGACGGCGACCTGCGCTTTTTGCGCCAATTCGCATGATCGTCCCCGAACACTGGCTGCGCAGCTTCTGCGATCCGGCGCTCGACGCCGAGGCGCTGGCGCACCTTCTGACGATGGCCGGGCTGGAAGTCGAGTCGTGCCGCCCGGTCGCGCCGGCCTGCAGCGGCGTCGTTGTGGCGCAGGTACTGTCGGTCGAGCGGCATCCCGGCGCGGACAAGCTCACCGTGTGCAAGGTCGACGCGGGGCACGGACCGGTCCAGGTGGTGTGCGGCGCGCCGAACGCGCGCGCGGGAATGAAGGCGCCGCTCGCCAGAGTGGGCGCCGGCCTGCCGGGGGGCCTGCAGATCGGGCAGGCCAGGGTCCGTGGCGTCGAGAGTCACGGCATGCTGTGCTCGGCGCGCGAACTCGGG
>MERE01000218.1:11188-12070 GCA_001771975.1 Betaproteobacteria bacterium RIFCSPLOWO2_02_FULL_68_150 | reverse complement strand
CCGCCGGGCGCACATCGACGACGCTGAGCTTCGACACGCCAAACATGCGCAGCATCTGGTTGTTCCATCCGCTCAACCAGGTCTTTTCGCGCGTCAGGTTGGGCGCGTCGTAAGTCCAGAAAGGCAGCCCCCGGTCGTCGCGCAGCCATTCGAGCTGGGATTCCTTGTAGAGCTTGACCTTGGGATAGTCCAGCATGAACTTCATGGCGAAGAACGGCACGCTGGCGGCAATGCCGCCGCCGCAATGCGTATGCACCTGCTGCTCGGGCCTGACGCCGAGGTAGGCGAGCATCCGCCGGATCTCCTCGGCGGACTTGAAGGTCTTGTCCACATTGTAGTAATCGGCAGCGGGCGTCATGATGGCATTGGGAATATGGCCGGCGCGGTCGAAGAACTTGGCGCCGCCAAAGTGCTGGCTGGGCTCCAGCGCCTCGACGAGCGCGTTGTTCGCCGGATCGCCGGAAGCGACGAGAAACTCCGGCAGCCGTACGCGCGCATCCTCCTTGAGCTTCGCGACGCGGAACGTTCCCGGCTTCGGCGCCGGGGTCGGGTCTTTCGTGACCGCGCCGCCCGCCGCCTGCCACTTGGCGAGCCCGCCGTCGAGCACGGCAAGGCCCTCGGCCGGGAATCCGTGGTAGTAGAGATCAAAGAAGAGGCTGGTCGCCAGGTAGGTGCCGCCCTGATCGTAGATGACGACCTTCTTCCCGGCGCTGACGCCCCAGGACCGAATGCGCCGTTCCATTTCGGCTGCGGGAATCTCGCGGCCGCCAAAGCTGAACACATCGATGTTCACCGCGCCGGGAATGTGCCTGGCCGAGTACACCTGCGCGGGCGAGGCATCGAGCAGGAGCACATCGTCGCGCTCCAGGTTCTTTTCGAGCC
>MERE01000218.1:0-11172 GCA_001771975.1 Betaproteobacteria bacterium RIFCSPLOWO2_02_FULL_68_150 | reverse complement strand
ACCCAAAACCAATGACTCAAGCCCTTCGACATGTTGTCCTCTGCTCGGGTTACCTGCGTTGTCGGAACCCGTAGTGTGGCCGCCCGGCCGCGCGAGAGACCAGCCGATTGTGACGAACTGCGTTCTGCAGTGGCCCAGCCGCGGTGTGGGCAGACGGACGCCGATTGGCCGCGCCCTCCGCAGCCCGTCGCGTCCCGGCGTGGCCTGGAACCCCGGCAGCGTGGCTCGTCCCGTGGCGACTGTCCACACGCGATGAACTCGCTACTATCGGAGGCGATGAATGCTCCTCCCCCTTCTCCAAAGCCGCGCGGCCTCGCCCTGACCCTGGGCTGGCGGCGGCTGCTCGTCGCTTTCGTCGCGTCGACGCTGCTGGGCCTGCTTCTCAGCCCCGCCTTTCCCTCGTTGTCGAGTGCTCGAGTGATCGGCCGCGAGTGGGTGGTCGGGTTGGCCGCGTTGGTCGCCTTCGGACTCTTCGAGCAGTGGCCCGCACGCCTGCCCCAGTGGCTCGCGCGCTGGGCGCTCCAGGTCCTGTGCGTGGCTCTCGCGATCCCTCTTGCAGTGCTTGCGCAGTATCTGCTTCCGCATGACGATCCCAGGCCGTTCTGGCAGGTCGAAGCGCGCCTGAGCGGCTTCTTCATGATGACCATGACCGGCCTTCTCTTCGCGCCGTGGATCGCCGTGGCGGCCCTCTTCCGCCAGCGCGACTACGCCGCGCGCAGCCAGGCGCTCGCCTTCGAGCTCGAGCGCAGCGAATTGGAGCGCAAGGCGCTCGACTCCCGCCTGC
This sequence comes from Betaproteobacteria bacterium RIFCSPLOWO2_02_FULL_68_150, assembly GCA_001771975.1. Taxonomy (GTDB): domain Bacteria; phylum Pseudomonadota; class Gammaproteobacteria; order Burkholderiales; family SG8-39; genus 2-02-FULL-66-14. The sequence continues at coordinate 10,388 of MERE01000218.1, read as the reverse complement.
GCCTGCTGCAGGCGCAGGTTGAGCCGCATTTCCTGTTCAATACGCTCGCCAACGTGCGCGAGCTGGTGGAGGCCGGTTCGCCGCAGGCTGCCGCGGTGCTGGATAACCTGATCGCGTACTTGCGCGCAGCAGTCCCTCGTCTGCACGATCCGGCGACCACGATGGGACAGGAACTGGAGCTGGTGCGTGCCTACCTGGAGCTCATGCACATGCGGATGCCCGACCGCCTGCAGTTCGATCTGCAAGCCGATGAGGCGGCGCTGGGACTGCGCTGCCCGCCGATGACGCTGCTGTCGCTGGTCGAGAATGCCGTGCGCCATGGCATCGATCCGAGCGAGGAAGGCGGGCGGATCGATGTCCGCGTGCGAGTGCAGGACGGGCGCTGCCGCGCGGAGGTGAGTGACACTGGCGTGGGCCTGCAGCGTGCGGGCGATGGGCCGGGCACAGGTCTGTCGACGCTGCGCGAACGCCTGCAGCTGGTTTTCGGCGGCGATGCGAAGCTCGATCTTGCGGCGCTCGTTCCGCACGGCGTACGCGCCGAGCTCGATTTTCCGGCCGAGCCGGGCAAGGCATGACCGCCCGACGTCCGACGGCGCTCATTGCCGATGACGAGCCGCTGCTGCGCAAGTCGCTGACGCGCCTGCTGGCGACGGCCTGGCCCGAGCTGCACGTGGTGGCACAGGCGCGCAACGGCCGCGAGGCGGTCGAGCTCTTCGAGGCGCAAAAGCCCGACATCTGCTTTCTCGATGTGCACATGCCGGGCATGTCGGGTGTGGAGGCCGCACGCCTGATCGGTCGCCGCGCTCACCTGGTGTTCGTCACGGCCTACGACCAGTACGCGGTGCAGGCCTTTGACGAAGGGGCGCTCGACTACCTGGTGAAGCCGTTGCAGCCGGCGCGCCTGGCCGACACGGTGTCGCGCCTGCAAGAGCGGCTGCGCGCCGCACAGCCGGTGGCCAACACCGAGGCGCTGCTGGAGCAGCTGGTGGCGCGCCTCGACAAGGATGCCGCCGCCCCGGCGCCGCTGCGCTGGATCCACGCATCCGTCGGGCAGGCACTGCGCCTGATCCCGGTCGACGAAATCGACTTCCTGCGCTCCGACGAGAAGTACACGCTGATCGCCTGGCGCGGCGACGCGGGCAAGCCGGGCGAGGCGCTCATTCGTACACCGCTCAAGGAACTGGTGGAGCAACTCGACGCCGAGCGCTTCGTGCAGGTGCACCGCTCGGTGGTGGTGAACCTGCGCGCGATCAGCCATGTCACGCGCAGCCTGAACGAGACCGCGCAGATCCACCTGAAGGGCCGGGAGGAGGTGCTGCCGGTGAGCCGGAGTTATCTGCACCTGTTCCAGCAGATGTGAGCGGCACGAACGCGCCACCTCGACATGCCCGAGAGCAGTCATTCAAACTGATTGCAATTTATGCGCCGCCTACTCCGGACACGGCTTCGGTTGGCACGGATGTTGCGTGGGAAATGCGGTTCCCACCGTTCAGAACACCGCCGTGCCGCGCTCCCCGATTCTGGATTACCTCGATTCACTTCGCGCCCGCTTTCAGGACCTCACCGACGGCCAGGTCGCCGACTACATTCCTGAGCTTGCGCATGCAAATCCCGACTGGTTCGGCATCTGCATCGCCACGCCCGACGGATTCGTCTACGAAGTCGGCGATTCCCGCCAGCCTTTCACCATCCAGTCCATCTCCAAGCCGCTCACCTACGGCCTCGCGCTGGAGGAAAACGGCGAAGACACCGTGCTCGCGAAGATCGGGGTCGAGCCCTCCGGCGACGCCTTCAACGCGATCAGCCTGCGGCCCCAAACTGGTGCACCGCTCAACCCGCTGATCAATGCTGGTGCAATCGCGGCCTGCGGCCTGATCGCCGGCGAGACGATTGAGCAGAAAACCGCCCGCATCCTCGATGCTTTCTCCCGCTATGCCGGCCGCGCGCTCGACATCGACGAGCGGGTCTACGACTCCGAGAGCGCGACCGGGCATCGCAACCGCGCCATCGGCTGGATGCTGCGCAATTTCGCGATCCTCACCGACGAGCCGGCGCCGACGCTCGAGACCTATTTCCGGCAATGCTCCATTCGGGTCACCTGCCGCGACCTCGCGCTCATGGGCGCGACGCTCGCCAACGGCGGCGTGAACCCCGTCACGGGGACCCGCGCCATCGCCGAAGCATATGTGGACAACGTCCTTTCGGTGATGGCGACCTGCGGCATGTACGACTTCTCGGGCGAATGGCTCTACCAGACGGGGCTTCCGGCCAAAAGCGGCGTCGGCGGCGGGATTCTCGCGGTCCAGCCCGGGCGCATCGGCATCGGCGTGTTTTCGCCGCGCCTCGACGCGCAGGGCAACAGCGTCCGCGGCATCGCCGTGTGCCGCGCGCTCGCCGCCGACCTCGGGCTGCACCTGTTCGATGCCTCGCAACGCGCGGTGCCGGCGGTGCGTCTCGCGACGACGCGCCGCAAGGTGGCCTCGAAGCAGCGCCGTTCGCCGGTCGCGGCCGAACACCTGCGCCGCGTCGGGAAACGGCTGCGCCTGTATCACCTGCAGGGGGCGCTTGCGTTCGCGTCGATCGAGCCGGTGGTGCGCGAGCTGATGGAGCGTGCCGGCGGCACCGATTGCTTCGTCGTCAACCTCAGGATGGTCCAGGCGATCGATGACGCGGCGGCGCGCCTGCTGGCGGGCGCGCGGAAGGAACTGCTCCGGCTCGGCAAGGCGCTGGTTTTCGCCGAGGCCGGCGCCTGGTGGCAGCGGCTGATCGACGTCGGTGTCGATCGCGAGGCGATCTTTGCCGACGACGACTTCGCGCTCGAATACGGCGAGAACCTGCTGCTCGCCCAGCGCTTTCAGGGCGAGGCATGGGATGCAAAGGTCCCGCTGGAGCAATGCGCGCTATTCGCGGGTTTCACCACAGACGAACTGGCGCTGCTGGAGGGCCTGCTCGCCTGCAGGACCTATCGCAAGGGGCAGACGATCATCGCCGCCGGCCAGACCTCCGACGAGCTGTTCGTCATCACGCACGGGGCCGCGATGGTGACCATTTCCACGCACGACGGCATCGCCCGGCTCGACGCCTTCGCTTCCGGCATGACGTTCGGCGAGATGGCCTTCATCGACCGCTCACCGCGCTCGGCCAACGTGAGCGCGCTGAGCGAAGTGGAGTGCCGCGTGCTGACGCGCGAGGCATTCGCGCAGCTCGATCACGAGGCGCCGGCGATCAAGATCCGGCTGCTGCAGAACCTCGCGCGCGGGATGAGTGCAATGCTGCGGCAGGCCAATCGCGAGCTGGCGGCGTTGAAATGACCCGCGCGTTCAGCGGTCTCCCCGGATGTAGTGCTCCAGCTGGTCGATGATGAATTTCTGCTCGGAGATGATGTCCTTCACCAGGTCGCCGATGGAGATGAGGCCGATCAGCTTGCCTTGGTCGAGGACGGGCAGGTGGCGCAGGCGGTTGTCGGTCATCAGCGCCATGCATTCCTCGTTGCTCTGGTCAGGGCGCACGTACATGACGTCGGAGGTCATGATGTCGCGCACCGGCGTCTCTTTCGACGAGCGGCCCATGAGGACGATTTTCCGCGCGTAGTCGCGCTCGGTGACGATGCCGGCGATTTTCTCGCCCTCCATCACGAGGAGCGCGCCGATGCTTTTCTCCGCCATCAGTTTCACGGCGTAGTACACCGAGTCCGAAGGCGCGATGGTCAGCACCGCCTGAACGGGCTTGGACTTGAGGATCTGGGCGACGCTTTTCATGGGCGATTCTCCGTGACCTTCGGTTGCCGCGACTTTACGCCATTCTGCGCCGACCGCCGATCGGGCTAGGCGCCGTCCTTCGGCGTGGCGATGCGCAGCGCGCGCAGCGCGGCGCAGGCTGCGCCGTAGCCGTTGTCGATGTTCACCGCGACGATGCCCGGCGCGCAACTGGCGAGCGCGGACTGCAGTGCCGCCCGACCGCCTTCGGCGACGCCGTAGCCTACGGAAGTCGGCAAGGCCACGACGACGCCGGGCACGAGGCCGCCGATCACGCTCGGCAGCGCGCCCTCCATGCCGGCCGCCACGATCACGACCTGCATGCACCGAATCTCTTCGATGCGCTCCAGCAGGCGCCACAGCCCCGCGACGCCGATATCGGGCACTTCGAGCACCGCCTCGCCGTGGTACTCGAGGGCGCGCGCGGCTTCGCGGCTCATCGGCAGGTCGGAGCTGCCGCCGCTCACCACGGCAACGCGCGGTGCCCCTTTCGCCACCGCCGGAGCGCCAAGGGTTGCCGTCATCGACACCGGGTCCCAGGCAAGCGCGTCGCGGTGGCCGGGCGAGAGCGCGTCGCGCTTCGCTGCGTCCAGACGCGTGAAAAGCCGGCGCGTGCCGCTCGCCAGCGCGTGCGCGACGATGGCGTCGAGCTGCGCAACGCTCTTGCCGGCGCAGAAGATCGCCTCGTCGAAGCCGATGCGGGCTTCGCGCCGCAGGTCAAGCTGGATGCCGTGCTCTTGCATCGCGTGTCACCAGGAATGCGCTGCCGCTCCGGTACGGCGCGAAGGCGGGCGGGGCGGATTCGCATATCCGCCCGACCTCGGCGGCGAGAGCGCCGCGCTCTTGGGCCGAAAGCCGCTCGAGCGCGACGGCATCGAGCTCGACCACGATGCCGGAGGCGCGCACCCGGCAGCGCACGTTGCTCGCCCCGACCCGCAGGCGCAGGGCACGCTCCGCGGCATCGATGCGCCGGAGCATGGCGGGCGTGATCGCGATTCCGGTCTCGACCCGGCTGGAAAGGCAGGGCGATGCGGGCAGCGCCGAAAGCGCACCGAGTCCAAGCGCGCGCGCCATGACCCGGATCGTCGCCTTGTTCACGCCGAGTTCGACGAGCGGATGTCGCACGCCCGCCGCGCGCGCCGCGTCGAGCCCCGGACGGTACTCGCTCAGGTCGTCCGTATTGGCCCCGGAGACGATCTGCCGATCGGTGTGCCGCGCGATCACGCGGTAGAGCGACTGCTTGCAGTAAAAGCACCGGTTCACCGGATTGGCGACGTACTCGTCGCGGCCGAATTCGTCGGCGTCGATGATCTGCAGGCGCCAGGTTTCGCGCGCCGCCAGGTCGTGCACGCGCGCCGTCGCTTCCGGCGGGACCGCCGCCGACACGGCGTGATACATGGTCGCGCGCTCACCGAGCGTGCGCCCGGCAACGGTCGACAGCGTGAGGCTGTCGATGCCGCCGCTCAGCGCGACGGCGACGCCGTCGAGCGTATCGAGCCACGCCGCGAGAGCGTCAATTGCGGCGCTGCTTGCCATCATTCTTCCCCGCCTCCAGCGCCGAATCCTCCGCGGCGCGCCGCGCCCGGTCGCGCGCCTTGCGGCCCGCCGCGGCCTGCGCTACATCGTCGCTTTCGGCCTTCGCGGTCCATTCGCCCGAGGGGCGCTGCGCGACCTTCACCCGCACGCCGCTCGCGGAAACCACCTCGCGCGCGAGCACGCGCCGCCGCATCTCGCCGATGCGCAGCCCGAGCGTCGTCGTCTGTTCGAAGCAGGCCTGCGCGATCGCGTCGGCGGCATCGCGACGTGCCAGGATCTGTACCTGCGTCGCAAGACGCCCTTTTTTTGCGTAGACCGGTGCCTGGTAGAGTTCCAGCACGCCGGCCGTTGCCCGGATTCGTTCGAGCGCGAGGCCGAGGTCTTCCGCGGACTGATCGTCGATCTCGAACTGGAGCGTGGCAATGCTCTCGTCGCGGGCCGCGCCAACCGGCACCTCCGCATACGCAATGCAGCGGAGGATGTTCGGCAGCTCCTCGATGCGGCGCGCACCGAAGCCGATTCCGGTAGCGGCGATGCTGCAGGCGAACGGTTCCTCACCGGCTGCAGGAGTCTCAGCGAGGTACCTGAGGATGGCGGCACCGGTAGGCGTTACGCGCTCCCCCGGCACGCCGTCGTCGATCGTCGGCATGCCGCGCAGGAGGAGCACCGCAGCCGGCGCCGGCAGGGGCAGCACGCCATGCGCGGTCTTTGCGCGGCCGCCGCCGATGGGCAGCGGCGACCAGGTCCAGCGGCGCGGCGAAAGCGCATCGATGAGCCAGGCGGCGCCGACGATGTCGATGATCGAATCCCAGGCGCCGATCTCGTGAAAGCCGACCTCCTCGGGCGCAATGCCGTGCACCGTGCCCTCGGCTTCGGCGAGCCGCGCGAAGATGCCGAGCGCGTGCGCCTTCGTTCCCGCCGCGAGCGGCGAGGCCTGAAGCATGGCGCGGATGTCGCGCCATGCAGCGTGCTGATGGCCTTGCGGCGCCTCGACCAGGAAGCGCTGCCCTTTCAGTGCGTCGCCGCGATGCTCGGCGAAGCGCACCGTGGCGCCCTGCGGCCATTCGAGCTTGCCGAGTTCCGCCAGCAGTCCCGCAGTGCGCTCCGGAAAAGCGTCGGCGAGCGCCGCGACGAACATGTCGCCGGCGACGCCGCCCACCGCGTCGAGATGAATGCGCGCCAGTTCGCTCATCGACCCGTTCACGCATTCACGCCGAACTTGATGCGCGGACGGCTGAAGAAGGTCGGCGCCACCACGGTGAGCGGGTTCGGACCGACATGCTTCGCCGCCATCTTCCAGGCCGCGGCGAAATCCGGCGCGGTGGCGAGGCCGAGGCCGCGATAGGCGCCGGGATTGGTGGTACCCGCCATGATCACCGCAGCTGCACGCTCGAGCGTGTACTCGAGCTCGTACATCAGCCAGAACGGATGCAGCGGCGGGTAGCCGTGGCCGTGGGTGTACTGCTGCCGGTATTGCGGCCGCGCGTCGAACTCCGGCTCGTGGTCCACCAGCGCGCGCACGCTGTGGTAGCGGCCGTAGAGGTCGATCACGTCCTGGTACGAGGGGTAGCGCTCGCGATCGATGACGCCGTTCGAAGGCGAAAGCGCGATCACCACGCCGCCTTCGCGAAGCACCGGCGCCCGCGGACTGAAGCGCGGCGGCACCAGCGCGCCTACCGCACCGATGAGCGTGTTGTTCGAATTGCCGTACGAGTAGCTCTGCGCCAGCCCGACCACCAGCACGTCGGCCTGCGGCGCCTCGACCGTGAACAGGCGTTCCGCCAGTTCCCACGCGGGCGGCGTCACGCCGTTGGCGTGGCCGGCAAAGACGCCCGCGAGCCGCCCGCCGCTGCCGGTGATCGCGTTGACGTAGAAGACGCGCTTGCCGGTCGCCTGCTCGAGATACGCGGTCATCTCGGGCTTGACCCCTGGGGGCCGCGCGCCGCCCGCCGGCTTTTTCCCGGCCGGAGCGGGGACCACGTTGATGCTGTGGTGCGAAGCGATGCTGCGCGTGGAGGCGAGGCCGATCACCACGCCGGTGCCGGTATAGCCCTTCCAGGCCTGCGACGACACGTTGCCCTGGTAGATCTGCAGATCGGCCTCTGCGAACTCGCGGTGGTGCTCGACTACGCGTCCGCTGCCGGTAATGCCGAAATACTTCAGTCCCTGCGGGTCGTAGCAATCGTGGTTGCGGATGCGCCCGAGCGGCCAGAAGCGGTTGAAAATCTCCGGCCCGAGGTGCGCGGCCAGCTCGCTGCGCGTGTTCTTGCGGTGGTTGCTGCAACCGCCTACGAACAGCATGTCCTCGTCGCGGACGCCCGCGCGCGAGAGCTCGTCGACGATCGCCGGCAGGATGAGCCGCGCCGGCAGGCTCGGCCGCGTGACGTCGTCGAAGCCGATCGCCACCTTCATGCCGGGCTTCGCCTGTTCGGCGAGCGGGGCGGCGCCGAGCGGCCGCGCGAGCGCCGAGCGCACTGCGGCCGCCGGATCCTCGATGAGCGGCGGATCCTGGAACTCACATACCGCAGCCGATTCCGGCACGTCGATGCCGATTCTGCGTTCGCCGAAATCGACCCTCACGTTCTTCGTCGCCATTGCCGCCTGTCCTCTTGACTCAGAAATAATCGCGCAGCGCCGAGCGCGTGACCTTGCCCATCGCGTTGCGCGGCAGGCGCTCGACGAACGCGACGCGCTCGGGCACCTTGAACGCGCTCAGGCGCTGGCAGCAGAACGCGCGCAGCTCCTCCTCGCTCACCGCATTCTGCGCCACTACGCACAGGCCGACCACCTCGCCCCAGATACGGTCGGGCAGTCCCACCGCCGCCGCCTCGCGCACCGCCGGGTGCTGGGCGACGGCCGCCTCGATTTCCAGGGGCGAGATGTTTTCGCCGCCCCGCAGGATCATGTCCTTCTGCCGGCCGACGATGAAAAAGAACCCTTCGGCATCGATCCGTGCCAGGTCTCCCGTGCGCAGCCACCCGTCGCGCATCGCCTGGCGCGTGCTCTCGGGATCGCGGAAGTACTCTTTCATCACGGTCGGGCCGCGGATCTCGATCTCGCCGCTTGCTCCGGCCGGCAGCGGCCGTCCCTCGCCATCGACCACGCGCATCTCCTGCGGCGCGATCGGCTGCCCGATCGAGCCACGCTTGCGCGCACCGCGCCGCGGATTCATGGTGTTGATCGCGGTGGTCTCGGTGAGGCCGAAGGTCTCCAGCAGCAGGCCCGCGCCGAAACGCTCTTCGAAGCGATCGGCGAGCTCGGGCGGCGTCGGCGCGGAGGCGACCTTGATGTAATCGAGCCGGATCGCGCTCGCGGGCGGCGCCTTCGCCGCGTGCTCGAGCAGCAGCGCGAGGATCGCAGGCGAGACGCTCGAACTCGTCGCGGCGTGCTCGCGGCACTGATTCCAGAACGCCGTGGCGCTGAAGCGCGGGCGCAGGATCACCGTGGCGCCGGCGAGCAGGAACGGCAGGTTGCTGAACATCAGCCCGTTGGTGTGGAAAATCGGCATTACGCAAAGCGTGCGCTCGGAGGGCGCGATCTCGAAGGCGCGGCGCACGATCTCGATGCCGCAAGCGATGTTCGACTGCGTGAGCAGTACGCCCTTGGGGTTGCCGGTGGTGCCCGAGGTGTAGAGGAGCATCGCGCCGTCCTGCGGGGCGGGGCGGCGCGACTCGACCGGGTCCGCGGCTTGCGCGAACACCGCGCCGTCGCCGCCGCGCAGCGCGAGGATCTCAGGCCTCGCCCTCGCGAGGGCGACGGCGTTTGCCGCCAGATCCGCGAACTCCGTGCTGACGACGAGCAGCCGGGGCTGCGCATGGTCGAGGACCCACGCCAGCTCGCGCGGCGTCAGGCGATTGTTGAGCGGGTTGGCGACCAGAGCGCAGCGGAACGCGCCGAGATACGCCGCGATCACCAGCGGATCGCTCGCGGCGATGAAACTGACGCGCTCGCCAAGGCCCAGCCCGCGGGCTGCGAAGAACCGCGCGAAGCGGTTCGCAAGGTCGTCGAGCGCGGCGTACGAGTAGGACTCGCCGCCGAACTCGATGGCGATCCTGGGTCCGCGATGCTCCTTCAGCAGGTCGGGCAGGTGCATGGGTCGGCCGGAAACCGGGTACATGGTACGCTGCGAACGCAGTCTAAAGCCGCAGCGTGCCTGCGGGCAGGCGCAGGTTCGAAGATCGATGCTGAATGGGCCGGGCATCGGAATAGAATCCGGCGCACCCTCGGAACGAATAGGAGATTCGCCATGCGCAAGAGCCTTGTCCGTTGGCCGGGCCTATGCCTGCTGCTCGCAGCCGCGCTCGGCGCGCACGCGCAGGCCTGGCCCACGCAGCCCGTGCGTTTCATCGTTCCGTTTCCCCCCGGTGGCACGACCGACCAGATCATCCGGCACGCGCAGCCGCACCTGCAGCAGTCGCTCGGCACGCAGATCGTGATCGAGAACCGCGGCGGCGCCTCGGGTGCGATCGGAACCGGGGTGGCGGCCAAGTCCGCGCCCGACGGCTACACGTTCGTGCTGGTTTTCGATACGCACGGCGTGAATCCGAGCCTGATCCCGGGCATGACGTTCGACACGCTCAAGGACCTTGCGCCGGTGATGCTGATCGGGAAGTCGCCGATGGTGTTCACCACGCACCCGACCACCCCCTACAAGACGTTCCGCGACGTGCTCGCCGCGACGCGCGCGAACCCGAACTCCGTGAGTTACGGGTCGATCGGCTCGGGCAGCCTGGCGCACCTCTTCGTCACGCTGATCAGCAAGCAGGGCGGTTTCAGCCTGACCCATGTTCCCTACAAGGGAGGTGGACCGCTCGTCACCGATTCCGTAGCGGGGCATGTTCCGGTGTCGATCGCCACGGCAGCGCTGCTCGCGCCACACATCCAGTCGGGCAAGCTGCGCGCGCTCGCCGTGACCTCGCCGCAGCGCTTTCCGCAATTGCCCGAGGTGCCGACCCTCGCCGAGCAGGGCGTCGCGGGCCTCGACGCGGAAGCCTGGTGGGGCTTGCTCGCGCCGGCGAAGACGCCGGCGCCGATCATCGCGCGGATGAACGCGGAGTTCGCCAAGGCGCTGCGCGTGCCGGCGGTGAACGAGCGGCT
>MERE01000217.1 GCA_001771975.1 Betaproteobacteria bacterium RIFCSPLOWO2_02_FULL_68_150 | reverse complement strand
ATGCGAAGCATCGCTTCATCTGTGAGCGCGGCGCTATGGGGCGTCACGATCACGTTGTCGAGCACAATGAGCTCGAGATCCCGCGCAGGCGGTTCCTGCTCCAACACATCGACGGCGGCGCCGCCGAGCTGTCCGCTCTTGAGCGCGTCTGTCAGTGCCGCCGTATCGACGAGTCCGCCCCGGGCATGGTTGATGAGGAAGCTGCCGCGTTTCATGCGGGCGAGCGCACGTGCGTCGATCAGGTGGTGGTTCGCTTTGGTTGCCGGGGCGTGGAGCGTGACGAAGTCCGATTCCGACAGCAATTGATCGAGCGTCGCGGGTTCCGCGCCCCGCGCAGCGATCGTTGAAGGCTCGAGATCGGGATCGCACCCCAGGACCTTCATTGCAAATGCGCCCCGGCATATCTCGGCGACGCGCGTGCCAATGCGTCCGATGCCGACGATGCCCAACGTTCGCCCTCGTAGGTCGATTCCGAGGAGTCTGTCGCGCACGCTCCATCGTCCAGTGCGTACCGCGCGATCCGCTTGCGCGACCTGGTGCGCGAGGGCAAGCATGGTGCCGAGGACATGCTCGGCGACTGACTCCGTGTTTGCGTCGGGCGTGAAAACGACCGGGATGCCGAGTTCGGTGCAGGTCTCTACGGGGATGTAGTCCAACCCTACGCCGTGCCGGGCAACCACGCGAAGCTTGCGGCCGGCCCGGATGGCGGTGGCAGTGACGGGCATCCGGACCAGCAGCGCATCAGCGTCGGCGATGGCCCGGATTAGGCCACCCTGTGTCGTATCCTCAAGGACGCGGACTATTGCCTGCTGGGCCAGGCGAGCGTGCGCCTGTGGGTGAATAGCATGTGTAATCAGTACCTTGTAATTCATGAAGGATGCTCGAGGTGGAATATTGTTGACCGTTGACGGTGGCAATTGTAATAATTAGTCGACTAGTTAACTAGTGAATCAGAAATGATAGCTTACTCGTCTTCGGCACTCGCCGACGCCTACCGGAGGATCAAGAAAGGCATCCTTGAGCTGCGCTATCAACCAGGTCAGAAGCTCTCGGAAGCAAAGCTTGCTGCCGAGCTGCATCTCGGCCGGTCCCCGATTCGAAGCGCGCTCGCGCGCCTTGAGCGCGATGGCTGGGTTCGGGTCCTGCCGCAGAACGGTACGTTCGTGCGGCGATTCTCGCCAGACGAGGTCGTGGCCATGCACGAGCTAAGGCTCCTCCTGGAAACCCACGCGGCAAGCGTTGCTGCCACCCGGGTCACGCCAGAAGAATTGGCGACGCTGCGAGCGAAGTTCGAAACGCTCAAGGCGAAGGGCGCATCGAAAAATTTTGACGAGTTTCTCGCGCTGGACGACCTGTTCCACGGCACGGTTTACCGGCTCGCCGGAAACGCCTTCATCGCGCAAATCCTGAATAACCTGCGCGACCAGATCCACTGGATTCGGGTCACGACCGCGACGCTTCCTGGCCGAGTCGAGGAATCGCTGCGCGAAATGGACCGGGTGTTGCTCGCGATGGAAAACCGCGATGCCGCCGCCGCCGCCGAGGCGATGCGCCAGCATATCGGCAACATCGCCGTTTCTTACGGGGCTCTGCCGAACGCGGGCGGAGGGGTCGTCAATGCACCTTGAGCTCAAGCAGTCCGTGATGAGCAGCGAGGCGCCGGCGGGGCGCGGTCCTTTTCCCCAGGCTGTCCAGGTCGGCCCCCTGGTTTTTGTGTCGGGACAGGGGCCGATCTCGCGCGCGACGAATCGGCCGATCGACGGCGATTTCACCGCGCAGGTGCGTGAGACGTTTGCAAACCTGGGCAACATTCTCGCCGCCGCCGGTCTGAGCCTTGCGCATGTCGTGAAGGTTACTGTCTACCTTTCCGATATCGCGCGGGTGCCGGATTTCAACCGGTTGTACGAGGTACTGATGCCGAAGCCGTATCCCGCTCGAACACTGGTGCAGGCGGGCTTGCGCGGCATCAATGTCGAGATGGACGTAATCGCCGCACATCCTGCCATCGCGGCATGGGCCGCAACGAGGGAGTAGGCGAGCCATGTTTTTCGTCGGCACGGACATTGGCGGCACCTTCACCGATCTGTTTGCGATCGAGGTCGAGACCGGTCGAAGCGTCACCGCGAAGGTGCTCACCGATCACGAGGATCCCACTCACAGCGTGTCCGAAGGCATCCGCCAGATGGTCGACTCCGGGCGGCTGAATCCCGAATCGGTGGCGAGGGTCCTGCACGGAACCACCCTCGTGACGAATGCGGTCATTCAGCGGCGCGGAGCCAAGGCAGCGCTGTTGGCGACCGAGGGTTTTCGCGACGCCATCGAGATCGGCACCGAGCACCGCTTCGACCTTTACGACCTCGACATCGAGAAGCCGCCTCCGGTGATCCCCCGGCACCTCCGGCGGCCGATTCGGGAGCGCATTCTCGCGAGCGGCGCGGTCGAGCTGCCGCTCGATCTCGACCAGGCGGAGGCGGAGGTTAGGGGGCTGCTGAACGATGGCGTCGAGGCTATCGCGGTCTGTTTGCTGCACGCCTTCAGGAATCCGGCCCACGAGAATGAGCTTCGCGAGCTCATCCGCGGGTTGGCGCCCGGGTTGCACGTTTCGCTCTCCTCCGAAGTGGCGCCCGAAATCCGCGAATACGAGCGTGCATCCACCACTGCCCTGAACGCCTACGTGGCGCCTGTGGTGGGTCCCTACCTGCGCGACCTCGGAGAGCGGTTGTCGCGCCATGGCATCCGCGGCGCCTTGCTCATCATGCAGTCGAATGGCGGGACTGCCGTGCCCGAGACCGCGTCGCAGTTTCCAGTGCGCCTGCTCGAATCAGGCCCGGCCGCGGGCGCCATCGGCGCGGCCTACATCGGTCGCGCGACCGGGCGGAACAAGGTGCTGTTCTTCGACATGGGCGGTACTACGGCCAAGGCTTTCATCGTCGACGACGGGCGCCCGATCGTCGCGCGAAAGCTCGAGGTCGCCCAGGTCTATCGCTTCAAGCACGGCAGCGGCCTGCCGGTGCAGGTGCCGGCCGTCGATATGATCGAAATCGGCGCGGGCGGGGGCAGCATCGCGCACATCGACCGGCTGGGGTTGCTGAAAGTCGGACCGCAGAGCGCCGAATCGAATCCTGGACCTGCCTGTTACGGGCTCGGCGGTACGCTGCCCACGGTGACGGACGCCGATGTCGTGCTTGGCTACATCGGCACCGAGAGCTTCCTGAGCGGAAAAATGCGTCTTGACGCCGAGGCGGCCCGGCGTGCCGTTGCGAAGCACTTGGCGAAGCCGCTCAAGCTGTCGGTGGAAGAGGCCGCTTGGGGCATCCACCAGGTGGTCAATGAAAACATGGCGTCCGCCGCGCGCGTACACCTGCTCGAGCGCGGGCGTACGCCGAGCGACTACAGCATGGTGGCGTTTGGCGGCGCTGGCCCGACACACGCATACGGCGTTGCGCGCGCGCTGCGCCTGAGCGAGCTGATCGTGCCGTGGCAAGCGGGCGTGGGCTCCGCGTTCGGGATGCTGTGTGCGCCGGTCGCTTTCGACGTGGCGAGAAGCCTGACTGTCGCGCTCGACGATGCGCCATGGGGCGAGATCGCCGCGACCCTCGACTCGATGGTGCGCGATTGCCGAAGCAGGGTGGCAAAGGCGGGTGTTCCTGAGCGCGAGATCGTGACTACGCGCTCCGCCGACATGCGATACCGCGGCCAGGGTCACGAAGTGCAGGTCGACCTCGAGGGCCTGGACTGGTCGCACGTTACGGTTGCCGAGGTGCTGCGCCGGTTCCGCGCGGAGTACGAGCGCCTCAACGCGGTGAAGGGTCCCGATGCACCGGTTGAGTTCATCACCTGGCGTGCAAGCGCACGCGGACCGGTTCCGGAATTGCCGTTGCGCAAGGGATTCTCCGGCAAAACGAAGGACATGCGCTCGATCCGGCGCGTGTATTTCCGTGAAACGTCCGGTTTCGTCGATGCCCGCGTGATCTCTGCGGCCTCGCTTGCTGCGGGCGAGGCGCTCGCTGGCCCGGCGCTGATCGAGCTCGGCGATGCCACGATCACGGTCGGACCGGGCGCCACGGCGCAGCTGCGTGAAGATGGGTTGGTACTGATCACGCTGCCGACCTGAGGAGACGAGAAATCGACAACTCGATGAAAACCGGGTTTCCGCCTTACCTGCTCGAGGTACTCTGGAACAGGCTGCTCGCGCTTGCCGAGGAGCAGGCGCAGGTGCTGATGCGCACCGCGTTCTCAACCATTGTGCGCGAAGCGGGAGACCTCTCTGCCGCGGTGTTCGACCGCAGGGGGAGGATGGTGGCGCAGGCCCGCACCGGCACGCCCGGCCACGTCAACACCATGGCGCGCGGCATGCGGTTCTTCCTCGAGGAGTTCCCGATTGGTTCCATCGAGCCGGGCGATGTGCTCCTCTCGAACGATCCCTACAAGCTTGCCGGGCAGCTGAACGACATGTGCCTTGTCACGCCCGTGTTCCGGAATACGCGCTGCGTTGGGTTTTTCGCGAGCTGCTGCCACATGGTCGACGTCGGCGGCGTGGGCCTCACGGCGGATGCGCGCAACGTTTTCGAGGAGGGGCTTCACGTCCCGTTCTGCAAGTTTCTCGTCAAGGGCGAGGAGAACCGGGACGTCGTCCGGTTCATCCGCGCCAATGTGCGCACGCCGCGAGAGGTGATCGGCGACCTGTATGCCCAGGTTGCCGCGGGGGAAGTCGGCGCCCGGCGCCTCACGCAGATGCTCGAGGAGTTCGGCCTTTCGGACATCGAGGAACTTTCCGACGAGATCGTGAACCGCTCGGAAAAAGCGGTGCGCGAAGCGGTCGCCGCATTTCCGGCCGGTCGGTTCCGCTATGGGTGCGAGAACGACGGTTTCGAGCAGTCTTTACACATTGAAGTCGAGATCTCGAGGCAGGGCGAGGACCTCGTCGTCGACTTCGAAGGTACCGCGCCAAGTGTCGATCGCGGCATCAATGTGCCGCTTGCCTACACGACGGCGTATTCCTGCTACGCGGTGAAGTGCATTGTGGCGCCGGATGTGCCGAACAATGAGGGCAGCTTCCTGCCGATCATCGTGCGCGCGCCGCGTGGGTCGCTGCTCAACCCAGTGCATCCCGCTCCGACCGCCGCGCGGCACATCATCGGGCATTTCCTCCCGACCGTGGTTTTTGGCGCTCTCGAGAAGGCGTTGCCCGAGAAGGTGCCCGCGGACAGCGCCGCGGGCCTGTGGGTGACGCAGCTTTCGGGGTTCGTCGCGCCGGATGAGCCATTTGCGTTCGCGTTCTTCTCCTGTGGCGGGATGGGTGCCCGTCGCGAAAAGGACGGCCTGTCCGTGACGTCATTTCCAAGTGGGATTCAGAACGTGGCGACAGAGATTATCGAGTCGGCGTCGCCCGTCGTCATGCGCCAGCGCGAGCTGCGTCCGGATTCGGGCGGAACGGGCCGCTATCGCGGCGGACTGGGCCAGGTGATTCGCTTCGAAGTGCACTCCCACGGACCGTGCGTGCTTTCAGGCATGTACGACCGGGTTCGCTTTGCCCCGCGCGGAATTCACGGCGGCGGCAACGGCGCCGCGGGTGCTGTGCTCGGGCAGGACGGGCGCGTTTTGCCGAGCAAAGGGCGGGTCACGATTCAGTCGGGCGAGCAGGTCACGCTGCACCTCCCGGGCGGTGGCGGACTTGGCGATCCGCGCGAGCGCACAAAGCAGGCGATCGCGGCAGACGTGCTGGAAGGCTATATCACGCCGGTAGAAGCGTACCGGGTCTATGGAACAGCAGGATAGGATTAAAACCGCAATCACAGGAGCAAAGGAGAAAGTCATGAAGATGAGAAAGCTGATTGGCGCAATTACGGTGGCAGGGTCTGTGGCAATGGCAGTTTCGGCCCAGGCTCAGGACATCAAGCTAGGGGTTGTTGCGGGCATGTCCGGCCCAGGCACGTCTTATGGCATTGGTATTCGCCAGGGCGCGGAAATGGCGGTCAGGGAGATCAATGCCGCGGGGGGCATCAAAGGCCGCAAGATCTCGCTGGTCGTGGTCGACGACGCGAGCAACCCGGCGCAGTCTGTTACCGCCATGCAGCGCCTGGTCAACGACCAGGTTGACCTGGTGGTCGGAGGCTGGGGGAGCTCGCAGGTTCTGGCCAACATGGAAGTGGCTGAACGCGCGGGCCTGCCCTACATCGTGGTTGGCGCCACCAACCCGAAGATCACCACCGAGAAGAACAAATGGACGTTTCGGGTCATCTTTACGGACTCGGTCCAGGCCGAGCAGATCGCCGATGCGGCGGTCAGGCGCCTCGGTATGAAGCGTATCGCCGTGATCCATGACGCCAACGACTACGGCGTCGGAAACCGCGACATCTTCGTCGCGAGCCTGAAGAAAATCGGCCTCGATCCGGTGGCCGTAGTCCCGTATCAGTCGGCGGACAAGGACTTCACGGCGCAGCTTTCCAGGATCCGCGAGGCGAACCCGGACGGTCTCGCTATCTTCGGCACGATTCCGGCGGCGCCCGCAATCATGAACCAGGCGCGCGACCTGGGCATCAAGGCGCGCTTCATTGGCACCGGTGGCCTCGCCAACGAGAACCTGATGACGCTCGCGCCCAAAGCCTCCGAGGGTACCGTCCTCACGACCTACTTCCACGAGGATGTCGATCCCCAGGCGAGGGCATGGGCCGACCGCTATGTGAAGGAGTTTAGTGGTGGCTCGCAGCCCCCGCGCCCAGTGCTTGCGGCATGGGAATACCGTGCTGTCAAGTTCATCGCCGTGCCGTGCATCGAGTCCTCCGGCACTGACAAGGAGAAACTGCGCCAGTGCATCGGCCGCTGGAAAGGCACCCTTTTCAGCGTGCCAGGCGATGCGTATTTCGACAAGACCGGCCAGCTCGTCCAGCAGTCGGTGCTGGTCGAAGTCGGCAAAGGCGCGTTCCAGGCCTTCAAGGGCAAGTAATCCCGCGCTAGTCGAGAACCATGTTCGACCAGCTCTTCATCGGCGGGCTCGCGACCGGCTGCGTTTACGCGGTGGTTGGACTGGGCTTCACGCTGGTCTACCGGACGTTGCGGATGGTGAACTTCGCGCAAGGCCACGTGTTCATGGCCGGGGCCTTTCTCGGCCTTGTAATCGCCGAGCGGGTGCACCTTCCGGCGCTGCCACTGCTCTTCGTCGTCGGCGCGGTGGCTTTCGCGCTTGGCATGGTCCTCGAGCGTCTGGTATTCAGGCGGCTGTATCACAACCACGAGGTGTTCATCGTCGGATCCATCGGGCTGGGCATCGTGCTCATGAACGGCGTGCGGGTGTTCTTTCCCGAGCCGGTGCCCTTCCCGAAGGTGTTTGGCAGTGAAGTGGTGCAGATCGGCGCGGCCCGGTTCCAGGAAGGGTACCTGTGGGTCGTGTTGTCGACACTCGTGCTGGTCGTGCTGCTGCACGCAATGTTCACGTACACGCGGACCGGCCGCGCGTTGCGCGCGGTCGCCGCGGACGCCGAAATCGCCGCAACGGTCGGAGTGGACGTGAAGCGCGCCATCGCCCTCACCTTCGGGCTCAGTTTCGCCGTGGCAGCGATCGCGGGCGTGCTGATCGGTCCCCTGTACTTCGTGTCGTTCGACATGGGAGACATGGTCGGCCTGAAGGCGTTCAGCGCGGCGGTATTCGGCGGCATCAACAGCATCCCCGGCACCATCCTCGGCGGACTCGTGATCGGCGTACTCGAGAACTTGGCCGGCGGCTACATTTCGTCCGCGTACAAGGATCTGGTCGCCTTCGTGATTCTGCTGGTCATGCTGATCTGGCGGCCGACGGGACTTCTTGGGCGCGAGACGCCGGTCAAGGTGTGACGATGGCCGCGCTCCATCAGCGCTGGTGGTTCTGGGCGGCGACCCTCGCCGCGCTCCTCGCGTTGCCAGCGCTCGCGCCGCAGTACGTCGTTCACATCGCCAACTTCATCCTGATCTACACGCTGCCCGTGGTTGGGCTGGGGTTCCTGACGGGCTTCACCGGCCGCGTGTCGCTTGCTCAAGGGGCGCTGTTCGGCGTTGGCGCCTATACGACGGCGCTTCTCACCACGAAGCTCGGCTGGGCACCGGTAGCAACGCTGGTACCGTCCGTGTTGATGACGATCGTGCTCGCTGTGTCGCTGGGCGGAGCGGCCGTGCGGCTCGCGGGCCTTTACTTTGTCATGGCGACGATCGGTATTCAGCAGATCGTCTGGCTCGTGCTGATGAACTGGATCGAGCTCACCAACGGCCCGCAGGGCGTGCGCTCCATCCCCGCCGTTGGCCTGGGCGAGTACAGCCTCGAGACGCCGCAGCAGTTCTATTTCTTGGCTCTCGTCGCGGCAGGCATTTCCTATTTCCTCGCCAAACGCGTGATCGGTAGCCGCCTCGGGCTCTTCCTTCGGGCGCTCAGCGACGACCAGCTTGCGGCCTCGTCGGTCGCGGTGGAGGTCGGGCGTGCGAAAGTCACCGCGCTCGCGCTGTCGGCGGCCTGGGCGGGCGCGGGTGGATTTCTCTACGCCCACTATGTGCGTTTCATCCACCCCGATATGTTCGGGCTCGAGCCCTCGGTGCTGTTCTTGGTGATGAGCATGTTTGGCGGCTACCGATCGATCGAAGGGATGATTGTGGCGACCGCGCTGCTCGAGTCCGCTACCGAGTATCTGCGCCCGTTTGGCGAGTTCAGGATGATCGCTTACGGCATGATCCTTCTGCTCGGGATGATGTTCTTTCCGATGGGGATCTTGACGCTCGTGCGCCGCCGCGCAGGTGCTCCCGCCGCTGGCAAGGATTGATGACGTTGCTTGCGGCCTCGAAGGTATCGCTTTCGTTCGCCGGGGTGCGCGCGCTGGTGAATATCGACCTGCAGATCGAGGAGGGCGAGCTTCTGGGCATCATCGGCCCGAATGGCTCGGGCAAGAGCACGCTCTTCAATGTGCTCTCGGGCATCTATCGGGTCGACCAGGGCACAATCGTTTTTCGCGGCGAGCGCATCGAGCGCTTCGGCATCGCGCAGATCGTGCGGCGCGGCATCGCGCGCACTTTCCAGAACAAGCGCTTGTTCGGGACGATGAGCGTGCTGGAAAACGTCGAGGTCGCCGCCATGAAGGGCGTGCAGGGATCAGCGCTGGGCGACGTGTTCGGACTCAACAGCTCGCTTCAGGCAAGGAAGAAAGCCGGCGCGATCGCAGAGCGTTGCCTCGTGCTCACGGGGCTCGCCGACTCGACTGGCCTGCTGGCCCGCGATCTTCCCTACGGAGCGCAGAACCGCCTCGAGATCGCGCGCGCGCTTGCGCTCGAGCCGACTCTCCTGCTTCTCGATGAGCCCGCCGCCGGACTGAACCCTTCTGAGCGCGCCGAGCTTCAGGAGCTAATCCGCAGGGTCCATGCCGAGGGCTTGACGATCGCACTCGTCGAGCACGACGTGCGCATGGTGACCGGCCTGTGCGCGCGGGCAATCGTCCTCGACCATGGCGAGAAGATCGCCGACGGGGCCTCCGCCATGGTGGTGCGCAACCCGCGCGTGCAGGCGGCCTATTTCGGCGAGGTCGAGAGCGAGGAAGAAGCGCATGCCGCCTGAGAAAGCGTTGTCGCGGCCGGTTCTATCGACTAGCGATCTAAACGTCCATTACGGCAAGGTGCACGCCGTCCAGGGTGTCTCGCTCGAAGTCCGCGCGGGAGAGGTTGTCGCGCTTCTCGGTGCGAACGGCGCGGGGAAAAGCTCGATTATCCGCTCGCTGGTCGGCCTGACGCCGGCGTCAGGCGGCCGGATATTGCTTCGCGACCGGCGCATCGATGGGCTTTCGAGCGAGGTTCGCTCGGCGCTCGGGATGGCTTACGTGCCCGAGGGCCGGCGCGTATTCGGCGATCTGACCGTGCGCGACAACCTGCTCATGGGGGCGTATCTCGTCAAAGACCGAGCGAAGATCGAGCAGCAACTCGAAGAAGTATTTGGGCTTTTCCCGGGCCTGCGCGAGCGGCACCGGCAGATTGCGGCGACCCTCTCGGGAGGCGAGCAGCAGATGCTCGCGATCGGGCGTGCTCTTGTCCGTGAGCCTGAGGTGCTCATTCTGGACGAGCCGTCGCTCGGTCTTGCACCGGTGATGATCAAGGTCATCTACGAAACTCTCAAGCGCATCCGCGAACGCGGCATGACGCTCCTGCTCGCCGAGCAGAGCGCACACATCGCCCTGAAGATCGCAGACCGAGCCTACGTCCTCGAGACAGGGCGTGTCACCTACGAGAGTGATGCTGCTTCGCTGCGCAGCGATCCGGCGCTTCGCGAGTCCTACCTCGGCGCATAGCGCCACCCAGACTGGAAAACACCATGAAGATCGCTCAGACCACCGCTTATCCGCTTTCGTTCCCGGTCTCGGCCGCGGGCGGCGTTCGCCTCGGCATCGGGCGCACTGTCAAGCGCGACACCGTGCTCGTCAAGGTGCGCACCGAGGGCGGGCTCACCGGCTGGGGCGAATCGCATCACGGCCGCTCGCCGGGCGCCGTGGCGCAACTCATCAACACCACACTCGCCCAACTGGTGAAGGGCATGGACGCGAGCGATGTGAACGGCGTCTGGGCGCGCATCTACAAGATGCAGCTCGCGAGCCACGGCATGGGGGCGGCCGCGGCGATCGGCATGAGCGGCATCGACATGGCACTGTGGGACATTCGTGCAAAGGCCGTCGGGTGGCCGCTATACCGGCTCCTCGGCGGCAGCTCGAGAGCCATACCGGCCTACGCCGGAGGCATTTCCCTCGGGTATCAGTCACCGCAGGAACTAGTCAGCGAAGCGCGCGCGCTCGTCGCGCGCGGGTTCCGAGCGCTCAAACTGCGCGTTGGCGATACTTGGCGCGCCGACGTCGAGCGTGCACAGGCGGTCCGCGCGGCCCTGGGCGAGGACATCGACCTGCTGGTCGATGCCAACACGAAATACAGCGTCGCGGACGTGCGCAGAGTCATGCCGGCCTTCGACGAACTGCGCGTGGGCTGGCTCGAAGAGCCGTTTCCCCCGCACGATGCCAGGAGCTACAGCCTGGCGGCCGGGCTTGGCTCGACACCGCTTGCAGCCGGCGAGAATCACTACACTCGTTTCGAGTTCCAGCGCATCGTAGAGGACCGTTCGATCACCATCCTGCAGCCGGACCTCTCCAAGACAGGCGGCATCAGCGAAGGCCTGCGGATTGCCGCGCTCGGTTCGGCGTGGAAGCTTCCGGTCAACCCGCACACTTCGGCGACCGGCCTGAACATGGCCGCCACGGTCCACTTCCTCGCCTCGATCGACAACGGCGGCTACTACGAGGCCGACGTGGCGAAAGAAAACCTGTTTCGGGACGAACTCACCACGCGGGCCTACGAGTTCGGCGCGGATGGCTGCGTGCGCCCGCTCGAGCGGCCCGGCATCGGCGCCGAAGTAAACGAGGATTTCATTCGGTCGCACCCAGTTATCGAAGGGCCCGGATACGTCTGACCGATGCGCTGGCGCCACGGGTGGGCGGTCCACTGCCGAAGTCCCGGAACCCGTTCGCCGTGCAGTACTCCTGACCTGACTCCCGCCG
>MERE01000216.1 GCA_001771975.1 Betaproteobacteria bacterium RIFCSPLOWO2_02_FULL_68_150 | reverse complement strand
TCGCCCGCAGCGATGGCGCGCTCGACCCGACCCTCGATCGCGGCGCCGGGCTCAGCCGGCGGGGGGCGAAGCGAACTCATAGCGGTTTCTCGCAGCCGACAGATCGAAGCTCAGATCGGGTTCGGTCACGGCGGCTTTCTTGCGGAACACCGCGAACAGCTTGTCGATGTCCGCCGGATAGAAGCATTCGATCATCTTGTAGCGCAGCAACGTGAAGTAGCGGCTCACGAGCCGAAACTTCTCCTCCAGGTCGCCGTCGTCGCCCGCCCCGCCCTCGCCAGGCCCCCAGACGTTGTGGCTTTCAAAAAGGAGCAAGCCACCGTCGCGCATCACCGACCAGATGCGCTCGACATACTGTGGAAAATGCAGGCTGCTGTTGCCATCGATCGTCTGGTGGTTCGACAGCGAGAACACGCGATCGTATCGTTTGGCGGGCGCGAACGCCCCGAAGTCGGCGGTGTGGAAGGTCGCGTTGCGGATGGCGAGAAACGCTTTGGTATCCTCCGCGATCGCGTTGAGGTGCGGGTTGAGTTCGACCCCGTCGACGTGCTTGACGAAGGGTGCGATGCTCAGCGCCCAGAAACCGCAGTTGCTGCCGATGTCGAGCACCTGGAGATCGGTCGTCAGAAGGTCGCTTATGCCGTACTTCGCCAAGCGTGCCTCGGACGGTTTGCCGCCATGAAGGCCGATGCGCTCGAGGCCTTGATAGAAATAGTTGTCGGAGTAGGGGTTGCGCCACTGCGCCCGTTGCGCCGCAAGGTGGCGCCGGAGCCGCCGGTGCAAACGCCACAGCGCAGGCCTGCGAACGACGCAAAGCAGATCGGCAGCCGGATAGACGACGCGATGCATCAGAAAACGGTTGCCGCGAAGCCGCAAGTCGATCCTGAGGAGCGCCCTGGTGATGGTGTTCCGGTTTTCGAGGTCCCGATAGCGCCGCCACATCAGATGCGTCGTCACGCCGCCATCCGCCAGTCGTGCGCCCACGGTCGGCCGGTGCTCGCCGACTCGGCAAGGCGCCTTTCGTACAGGGCCGCGTCCGCCTGCGAGTCCACTTCGCACCACTTCCCCTCCACGGGGACTGCGGCAATGCGTTGGCCGGCCTGCAGCAGCGTGCGCAGCAGCGCAGTCATGTCGAGGGCATCGACATCGGCGGCCGGCATCCGAGCGAGCTGGGCGGCGATGGCCTCCCAGCCCTGCGGCCGGATGCCGAGCAGGCCCATGTACTGGCCTTGCACTTCCGCGAGCCGATCGACGCGGCGCCCGATGTCGGCGATGAAGCCCTGCCGCGCGAGAAACGACTCGGCGTCGCGCAAGGGGTCGCCGAAGCGCTCGCGCCAGAGGCTTTCCCAGCAGCGGTCGTAGGCGACCGCAATCGGTGCCTGGCAGCCGATCACGGCGTTGACCGCGTCGGGGTGGTACACGATGTCCGAGTAGCTGAGAACGGCGGCCCGCATCGCGAGAATCCCGCCCGCGCACATCAGGGAGCGGACCATGTTGCTCTCCTGCCAGCGCGGATTGTGCAGCGTGCGCACGGGCCGGCCTTCGAACCGCTGCGCGAGGTATCCGGTCACCACCGTCACTTCCGTGACTCCCGCGCGCGAAAGCGCTTCCAGTTGCCAGTCGAGCAGCGTCTTGCCGGCAAGACGGACGAGGGCCTTCGGCCGGTCCGCCGTCAGCGTTCCCATTCGGGAGCCGCGCCCCGCGGCAAGGATGATCCCGAGCATCAACGCTTGGCCGCAGCAACCGGCTTGGCGCTACGCACCGACGTAGCCGAACGTCCAGCGCAGGAGCGCGCGGTCGAAGGCGCGCAGGGGACGTGCGCGTTCCGGGTGCCACATCACGCCTGCCAGCCTGGGACCCGAAGCGATGGCCGCCTCGACGTAGCCGTCGCGTGTCGTCGCCAGGACCTGCATCGGCGCGGCGAGCGCGTGCTCACGGATGCCGTACGCGTGAAAGGAATTGACCGTCATGCGCACCGAGCGCAGCGGCACCGGGCAGGATTGCGGCGAGATGATTACCGCATGTGGCCGGGCAACGTGCTTGCGGCCGGCGATGCGGGCGATGCGCCCGCCGAAATGATGCTGCAGCATCTGCAACCCGCGGCACACGCCAAACACCGGCTGCTGCGCCTGCAGGCACCATTGCAGCAGCTGGCGCTCGGTGCGGTCTCGCGCGGCGCAGGCGCCGAGGTCCTCGCCGCCCGTGAGAACAAGCCCGTCGAGCTCCCAGCGCTCGGCGTAGTCGCGCGCGCCGGCGCCGAGATTCGGCACCGGCAGCCACATCGCCTCCGGCAAAGCCGCGGCGAGCCATGCGCCCCACTCGCGCGCCAGCGCATCGCGCGGTTCGCGATACGCGAGCGGTTGCGTTTCCCGCATCGTGACGCCGATGCGGCGGGCGCGCCGCCTATTGGCCATGGAGGGGACTGATGACCTTCTGCGCGCAGTTCAGTTCGATCTGTCCGGCCTGCAACACGCGCTTGAACGCCTGTTCGCCGCAGCCGATCGCGGCTGGCAGGCCAAACTCGGCGCAACGCACCGCCATGTGCGAGTTGGCGCCGCCGAACATCGTTACCAGCGCGCGGATGTCGCGGGCGAAGATCCAGTCGAATCCCGGGTCTGCGTTTTCGATGCAGACGATCTTGCCGTACACCGCCGCGCTCACGGGCGAGTTGGCCTCGAGATGCACCACGGCGCCTTCCACCCTGCCGGAACCGATGAAAGTCGGCGTGCTGCGGTGCAGGGTCGCGACGTAGATATCCTCCGGTCGCCGCAGCATGTAGCCCAGCTTCAACGACGCGAAATCGCTTGCCAGGCGGCGCCGGGCGTCGGCCAGATCGAGGAATTCGCGGTCGGGCGCGTCGCTTCCGGCGTGCGACGCGGCCCGCGCGATCTGCGGCCATTCGAGGTGCGAGAGGTCGTCGCGATCCAGTCCCACCCGCCGGCCCCACTCGCCGAGCGCGAGGAGTGCGTCGGAGAGGTTGCGCGTGAAGACGAGCTTGGCGTGTTCGCGCCCGCAGATCGCAGCGCGCGCGTAATCGAGCAGGGCGGCCGAATCGAGCACGTCGAGGCGGGACCCGAGCAGCAGAGACTCGAGCGCTGTCCGCTCGGTCGCCGACAGCTCGAACGGCTCAGGTTCCTGGCGGCGCGGTGCGAAGCTGCTCTCGAACAAAGACGTTCCCCGCTCGTCGTAGCGCAGCGACGTGATGTCGTAGGTACCCGGCCTCAGGTGCCCGTACTCGCGCAGGAACTCGCGCCGGTCGAGCGTTCCCTCGCAGGCGCGCGCGTAATCGTGGGCGAAACGGCCGGTGACCGTTTCGAGGCTGCGCTTGAAATGCACGATCCTTTCCGGCGCCACGGCGCCAAGCCGCTCAGCGGACCGCAGCATCGACTCTGCAATGAAGGCGTGGCGCGCGAGCACTGCGAACGGCAGCGTTCCGAGCAGCCGGCATTCCTCGATCAGCGAGCACGCCCGCAGCAGCCAGCCGAAGGCGTCGGGCACGGCGGTATCCGCGCGCGCGTGCTGGCGCGCCTCCAGTGCCGCAATCGTGCCGCGCGCCCGAGCGAGGCTCCCCACGGGACCGGGTAGCAGGCAGCCGCGCGTCAGGCTGGTCAGGGCATCGCGAAAGGCGGCGGCATCGCCGGCGCCAAGCAACGTGCCGTAGCGCTGCCGGAACTGCTCGTCGAAGTCGAAATCGAGGCAGGTCGGAACGATCTCGAACTCCACCCGGTCGTGGAATTCGGGGTGGGTTTCCAGACGCTCCAGCCAGGCATCGACCAGGGGCCCGGCAATCCGTGAGGGCAGACCCGGTGGCAGGAACGAATTGAAACTCGCGCGCACGTCGACAAACGGGCGCCCCGCGATCACCAGCATCAGCTCCTGGGTCGAAAGTTGCGCGTACCCCATGCTGGCGCGCGCCTGGCGCCAGGTCTGGCGTGTCACCAGTTCCTGGTAAAGCGTCACCGCCAGCGGCCGCGGCTCGATGCCGATGATTTCCGCGGGATTCCAATCCGGCATCACGCCGAGCAGGGTGCGGCTCCCCGCAAGCTCCGGCCGCGGCGCGAACACCTGGTGCAGATACTCCTCGATCGCGCGCAGCTGACGTGCCGCGCGGCGGTCGGTGCTCGGATGCCAGCGCGAGCGCAGGCTGATCGGCCGCACCTGCAGCAGGAACAGCTCGCCGCTGCCCGACAGCGCGAACTCGATGTCGAGCGGCGCGTCACCGCAGACCGACTCCAGTTCCCTGGCGAGCGAAATGAATCGCGCCACGCGCTCGGAGCGCAGCAATTCGCGGGGCGCCTGCCGGTAGACCAGCACCACCTTGTGAACTCCGCGCCCGGAAGTGATCGAGCTGCTGCTGCCGGTGGCATCGTCGAAATTGACCACGTAATACGGCGCGCCGCAGCTCACGTCGTGCGTCATGATGACGCCGCTCACGGCGACCTCTTCGAGCATCGGTTGCACGAGGACCTGGTCGCCCGGATCGCCGGCATAGGACGCGATCACGTCATCGACCGCCTGCGCCAGTTCGTCGGCATCGGCGCCATTCACCCCGAGGCGGGAGCGATACACGCCGGCGTGCGAGCTGGCGGCGCCGTCCTCGCCGCGGGCGCTGCTGCGCACCGCCAGAGGCCGGCCGCCGAAAGCGCCGCGGACGCGCTCCAGCACCGCCGGGCGCCCGGTGCGCCATTCCGCAACCGTGAAATGCATCAACTCCAGCACCGTGGCGCGCGTGAGCAGCGGCCGCAGGCGTGCCAGCGTTTCGGCCTTGGTGCCGAACGAAAATGTTCCGGGCGAGGCGGTCCCCGCGGTCTCGGCGGCCGCGCGCTTCGCGCCGGCCCTGGCTCTGCGCATAGAATTCGCATTATGCAGCAATGGATTGAGAGCGAATCGGATCCGGACAACACGATCGGCTTCCTGGTCACGCATCCGGAGTGGTTCCATCATTTTCGGCCGATCATCGACTTGCTCGACGTGCACCAGGTCGAGGTCGTGCTGCATGGCACGCAAGCCGAGATCGTTGCTTCGCGCAGCTTCGCCGAGGGTCTGGGATGGAAGCATTCGCTGGCGGATGAGCGAATCGGCAATCAGCGGCGGCTGGCGATGCTGGTATCGGGCCATCCCTTCCGCCTCATGGAGGACTGGCTGCCCAGACAGCTTGCCGACGTGAACGTGCGCCTCATGTACGCGCTGGGAAAGGCGCAGTGGAATTTCAGCGACTGGAACGAAATTTACGACGTGATCCTGTGCTTCGGTCCGTACCATGCGCAACGGCTCGCCCGATTCTCGTGGCCACTCGTCGTCCAGGTCGGCTATCCGCGCTACAGCCGCTATTTTTCGGCGCCTCCGGACCGGCAGGAACTGCTGCGCCGGCTGCGATGCGACGCAGCGAAGAGAACGCTGCTCTGGCTGCCGACCTGGAAGGCGCTGAGTTCGATCGACCGTTTTGCCGAATGCATCGGCGCCCTGGCTGGCGAGTACAACCTGGTCATCAAGCCGCATCCGCTCTCGATCACCACCGAGCCGGAGCGCATCGCGCGCCTCGCGGCGCTGCCGGGTGCCACTGTGCTCACCGACCTGGTGGATAACGGCGATCTGTTCTGCATCGCCGACACCGTGCTCTGCGACTACGGCGGACCTGCCTTCGGCGCCGTGTACCTGGATCGCAACCTTCTCTTGCTCGATGTCGCGGGCGCCGACAGCGACGAGCTCATGGGACCCGATTCCGCGGAGCTGCTGTTGCGGCAGCACATCGCCGCCATTGCGCTGCCGGATGCCGCGAGATTGCGCGCGATGCTCGCAGACGAGGCGCTTTGGGCCGAGCAGGGCGCGAAGCGCGGTTGGCTGCGCCGCCGGTTCTTCGCGCCCTACCGCGAAAATGCGGCTGCGACGGCGGCGGGCGCGATCCGCAAGATCCAGCGCTTGCGCAGCGAGCGGCGCACGCTGGCCCGGCAGGCCTCGGCAGTAGAGCGGTTCCGGCAATGGTTGTCTGGATAACCGGCCCCTCCGCCGTTGGCAAGACCGCCGTAGGCGAGCGGCTGTGGCGCCTCTGGAAGGAGCGCGCGCCGAACGTGGTGCTGGTCGACGGCGACGCGATGCGACAGATCTTTGGCACGGGATCGGACCCCGCCGCGTTTGCGCCCGCGGGCCGCAGGGCCAATGCCGAACGCATCGTCGAGATCTGCCGCTGGCTCGATGCGCAGGGCGTTCACGTCGTGTGCTGCATTCTGGCAATCTTCGACGACATCCTGGAGCGCAATCGCGGACTTTTTTCCGGGTACCTGGAAGTCCGGCTGAGCGCGCCGCACGGGGTGCTCGCGGCGCGCGATCCGAAAGGCCTGTACCGCAAGGCACTCGCCGGCGAAATGGCCAACGTGGTGGGGATCGACATTCCGTACGCGCTGCGCTCCACGCCGGACCTGTCGTTCGACACTGCGGGCGCCGCGAGCGCCGATGAAATCGCCCGCTCGATCATCGAAGCGCTGAGCCGCAGCTAGCCGGACCGCGACATGCGATACCGATTCTCGGAGGGCGACAAGTTCGCCCAACCGAATACCTATTTCTATACCGCGTATGGCGGGGCGGCTTTCCTCGATGCCTGGCGAGCCTCGCGCGGGCATGCCCTCGCCGCGTTGCCGCCCGCAACGCGGAGCGCGGCAGATCGGAAGGAGCTGCCCACCGCGGCGCCCTATTCGATCGACGAGCTGTTGGCGGGAATCCTCTCGGTTCTGGAGTACGGTCCGGGCGACGAGCGCGGCGAAGCGCTCGAAAAGCTTTCGCACCTGACGCGCCGCTACGAGCGCTCGAAGCGCCTGCACGAGACGTATGCAGAGAGCTGGGTTGCGCAGGGTGCCGAATGCAGCGCCGCAGCGTACGTGACGTTTGCCGAGGCGCTGGCGGCCGCCTACGCCCAAAGCCATGCCCTGACCTACCTGAACGCCCTGCTCAAGCTGCTCGATCAGCTGATTTCGGTCCGGCAGCGGCTGCCCGAGACGCTGCGCGGGCGCCTTGCACGCGTTCTCGTCTTGGAGCGCGAACACGTCGAGCAGCTTGCCGCGCGCGTTTCGCCACGGGCAGCGCCGTGACCCGGATGCTTGCCGAGGTCGCTTTCGTGGCCGCCTTCACGGCGCGCTCGCAGGCCTACGCGCAGGCGATGACGCGCGCCGGAATCGCGCCCGGACTGGCGGTCCTCTACGGCGAGGAGCACGCAAGGCTGCTGGGTCAGGCGAGCGATCCGCTGCCTCCGATGCGCACGGCTTGCGGGATCGACCTGCCGGATCTGTCCGAGCCCTTGGCTGCCACCGTGCGCGGCGCGCGCTGGAACGCGACGCGCCTGCGCGATGCTGACGTCAACTCGGACGCGCTCGCCACGCTCCTCGACCGCGATCGCTTCCGGCTGATCGTGTTTTCCGGCTACGGCGGGCAGATCGTGAAGCGCAAGACACTGGAGCAGGGCATTCCGTTCCTGCACGTCCACGCAGGCTGGCTGCCCCGGTTCAGGGGCAGCACGACGATCTACTACGAAATGCTGCTCGAGCGACGCTGCAGTGCTTCGGCGATCCTGCTATCGCCGCAACTCGATGCGGGCCCGATCGTTGCGCGCAAGCACTATCCGCTGCCGCCCGCAGACGTCGACATCGACTACGTCTACGAGCCGGCCACCCGGGCAGACCTGCTGCTCGAGGTGCTGCGCGAATTTGCCGAGAACCGCGTCGTGCCGTCCGGCGTCGCACAAAGCCCCCAGGACGGCGTCACCCATTTCGTGATCCATCCTGTGCTCAAGCATCTGGCAATCCTTTCGCTGCCCCAGCCAATTGGCTAGACTCATCGCCGATGACGCTCGAGCGCGCCAAACAACTCCTCAAGGTCCAGGCCGACTTCGGCGGCTTCTACAACGCCAACGGCGCCAAGCTGATCCTCGCCGAGGTGAGCCGCGAGCACGGGCAGGCGGCCGTGGACCAGCTGATCCGCGAGCTGGACCTGGAGCGCATCTTCGGCTTTGCGCCGGGCACCGTGTTCGACGGCGGCCTGAACGTCGGCGGCAGGCGCTGAGCGCATCGCGAGCCTCGGTGCGATTCTGAATTTCCATGATCTCGGCTTTTCGGAATGAATCTCTCCGAAAAGCCGAGAGATGGGGACTTCAAATTCTCACCGCTCCCCGCGTCGCCGCGCCGGTCTTCAGACGTAACTCCGATACCTCGGCTGGTACATCTGCGCACGGATGTGCGCGAGCAGTCGGCGCGGCCGGGGCTTCGCCGCCAGCTTGCGCTCGAACGCCACCTCGGCGACCGCGGCGGCGATGTGCGCCGAAACCTCGCGGATGCGCGCGAGCGGGGGATAGATGCTCCCCTGGTCGAGGTCTTTCTTCGCCACCTGCTGCGCCAGCGCGCGGGCGGCGGCGAGGAACATCTCGTTCGTGATCCGCCGCGCGCCGCTCGCCACCGCGCCCAGCCCCACGCCCGGGAAGATGTAGGAGTTGTTGCCCTGCCGCGGCACGAAGCGGCGGCCCTCGAGCGTCACCGGATCGAAGGGACTGCCGCAGGCGAACACCGCGCGGCCGCCGCTCCAGCGGTAGGCCTGCTCGGCCGTGCACTCGGCTTGCGCGGTCGGGTTCGACAGCGCGAACACGATCGGGCGCGGATTGATGCGCGCCATCGCCCCGAGCACGGCCTGCGTGAAGGTGCCGCCGACGGCGGCGACGCCGATGATCGCGGTGGGCTGCAACGCCTCCACCGCGGCGACGAAATCGGCAACTTGCGCGTGGCGGTGCGCGTACGGCAGCTTGTGTTCCGCGAGCCCGGCGCGGCTCGCCACCACCAGGCCGCGCGAATCGAACAGCCAGCAGCGGCCGCGCGCCTCGGTTTCCGGCAGGCCCTCGTCCGTCAACGCCGACACCACCAGATCGCAGATGCCGGTCGCGGCTTCGCCCGCGCCCATGCAGAGGATGCGCTGTCCCGCCAGGCTGCCGCCGGTGATGCGCAGCGCCGAGTAGATCCCGGCGAGCGCCACGGCGGCGGTGCCCTGGATGTCGTCGTTGAAAGTGCAGACGCGGTCACGGTACTTGTGCAGCAGGCGGAAGGCGTTGGTGTTGGCGAAATCCTCGAACTGGATCAGCGCCGCCGGAAACACTTCCTGCACCGCCATCACGAATTCGTCGACCAGCGCGTCGTAGGCCCCGCCGCGCAGGCGCTTGCGCTTGAGTCCGATGTAGAACGGGTGATTGCGCAGCGCGTCGTTGTCGGTGCCGGCGTCGAGCAGCACCGGAAGGCAGCGTTCGGGTGCCACGCCCGCGCAGCCGGTGTACAGCGAGAGCTTGCCGACCGGAATGCCCATGCCGTTCGCTCCCAGGTCGCCCAGGCCGAGAATGCGCTCGCCGTCGGTGACCACGATGATGCCGACGTCGCGCTGCGGCCAGTTGCGCAGCACTGCGGCGATGTGCCCGCGGTCCTTCGCGCTGATGAATAGCCCCCGCGGCCGCTGGAAGATGTGGCCGAAGCGCTGGCACGCCAGCCCCACCGTGGGCGTGTAGATCAGCGGCATGATCTCGTCCGGGTAGTCCGCCACGATGCGGAAAAAGAGCGCCTCGTTGCGGTCGTGCAGCGCATTGAGATCGACGTATTTCTCCAGGTCGTTCGGCAGGCCGCGCAGGTGCTCGAGAATCCGCTGCACCTGCTCGTCCTGGCTGCTCACGCGGGGCGGCAGCAGTCCCTGCAGGCCGAGCGCCCGGCGCTCGGCCACGCTGAACGCCGTGCCCTTGTTGAGCAGCGGATCGCGCATCAGCTCGATTCCGGTCGGCAGCCGGTTCCTGACGGCGCGTGCTTTCAGCCCACGTCGCGCAATGGTCTTTGCCATGGGGACCTCCTCGGATGAGACGCATTCTTGCCGCCTGCGGCCGCGCCACCTTTGACGGGCATCAAAGGCCCGCAGAGCCGCGCCGCGGCAATCGAGCGATTGTGACGTGGGATAATGCGGCCGTTGCGCCACGATCCGGAGCTGCCTCGGGCACTGTGGCGCGGGCTGCGACATCCGCCAGCGCGAGCTAGCGCCAACCATTCGGACGCGTCTGCCGCATGAACTCGCAAATCCAATTGTCGGTCGTCGTGCCGGTGCGAAACGAGGCCGGGAACATCCTGCCCCTGCTCGCCGAGATCCACGCCGCGCTCGAACCGTGCTGCACCTTCGAAGTGATCTACGTCGACGACGGCAGCGAGGACGACAGCCTGCGCGTGCTGCGCGAGGCGCAGGCACGCTATCCCCGCCTGCGCGTGCTCAGTCACCGGCGCAGCTGCGGCCAGAGCGCGGCGCTGATGAGCGGCGCGCGCGCGGCGCGCGCCGCCTGGATCGCCACGCTGGACGGCGACGGGCAGAACGATCCCGCAGATCTGCCGAAGCTGCTCGCCGCGCGCGACCGTTATGCCGGCGCGGGAAGCCTGCGCCTCGCCTGCGGCTACCGCAGGGCGCGGCGCGACAGTTTCCTGAAGCGGCTGTCGTCGCGCGTCGCCAACGCGGTGCGCGCGCGGCTGCTGGGGGACGCAACCCCCGACACCGGCTGCGGGCTGAAACTCGTCGCGCGCGACGCGTACCTCGAGCTGCCGTTCTTCGACCACATGCACCGCTTCCTGCCGGCGCTCGTGCAGCGTGGCGGCGGTGCCACGCTCTCGGTCGAAGTCAGCCACCGGCCGCGCACCCGCGGGCGATCGAACTACGGCCTGCACGACCGGCTCTGGGTCGGGATGGTCGATCTGCTCGGTGTCCTCTGGCTGCGGCGCCGCATGAAACTGCCGCAAGCGAGCGAGCTGCCGCGCCCATGAAATTGCGGGTGCTGTTTTCCGGTCTCGCGCTGATGGCTACGCTCGTCGCCGCCGGGCTGGTGATCGAGCACGGGCTGCTGGGCGACTGGATGAGCGAGGCGTGGATCGATCGCGCGGTGCGCGATCGCGGCCTGCAGGGCGAGCTGCTGTACCTGTGCGTTGCGGGTGTTGCCACCGCGCTCGCGCTGCCGCGGCATGTGGTGAGCTTTCTCGGCGGTTATGCGTTCGGCGTCGGACTCGGCACGGGCCTTGCGCTGATCGGCACCGAGATCGGCTGCGTGCTGTCGTTCTTCTATGCCCGCGCGATCGGCCGCCCGCTGGTGAGCGCGCGCTTGGCGGCGCGCGTCCGGCACGTCGAGAATTTCCTCGCCGCCAATCCGTTCTGGATGACGGTGTTGATCCGGCTCATTCCGGTGGGCAACAATTTCGTCACCAACATCCTGGCGGGTGTCACCCGCGTGCCGGCGCGTCCGTTCCTGCTCGGCTCGTTCGCCGGGTACCTGCCGCAGACGCTGGTGTTCGCGCTAGCCGGCAGCGGCGTCGATCTGGGTGCCGTGTCGCGCATCGTCATCGCGGTTCTGCTATTCGTGGTATCGGGTGCCATCGGCACGCGGCTGTATCGCAAGTATCGCCACGGGCGGTCCCTCGGCGTCGAGGTCGACGGGGCGCTCGAAGAGGAGCCTTCCGCAGGCGAAGGTGCGCGCGACCGCTGATGAACGGTCCTTCGCGCGATCGCTGGTTTGTGCTCCTGCTGCTCGCGTGGGGCGGGTTCGCGGTCGCGTCGATCTGGCTGCGGCCGCTGTGGCCCGTAGATGAGACCCGTTATGTCGGCGTGGCGTGGGAGATGTGGCTGCGC
>MERE01000215.1 GCA_001771975.1 Betaproteobacteria bacterium RIFCSPLOWO2_02_FULL_68_150 | reverse complement strand
ACACGACCGAATTCCCGTATGTTCCGCGTCACCAGGGTCGCATTGTGCGCGAGCGCAGTCGCGGCGATGAGCGTATCCATCGGGCCGATTCCTTCGCCGCGCTGCTCCAAGGCAAGGCGCAATTCGGCAGCCCGTCGACCGACAGCCGAATCGAAGCCGAGGATTTCGACCGTCGCAAGGAACTGCTCGAACTGCGACTGCCGTCGCCTGGGGTTCTGTGAACCGAGGACACCGAACCACACTTCGTACGCGACGATCGCGGGGAGCGCAATCTCGTCTGCCGGCACCGCAAGCAGGTTCTTCGCCACGTTTCCGCGATTCCTGAAATAGTCGAGAACCGTATTGGTGTCCAGCGCATACATGGCTACACCCGTCTGCGCGCGAGGTCCTTCGCCTTGTACCTCCGAATCGTTTCCAGGCTTGGCGCATCCGCCCAGGCGCCGGCCAAAGCGCGGACGGCCTCCGGCCACTCGCCGCGCGGACGCCGCCGGAGTTGTCGTGCGACCCACTTGCTCAACGCCACGCCTTCCGCGCGCGCCGCATCGCGTGCCTTGCGTTCCGTCTCTTCGTCCAGATAGATCGTGACCTGTCCCATGGCAACCCTTTCGAGCGTATATGTGCAAGTATATGTGGCTCGATCCCGATACAGCAAGCCGTTCCAGCTGGCGACCCTGCGCGCCGCATGCGGTTGCATCACCCTCGACCGGCGCGGCCCTGGAACAGGCGGCGCACGGGGTAGGGCAGCGCGTCGGAGCCCAGCGCCTCCTCGATGCGCAGGCCCTCATTCCACTTCGCCATGCGCTCCGAGCGCGAGAAACTGCCCACCTTCAATTGAGGCACCCCCCATCCCACGGCGAGGTGCACGATCGAGACGTCCTCCGATTCACCCGAGCGCGCCGAAACGATGCCGCCGTAGCCCGCTGCGCGCGCCGCCTGCCAGCAGGCCAATGTTTCCGAAACCGTGCCGACCTGATTGGGCTTGAGCAGCACCGCGTTGCAGGCACCAGCGGCCCGCGTGACGCGCTTCGCATCGGTGACGAAAAAATCGTCGCCCACGATCTGCACGCGCTCGCCGGCGGCGCGGGTAAAGGCGCGCATGGCCTCCGCATCGTGCTCGGCGAACGGATCTTCCACCGAAACGATGGGATAGCGTTCGAGCCAGCGCAGCAGCATGCCGAGCAATTGCTCCGCGCCGAGCGAGCGGTTTTCCAGCGCCAGGTGGTAGCGGCCGCCGCGGTAAAGCTGCGTCGCCGCGATGTCGAGCGCGATGCAGGCATCGGTTCCCGCTTTCAGCCCGGCGTCCTCGATCGAGGCCACCAGCTCGGCGAGCCCCTCCTCGTTGGACTTGAACGATGGCCAGTAGCCGCCTTCGTCGGCTACGCCCTGGAGCTGGCTGCGCTTGGCCAGCCGCGCACCCGCGGCGCGATAGACCTCGGCAGTCCAGTCGAGCGCCTCGGCAAAACTGCCGGCGCCGGTGCACACGAGGAGGTAGTCCTGGATGTCGACGCGGCCGCGCGCGTGGGCGCCGCCGCCGAAAATCTGGATCTGTGGCACCGGCAGCGCAACGCGCCGGCCGCCGGCGAGATGCTGCCAAAGCGGGACACCCTCCGCCGCGGCAGCAGCGTGGGCGCAGGCGAGCGACACGGCGACAAGGGCGTTGGCGCCGAGACGGTGCTTGTCGGGAGTGCCGTCGAGTTCGATCAGGATACGGTCGATCGATTCCTGCTCGGCTTGCCTGCCGATCAGCGCGGCAGCGATAACCGTATTGACGTTATGCACCGCTTGGCGAGTCTCCAGCACCTTCGCCTCGCCCGAGCCGGTCGAGGCGCCGGCAGGCGCAATGGCACGGCCCGTGGCACTGCCTTCCAGCCGGATTTCCGCCTCGACAGTGGGCTTGCCGCGCGAATCCCAGACGCGGCGTCCCCGAACCTCTACGATTTTCGCCATGCGTCCCTCACTTGAGCCAAGGTGGCGGCAGGCGCGACCAGCAGCGCCCCGGCGATGCGCCTGACGCGCTCCTGGTCCGCCGCTCGGCTCAGGTATTCCACCGGTGACTTGCCGTCGACCCGCGCGATCAGCAATCCGGGCAGCAGCGAAGCGGCTCGGGCCTCGAGCTCGCGTACCGGTTCCCAGGTCACGCCGCCCAGATACGCGGCGGCGAGGGCGTCGAAGCAGGCGAGAAATGCGGCGCTCGCGCGCGGCGTCCACAGACACTTGAGCAGCAGGTGATTGAGGACGAACGCAAGATCGAACGCCGGGTCGCCGTACCAGGCGCACTCGGCATCGAGGAACACCGGTCCGCCCGGCCCGATCAGAATGTTCTTCGGACTGACGTCGCCGTGCACCAGCGCGATGCGGGTGCGCGCGGTGCGCTGCGCGAGCGCCTCGAGGGCGGGGGCGAGCGCCGGGTGCACGCGCGCGCTCGCGAGCAGGTAAGGCTCCAGCCGGATGGCATGAAAGCCAGCGTCGGTGGCGAAGCGCCGCGCGACCTCTTCGCGCCGCGCGGTCGCGGCATGCACTCGCGCCAGCCGCTCGCCCACCGCGCGCGCGGCACCGGTGTCGGCGCGACCGGCCCGTAACTCCTCCTTCCATAGGCGGTGCACCGCGCCGTCGAGGTACTCCATGGCGAACAGGCCGGCATCGTCGTGCGCAAGCACCTGCGGCGCGATCCCCGGAACGGCGAGCGATGCGGCCTGCATCCAGCGATGCTCGTAGGTATTGCGCTCCACCGGCGCTTCCCAGAGTTGCGGCACCCGCAGGCGGGGCAGCGCACGCTTGACGCAAATCGGGCCGGAACGCAGCTCGACGCGCCAGATGTCGGAGGACACGCCGCCCGGCAGGGCGACGGCAAGCGGCGATTCGTCGAGCGAGGCCAATCCGTGCGCCCGCAGAAATCGGAGTACGGGTTCGGGCAGGGAGACGTTCGGGTCGGCCGGCTGAGTCGTGTCGGTCGCTGGCATGAGCGGATGTCGAATTCTAAGCGCCTGCTGCGTCGAGAGGCGGTTGCCGGCTGGCGGCGAGACATTCGCGCGGTGCGCGGCAGTCCGGCGGCTAGAATTGCCCGCGTGAATGCTGCCACCGAGAGCCGGGAGGACGCGAAGGAGCGCCTGCTGCGCGAAGACCGCCGCCTGCTTGGACGCCTCCTCGGCGAGGTGATCCGCGATCAGGCGGGCGAGACGACTTTCGCGACCATCGAGCGCATTCGCCAGACCGCGGTGCGCTTCAGGCGCTCGGAATCCGAACTGGGCGGCGGCAGTGCCGCACAGGCCATCAAGGTCGAACTCGAACGCCAGCTGAACGCCCTGGCGATCGAGGAGACACTGCACGTGGTGCGCGCATTCAGCTATTTCTCGCACCTGCTCAACATTGCCGAGGACGTGCACCAGCACCGCCGCCGGCGCGAGCACGCGCGTGCCCGGTCGAAGCGGCGCCCCGGGAGTTTCTCCTATGCGCTCGAGCGCGTGCAGCGCGCGGGAGTCGGCGCCGAGGGGCTGCTGGCCTGGTTCGAGCGCGCGCGCATCAGCCCGGTGCTCACCGCGCACCCGACCGAGGTGCAGCGCCAGTCGATTCTCGATGCCGAGCGCGAGATCGCGCGGTTGCTTGCGTCCGGGGGCGAGGCGGCAGCGCGCGAGCGCGCGCTGCACCGCCGGGTGCTGCAGCTCTGGCTCACCGCCATGCTGCGGCTGCAGCGGCTCACCGTAGGCGACGAGATCGCGAACTCGCTCAACTACTTTCGGCTGACCTTTCTCGCCGAGCTGCCGCAGCTATACGCCGAGATGGAGGCGGCGCTCGCGGCGCGCCTCGGACTCGCCGAGCGGCCGTGGCTGCCGCCGTATCTCACCGTAGGTACCTGGGTCGGGGGCGATCGCGATGGCAATCCGTTCGTCAGCGCGCAAACCCTCGAAAACGCGCTCGCGCAGCAGGCGCGCCTCGCGCTCGCGCACTACCTCGAAGAAGCCAACCAGCTCGGCAAGGAGCTGGCGCTCTCGGCCCGCATCCGTGCCGCCCCGGCGGAGCTGCAGGCGCTGGCGGAGGCCTCCGGCGACGCATCACCGTATCGCCGCGACGAGCCCTACCGGCGTGCGGTCTCCGGGATTTATGCGCGGCTCGCCGCGACCTGCGAGGCGCTCGCCGGGGTTCGCCCGAGCGTGGCCCCGATCGCCGAGCGGCCGGCCTACGCCAGCGATGCGGAGTTCATAGGGGAGCTCGACACGCTCGATCGCGCACTGCGCGCCCAGGGCGCCGCTCTGCTCGCCGACGGGCGGCTGGCTACGCTGCGGCGCCAAGCGAGCGTGTTCGGCTTTCACCTGGCGGCGATCGACCTGCGGCAAAGCTCCGAAGAGCACGAGGCAGTCGTCGCCGAGCTGCTTGCGTGCGCAGGTGTGGCGGCAGACTACGCGGCGCTCGCCGAGCCGGAGCGCGTGCGGCTGCTCGGCCACGAGCTGGAGGGGGTGCGTCCGCTGCGTTCGCCGCACCTGGAGTATTCGGCGAGACTTACCGGGGAGCTTGCGGTGTTCGAGGCGGCGGCGCGCGCGCAGCGCCGGTTCGGCGAGCGCGCGGTTCCGCATACGATCATCTCGCGATGCCAGTCGGCCTCCGACCTGCTCGAGGCGGGCGTGCTATTGCGCGAGGTGGGGCTCTTGAAGCCGGGGTTCCTCGGCCTCGACATCATCCCGCTCTTCGAGTCGATCGCGGACCTCGATCGCTGCGGCGCGATCATGGATGAAGCGCTTCGCCTGCCGCTCTACCGCCGCTGGATCGCCGCGCGCGGCGACGCCCAGGAGGTGATGCTCGGATACTCCGACTCCAACAAGGACGGCGGCTATCTCGCGTCGGGCTGGGCGCTTTACAAGGCGACCGCCGAACTGATGCGCGTGTGCCGCGCGCATGGCGTGCGGTTGCGCTTGTTCCACGGTCGCGGCGGCACAGTGGGCCGCGGTGGCGGGCCTTCGTACGAGGCGATCCTGGCGCAGCCGGCCGGGAGCGTGGACGGCGCCCTGCGACTCACCGAACAGGGCGAGGTGATCGCGAGCAAGTACGCCGATCCCGAGACGGGGCGCAGGACCCTGGAGACGCTCGTCGCGGGCACGCTCGAAGCGAGCCTCGCAGCGCAGGAAGGACCGCTTGCGGCGAGCGATGCCGAGGCGATGGAAGAGCTTGCGCGGCTCGCCTATCGCGCCTACCGCGAACTCGTCGATGCGCCGGGGTTCATGGCGTACTTTCACGCCGCGACGCCGATCGGGGAAATTGCCGAGCTCAATATCGGCAGCCGCCCGTCGGCACGCAAGGGCGGCGGCCGGCTCGAGGACCTGCGCGCCATCCCCTGGGTGTTCGGCTGGAGCCAGAGCCGGCTGATGCTCCCCGGCTGGTACGGATTCGGCTCGGCGGTGCAGAGCTGGGCTGCTACCGACGGCGCGCGCAGGGCGGCGCTGCAGGCGATGCATGCACGCTGGCCGTTCTTCCGCGCGCTGTTGTCGAACCTCGACATGGTGCTTGCCAAATCCGACCTCGCGATCGCGTCGCGTTACGCCGATCTGGTGCCTGAGGCGCGCTTGCGCGGGCGGATCTTCCGGCAGATCGAGGCCGAGTGGCACCTGGCGCGCCAGTGGCTGGCGGCGATCACCGGGCGCGAGACCCTGCTCGCCGACAATCCGACGCTCGCGCGCTCGATCCGCAGCCGCTTTCCCTACCTCGATCCGCTCAACCACCTGCAGGTGGAACTGATCCGGCGTTTTCGCGCCGGCGACACCGACGAGCGCACCCGGCGGGCAATCCATCTCACCATCAACGGCATCGCCGCCGGTCTGCGCAACAGCGGTTGAGCGCTGCCCGTCGGGGCGTTCAGGGCGCGAGGCGTTCGATCGACCAGCCGCCATCGCGGCGCCGGTAGAGCAGCCGGTCGTGCAGCCGGTTCTCGCGTCCCTGCCAGAATTCGATCGCGTACGGCACCAGGCGGTAGCCGCCCCAGTGCGGCGGGCGCGGCGGCTCGGCGCCGTAGCGGCTCTCCATCTCGGCAAGCGCACGCTCGAGCGTCACTCGGTCCGCCACGGGCTCGCTTTGCGGCGACGCCCAGGCCGAGAGCCGGCTTCCCAGCGGGCGCGAACGGAAGTATTCGTCGGAGTCGGCCGGCGCGACCTTCTCCGTGACGCCTTCGATGCGCACCTGGCGCTCGAGCGGCGTCCAGAAAAATACCAGGCAGGCCGCCGGACGCTGGGCCAGCTGGCGGCCTTTGCGGCTGGCGTAGTTGGTGTAGAACACGAAACCGCCCGACTCGATGCCCTTCAGCAGCACGACGCGGCCGTCGGGCGCGCCCTCGGCGCTCACCGTGGCGAGCGTCATTGCGTTGGCGAGCGGCACGTCGGCGTCGACCGCGTCCTGAAACCAGCGCTCGAACTGCACCATCGGGTCGCGATGCGCTTCGGCCTCCGAGAGGCCGGCCAGCCGATACTCCTGCCGCAGGTCGGCGATGCTCATGGGGTCGATTCTATAATCGTCCGATGAATGGCGTCTTTGATCACGCATGCGGGATCAGCACGGTGGACGCGGTGTACGCCCGCGAGTTGCAGACCTCGGTGCACATCGTGGTCGACGCCGGCCGCGCGGTGATCATCGACAGCGCGACTGCGCCGGCGGTGCCCCGCGTGCTCGCGGCGCTCGCCGCGAAGGGCGTGCCGCCGCAGGCCGTGGATTACGTCATCCTCACGCATGTTCACCTCGATCACGCCGGCGGCGCCGGGCAGTTGCTGGCGCATTGCCCGAACGCGCACCTTACGGTGCACCCGCGGGGTGCGCGCCACATGGTCGACCCGAGCCGGCTGCTGGCAGCAACGGTGGCGATCTACGGCGAGGCGGCGACGCGCCGGACCTATGGCGAGGTGCTTCCGGCACCCGCGGCGCGCGTGATCGAGACCCCCGAAGGCGCGACCCTGCGCTGGCGCAGCCGCGAATTCCTGTTCCTCGACACGCCGGGGCATGCCCGCCACCACTGCGTGATCCGCGACTCGGCGAGCGGCCACGTGTTCGCGGGAGACGCCTTCGGGCTGTCGTATCGCGAACTCGATGCCGAGGGGAAACAGTTCTCCTTTCCGACCACCAGTCCGTCGCAGTTCGACCCGCCCGCGCTGCAACGCTCGGTCGAGCGCATCGTGGCGCTCGCGCCCGAGGCGATCTACGTCGCCCATTTCGGGCAGGTACGGGAGGTGGCGCGCCTCGCGGCCGATCTGCATCGCCTGATCGGCGCCCATGCCGAGCTCGGCCGGCGCCACGCGGCGTGCAGCTCCGGGCGGCTGCAGCGCCTGAAGGACGGCGTCGCCGAGATCGTTCTCGCCGAGCGCGCGCGGCAGGGCTGGCAGCTGAGCGCGCAGGAATCGCTCGCCTTGCTGGCGCTCGACATCGAGCTGAACGCGCAGGGTCTCGACGCCTGGCTCGACACTGAAGGCGCCTGAAGAGGAGGACACTCCGGCAACGGCGCCCGCGTCAAGAGTCATTTTTTCTCTCGAAATCATTGACACTTCCCTCGGGATTCGGCATCTTTCGGGCACCGCTGCAGATGGCGGGAGGAATTTCCGGATCCGTCAGTTCCCAAATCGATCACAGGAGAGAATGCGATGGCGAAGAAAAAGGCGAAGAAGGCAGCAGGCAAGAAGCGCAAGCCGAGTGCGGCATTCATGAAGCCGATGACCCCGAGCGCTACGCTCGGCGCGGTGATCGGCGCGAACGCGATGCCGCGCACCGAGGTGACCAAGAAGATCTGGGCCTACATCAAGAGGAACGGACTGCAGGACAAGAAGAACAAGCGCATGATCAATGCCGACGACAAGTTGAAGCCGGTGTTCGGCGGCAAGGGCCAGGTGTCGATGTTCGAAATGACCAAGCTGGTCAGCAAGCACCTGAAGTAGCCGACCAAGGGTTTTAGCGGGAAGGCCGGAGGCGAACCCTCCGGCCTTTTTGTTACGCGGTCAGAGCAGGTTTCCCCTTGGAAACTTACTCTGACCCCAGGTGGTACGAAGTGACCCGCTCGACCTCGTTCTTCGAGCCGAGAATCACCGCCACGCGCTGGTGCAGCGAGGCCGGCTGCACGTCGAGTATGGGGATGTGGCCGTCGGTGGCGGCGCCGCCCGCCTGCTCCACGATGAACGCCATCGGGTTCGCCTCGTACATCAGGCGCAAGCGCCCGTCCTTGTACCTGGCGTCGCGCGGATACATGAAGATGCCGCCGCGCGACAGCACGCGGAACACGTCGGCCACCATCGACGCCACCCAGCGCATGTTGAAGTCCTTGCCGCGCAGCCCGTCCTTGCCCGCGAGGCATTCTTCGATGTAGCGCTTCACCGGTGACTCCCAGCGCCGCATGTTGGAGACGTTGATCGCGAACTCCGCCGTATCCTCCGGGATGCGAATCCCGGGGTGCGTCAGCACGAACGACCCCATGTACGGATCGAGCGTGAAACCGTGGGTGCCGTCGCCCACCGTCAGCACCAGCAGCGTCGACGGACCGTAGACCGCGAATCCCGCGGCCACCTGCGTGCGCCCGGGCTGCAGGAAGGCGCTCTCGCCCGGCTCATCGAGCCCCTTGGGACAGCGCAGCACCGAGAAGATGGTGCCGACCGAGATGTTGACGTCGATGTTGGACGAACCGTCGAGCGGATCGAACAGCAGCAGGTACTCGCCTTTCGGGTGCGGCAGCGGGATCTGCGCCGGCTTTTCCATCTCCTCCGAGGCGAGCGCGGCGAGGTTGCCGCCCCATTCGTTCGCTTCGAGCAGGATTTCGTTGGAAATCACGTCGAGCTTTTTCTGCTCTTCGTTCTGCACGTTGTGGGTGCCGGCCGAGCCGAGCACGTTGGCGAGCGCGCCCTTGTGCACCTGCACGCTGATCGCCTTGCAGGCGCGCGCGCAGGTCTCGATCAGCAGGCGCAGATCGGCGTTGATGAGGCCGGCGCGCTGACGCTCGATGAGGAAGCGGGTCAGCGCGGGGCGGTGGATCAGCATCGATGGCTCCGCTGCGGATTCTACCGCGCGAGGCGGTCGCGCCGCCTCGCGAAAACGCTGCCCGAGATCAAGCACGCGGTCATCAACCAGAACACCGGCCCCATGCCGCCGAGCGCCGAGCCGAGCGCGCCGAAGGCCAGTGGCAGCAGGGTGTGGCTTGCGTTCAGCAGGGTCGTGCGCACGCCGACGACTTCGCCTTGCCGCCCGGGGGGCGAGGCCGCGTAGAGCAGCGCCATGATCATGGGCTGCGCGCAGCCCAGGCCGATGCCGAGGAGGAACGAGAGCATCATCAGCAGCGGCACCTGGCTGACCAGCGGAAACAGCGAGTAGGCGCTGCCCGCGATCGCCATGGCCGCGGTCACCACGGCCCATTCGCGCACGCGGCGCGCGAGGATGGGCATCAGGAGGCGTACCGCGAAGGTGGCCGCGGCGAACGAGCCCATGACGATCCCGATGGTCGACGCCGACAGGCCGATGCCGGAGCCGTAGATCGGCATCACGAACGTATACAGGTCCCAGCCCATGGCGAGCAATGCGCTGGCGAGGAAGGCTTCGCGCAAGCGGGGTTCGCGCAGCAGGTCCGTGATGCGCCGGTCGCTCGATTCCGCTGTCTGTGCGTGGCGGTGCGGCAGCGAGT
The DNA here is from genome assembly GCA_001771975.1 of Betaproteobacteria bacterium RIFCSPLOWO2_02_FULL_68_150. Taxonomy (GTDB): domain Bacteria; phylum Pseudomonadota; class Gammaproteobacteria; order Burkholderiales; family SG8-39; genus 2-02-FULL-66-14. The sequence goes on along the minus strand of MERE01000215.1, from coordinate 2,088 downwards.
GGCGCACCGCATAGAGCAACACGAGGCCGGCGGCCGGAAACGCCGCCAGCAGCAGGAAGGTCGGCCGATGGCCTGCAGCGTCGATGGAAAATCCCGCGAGCAGCGGACCGCAGAAACCGCCGATCGAGAAGGCGAGCGAAAACCAGCTGAAGTTGACCGCGCGGTCGGCGGGCGAGCCCATCGAGCCGACCGCGTGGTTGAGCGACAGGTGAACCACCATGAAGGCGGTGCCGATGAGCGTCGCCGCGACGATCAGCCCGTCCAGGGCGGGCCGGAAGAAGGGCAGCGCCAGCCCCGCGACCAGCGCCAGCCCCGACCACGCGAGCGGCCGCAGCGTGCCGACGCGGTCGATGAGCCGGCCGGCGGACACGGCCAGCAGCATGGGCAGGAGCGAGTACAGAGCCATCAGGACGCCGATCGTGAACGGCGACGCCTGCCGATGGATGGCGAAGAGCGACACCAGCATCCGGCTGCCTACGAAGCCGGTATGCGCCAGAACCGTCAGCAGGACGATCGCGGCGAGCTTCATGGGCGCCCGGTTTTGCGGCGCCCTGCGAGCAGCGCAACCCCGGTGCGGGTCACGCCGTCAGTGTCGCTTCGTCAGACGCGGCCGGCGCCGCGCGCCTGCAGCGCCGCGATGCGCTCCTCGATCGGCGGATGCGACGACAGCAGGCTCATCCAGCCTGGGGCGTTGCTGATGCCGGAGGCTTGAAACGACGCCGGCAGCGCGCCCGGCTGCAGGCCGCCGAGACGGGCGAGGGCGTTCACCATCGGCTGCGGCGAGCCGAGCAGCTCCGCGGAGGCCGCGTCGGCGCGGAACTCGCGCCGGCGCGAGAACCAGGCGACCACGATCGACGCCAGAATGCCGAGCACGATCTGGCTCACGGTCACCGCGACGAAGTAGCCGATGCCGTAGCCGCGTTCGTTCTTGAGGATCATGCGGTCGACCACATAGCCGATGACGCGCGACAGGAAAATGACGAAGGTGTTGACCACGCCCTGGATGAGCGTCAGCGTGACCATGTCGCCGTTGGCGACGTGGCCGATCTCGTGGCCAAGCACCGCCTCGACCTCGTCGCGGCTCATGGATTCGAGCAGCCCGGTGGAGACGGCGACCAGCGCCGAGTTCCTGAACGCCCCGGTGGCGAAGGCGTTCGGCTCGCCCTCGTAGATCGCCACCTCGGGCATCGCGATTGCGGCGCGCTCCGCGAGGCGCCGCACGGTCTCGAGCAGCCAGTATTGACTCGAGCCTTCGGTGCCGTCGATCACGCGCGCCCCGGTGGACCACTTGGCCATCGGCTTGGAGATGAGGAGCGAAATGAACGCGCCGCCGAAGCCGAAGATCGAAGCCATGACCAGCAAGGGCATGACCTGCAGGCCTTCGCGAGCGAGCGCCTGGTCGATGCCGAGAATACTGATGACGATAGACAGCAGGACCATCACCGCGAGGTTCGTGGCGATGAGCAGCATGACTCTTTTCATGGTCTTGGGGCCTCCAGGGGCGCCGAATGATAACGCAGACTTAGATGGGGGTTGCCGGCCGGGGTTCAATGCCGCGCGGCAAGGATCATTCGGGCGCCTTTTTCCGCGATCAGGTAGGCCGGGGCGTTGGTATTGCCCGAGGTGATGCGGGGCATGATCGAGGCATCCACGACGCGCAGCGCGTCGACGCCGTGGACCCGCAGCGCATCGTCGACCACCGCCATCGGATCCGCGCCCATCTTGCAGCTGCCGATGGGGTGAAAGATCGTGGTGCCGAGTTCGCCCGCCGCGCGCTCCAGTTCGGCATCGGTCTGCGCAGCCGGCCCAGGGCGAAACTCCTCAGGACGATACTTGGCGAGCGCCCTGGCCGCCATGATCCGCCGGGTAAAACGCATACCTTCCACCGCAACCTTGCGGTCTTCCGGGGCGGAGAGGTAGTTGAGCTTGATCTCGGGATGGGCGGAGGCGTCGGGCGAGGTGATGCGCACCCAGCCGCGCGAGCTCGGCCGCAGGTTGCACACGCTCGGCGTGATGGCCGGAAACGGATGCAGCGGATCGCCGAACTTGTCGAGCGACAGGGGCTGCACGTGCCACTCGATGTTGGGC
>MERE01000214.1 GCA_001771975.1 Betaproteobacteria bacterium RIFCSPLOWO2_02_FULL_68_150 | reverse complement strand
TTGTCGCTCATGACCACCTGCGCCGAGGCGCCGTCCGAAAACTGGCTGGCGTTGCCCGCGGCGATGACACCGCCCTCGATCGCCGGCTTGATCTGCGACACGCCCTCGTAGGTGGTGTCGGCGCGGATGCCCTCGTCGAACTCGGCCGTCACTTCCTTCATCGTTTCGACGTTGGTGTTCTTGTCGATCACCTTCATCTTGGTGGTGATCGGGACGATCTCGTCCTTGGTCCTGCCCTCGGTGCGCGCCTTCGCCGCGCGCACGTGGCTCAGCACGCCGTAGCGGTCCTGCACGTCGCGCGCAATGTTGTATTTCCGCGAGACGTACTCGGCGGTCTGCAGCATCGGCCAGTAGATTTCCGGCTTGTGGCGGTGCAGCCACTCGTCCTGAAAATGGTGTTTGTTCATTTCGTTTTGCACCATCGAGATCGATTCGACGCCGCCGGCGACGTAGATGCCGCCCTCGCCCGCGATCACCCGCTGGCAGGCGAGCGCGATGGCCTGCAGCCCCGAGGAGCAGAACCGGTTGACCGTCATGCCCGAAACGGTCACCGGCAATCCGGCGCGGATCGCGATCTGGCGCGCGATGTTGCCGCCGGTGGCGCCTTCGGGGGTGGCGCAGCCCATCAGCACGTCTTCGATTTCCTGCGGTTCCAGCTTCGCGCGCTCGATCGCGGCATGCACCACGTGCCCGCCCATCTTGGCGCCGTGGGTCATGTTGAGCGACCCGCGCCAGCTCTTGCACAGCGGCGTGCGCGCGGTGGAAACGATCACTGCTTCGGTCATGGCACGGTCTCCTTCGCTTTATCCGTTGAAACGTTTGCCTTCCTTGGCGAGCTTGACGAGCAGCGGCGCGGGCTTCCACACCTCGCCCATGTAGCCCTTGCGGAATCCCTCGATCGCGGCGAGCACCTTGTCGAGGCCGACCGTATCGGCGTAGAACATCGGGCCGCCGCGGTAGGGCGGGAAGCCGTAGCCGGTCAGGTACACCATGTCGATGTCGGAGGCACGCTGCGCGATGCCCTCCTCGAGGATGTACGCGCCCTCGTTGACCAGCGCGTAGATCAGCCGCTCGACGATTTCCTGATCCGAAATCTGCCGCGGCTTGACACCGATCTCCTTGCGGTACTCGGCGATGATCTGGTCGATTTCCGGGTCGGGGAGCGGCTTGCGGTTGCCGGATTCGTAGCGGTACCAGCCCTTGCCGGTCTTCTGCCCATAGCGGCCGCGCTCGCAGATGCGGTCGCCGAGTTTCGAGTAGACGAAATTCGGCCGCTCGACGTAGCGGCGCTTGCGGATCTCCCAGCTGATGTCGAGTCCCGCCATGTCGCCCATCGTGAGCGGGCCCATCGCCAGGCCCCATTCTCGCGCGGCGCCGTCCACCTGCTGCGGACTGCAGCCCTCGTCGAGCAGAAAGAGCGACTGCTGGCCGTACTTCTCGATCATGCGGTTGCCGATGAAGCCGTCGCACACGCCCGACACCACCGGCACCTTCTTGATCGATTTGCCCAGCTTGAGGGTCGTCGCCAGGACGTCCTTGCCGGTCTTCGCGCCGCGCACCACTTCGAGCAGGCGCATCACGTTGGCGGGCGAAAAGAAGTGCGTGCCGATCACGTCCTGCGGCCGCCGCGTCACCGCGGCGATCGCGTCGACGTCGAGTGTCGAGGTGTTGGTGGCGAGGATCGCGCCCGGCTTCATGATCGCGTCGAGCTTGAGAAACATCTCCTGCTTCACGTCCATGCGCTCGAACACCGCCTCGATCACGATGTCGGCGTCCTTCGCCGCGGCGAGATCGAGCGCCGGCGTGATCAGCGCCAGGCACTGGTCCATCGCCTCCTGCTGGAGCCGTCCCTTGGACACCGTGGCTGCGTAATTCTTCCTGATCGTGGCGATCCCCCGGTCGAGCGCTTCCTGTTGCACCTCGATGATCGTGGTCGGGATGCCCGCGTTGACCAGGCTCATGGCGATGCCGCCGCCCATCGTACCGGCACCGATGACCGCGGCGCTTTTCACGGGGCGCGTCGGCGTATCCTCGGGCACGTCCGGAATCTTGGTCGTCTGCCGCTCGGCGAAGAACATGTGCCGCAGCGCCTTCGACTCGCCCGTCTCCACCAGCACGGCGAAACGCTCGCGCTCGAACTTGCGCCCCTCGTCGAAGGGCCGCGTGCACGCGGTTTCCACGCAGGCCACGATTTCGAGCGGCGCCGGATAGCCGCGCGAGGCCTTCGCCACCTGTTCGCGCGCCTGCGCGAAAAAGGTTTTCACATCACCGTCGACCCTGGCGCTCATGTCGCGGATGCGGCGCGGGCCCTTGCCCTGGGCGACGAGTTCTATTGCAAAAGCGATCGCGGCCTCCAGCAGATCGCCGGACGCCACTTCATCCACCAGCCCCAGCTCCTTGCCTTTTTCGGCCGGGATCGGGTTGCCGGTGGTCATCATCTCGATCGCCTTCGCTACCGGGACGATGCGCGGCAGGCGCTGCGTGCCGCCCGCGCCGGGCAGGATGCCGAGTTTCACTTCCGGCAGTGCGAGCTGCGCTTTCGGCGCCGCGACGCGGTAATGGCAGCCCAGCGCGAGCTCCAGCCCGCCGCCCATGGCGAAGCCGCCGATCGCGGCCACCATCGGCTTTTTCATGCTGTCCTGCGCTTCGATGATGTCGTGCAAGGAGGGCGGCGCGAATGCCTTCGGGGAGTTGAATTCGCGGATATCGGCGCCGCCCGAGAACACCTTGGGCGAGCCCCAGATCACGGCTGCCTTCACTGCCGGGTCAGCCTCGGCTTTGCGGATGCCGTCCATGATGCCGGGGCGTAGCGCGCTCCCCAGACCGTTGACGGGGGGGTTGTTCATGGTGATGACGGCGATGCCGTCACGCACGGAATACGATGCCGCTGCGCTCATTTCCGGGGGTCTCCTGAGGGGATGCGGAATTCTACCCCCGCACCGAACCGTTCCCACCCGCTGCCGGCGACGATCGCCCAGCGATCTCGCGGCTGCATCACGCTATCATCCGGTCCATGCGCATCGGCGTCCCCAGGGAGATCAAGGTCCACGAGTACCGCGTGGGGATGACGCCATCGTCGGTGCGCGAGGCCGTGGCGCGGGGCAACGAGGTGCTGGTCGAGCATGATGCCGGCCGCGGCATCGGCGCGACCGACGCTGCGTATGAAAAGGCCGGTGCGCGCATCGCCGCTGGCGCGCCCGAAGTGTTCGCGCGAGCCGACCTGATCGTCAAGGTGAAGGAGCCGCAGGCGGCCGAGCGCGAGCGGCTGCGCCCGGGGCAGGTCCTGTTCACCTATCTGCATCTTGCGCCCGACCCGGAACAGACGCGCGACCTGGTGGGTTCGGGCGCGGTCTGCATCGCGTACGAGACCGTAACGCAGCCGGGCGGGGGATTGCCGCTGCTCGCCCCGATGTCGGAGGTCGCGGGAAGGATGGCGGTGCAGGCCGGCGCCAAGTGCCTGGAAAAGGAGCAGGGCGGGATGGGCATCCTGCTCGGAGGTGTGGCCGGAGTGCCGCCGGCCAAGATCGTGATCCTCGGCGCCGGCGTGGTCGGCACGAACGCCGCGCAGATGGCGGTCGGCTCCGGCGCGCGCGTGGTAGTGATCGACCGCAACCTCGATGCGCTGCGGCGCATCGACGCGGTGCTCGGCGCCCGCGTCGTCACGGCGTACTCGAACCGCGACAATATCGAGAGTCACGTCGCCAGCGCGGATCTGGTGATCGGCGCGGTGCTGTTGCCCGGGGCCGCGGCGCCGAAACTGGTGACACGGGAGATGGTGCGCGGCATGAAACCGGGCGCGGTGATCGTGGACGTCGCGATCGACCAGGGCGGTTGCTGCGAGACCTCGCACCCGACCACGCATGCCGACCCGACCTATGTGGTCGATGGCGTAGTGCACTATTGCGTTGCCAACATGCCGGGCGCAGTGCCGCGCACTTCGGCCTACGCGCTGAATAACGCCACGCTGCCATTCATCCTGGCGCTCGCCGGCAAGGGCTGGCGCGCGGCGCTGGCCGCCGATGCGCACCTGAAAAACGGGCTGAACGTCTGCGGCGGCAAGGTGACCTGCCGCGAGGTCGCCGCGGCGCTCGGCTACGCGGCCGCCGACCCCGACGCCTGCTTGAAGGACTGAGTGGAGCCCGGCGCTTGGAGTTGAGCCTCGGCGTGACGCTCGCCGTGCTCGGCGCGGCGCTGCTGCACGCCACCTGGAACGCGATCGTCAAGTCGGGTTCCGACCCGATGCTCGATACTGCGGTGGTCGCACTCGGCTCGAGCGTCGCCGTGCTGCCTTTCCTTGCCGTGGTGTCCCCGCCGGAAGCCGCGGCCTGGCCGTGGCTCGCGGCCTCCGCGGTGATCCACGTAGGCTACTTCACTGCGCTCGCGGGTGCCTACCGGGCGGGCGATCTTTCGCACGGTTACCCGATCATGCGCGGCGTGGCCCCGCTCATCGTCGCGATGAGCGCGTCGACCTGGTTCGGCGAGGCGCCGGGCGCGGCGACTTGGGCCGGATTGCTGCTGATTTGCAGCGGCGTGCTGTCGCTCGGTCTGGCAGGCCTCGACTGGCGCCGCTCGCGCGCGGCCACCGCGTGGGCCCTCGCCAATGCCGTGATCATCGCCGCCTACACGCTGGTCGATGCTGCCGGCGTGCGCGCCGCGGGCGGCGCCGAGCGCTACGTCTGCTGGGTGTTCTTCGTCATGGGCTTGCCCTACGTATTGCTGGTCTGGGCGCGCCGGCGCGCCGAACTCGCGCGCCACGCCGTGCGCCATTGGCGCCGCGGCCTGCTCGGCGGTGTTTTCGTGGTCGGATCCTACGGCATCGCGCTCTGGGCGATGACGCGCGCGCCGGTGGCGGTGATCGCGGCCTTGCGCGAGACTTCGGTCATCTTCGGCGCGTTGATCGGGGCATGGCTGCTGAAGGAGGGGCATCTGCGCCCGCGCCTCGCGGGGGCCGCGGCGGTGCTCGCCGGAGTGATCGCGCTCAAACTCTGAGGATCCGATGAGCTGGGAAAAGGAAGTCGAGGAACTGCACCGCTGTGCGTCCCGGGCCGCAGCTTTTTCGGGGTCCGGCCGTAGTATCCTCATAGGCTTTCCCGTTCCTTTTTGAGGCAGCCATGGCAACCCGCCCTGACGAACGCATGACCGAGCCGGTCATGGACGCCACCGACCTCTGGCTGGAAGAGGTCTACACCGATCGCAAGATCGGCACCATCCGCAAGCTCACGCCCGTAAGGGGCGACGGTGCGCGGGATCCCGCGCGCGAAGTCCAGTGGGTCGGCGAAACCCAGGTAATGAGCCAGATCGGCACGCTGCCGATCACCTTTGCGCTGGAGGCGAAAACGCTCGCCGAGGCGGCGCTCCAATTCGGCCCCGAGGCGAAAAAGGCGATCGAGCGCACGGTGCGCGAGTTGCAGGACCTGCGCCGCCAGGCGGCATCCTCGATCGTGATCCCGCAGGGCGGGATGCCGCCGATGGGCCCCGGCGGCCTGCCCGGCGGCGGCAAGATTCAGATGCCGTAGCGG
>MERE01000213.1 GCA_001771975.1 Betaproteobacteria bacterium RIFCSPLOWO2_02_FULL_68_150 | reverse complement strand
CAGGCGCCGAGCGCGAGCGCATCGCCGAAGCGCACGTAGGGCGTCGCGCCGCGGTAGCCGCGCGCCGTGAAATCGAGCCGACCCTGCACGAACTTCGGCAACTGCGCCAGCACGCGTGCGTCGCGATCGATGACGGCGGTGATGCCGCTGTTGGTCGCGGCAAGCAGCATGCGGCCCGTCTCGAGGCTGCGCATGCGTGCGATCTGCAAATGCTGCGCTGGTGCGAGCGAATCGCCGAACCAGGCGACGTTGGAGACGTTGGCGAGCAGGGTCGCCTCGGGCAACTGACGCCGGATCTCGGCGCCGAACAGGTCCTCGTAGCAGATGTTCACGGCGACGCGCTCGCCTGCCACCGCGAGCGGCCGCTGATCAGGCGAACCGGGCGAAAAATCCGACAGCGGGAACGTCAGCACGGCATTGATCCAGCGCAATCCCGGCGGGATGAATTCGCCGAACGGCACCAGATGCACCTTGTGGTAGACCTGCTGCGGCGAACTGCCGAGGCTCAACACGCTGTTGAAGTACGACCCGGGCGCGTTGCGCACCGGCACACCGAGCAGCAGGTCGCCGCGATTCGATTTCGCGATCGCTTCGAGCCGCGCGAGAACCGCGGGCTCGACCAGGTCGAGAAATCGCGGCACTGCCGTTTCGGGCAGCACGATCAGGCGCGCGCGACTCTCGCCGGCGAGCCGGGCGTAGGTTTCCAGGGTGCGCGCGTAGCGCGCCGGATCGAATTTGAGGTCCTGCGCAATGTTTCCCTGCACCAGGCTCACGCTGAGCGGCTCGCCCGCCGGCTCCGACCAGTCCGCCGCGCGCAGCGCCGCGCCGCCGCCGACGATCAGCGCCAGGGCGGCCGCGGCGGGCCATCTTGCCTGTCCGCATGCCACGCACCAGAGGAGCCCCGCGCCCGCCAGGAAGGCGAACGAGACCGCGTGCACGCCGGCTACCGGCGCGTAGCCTGAAAGCGGCGACTCGATCGCCGCGTAACCCGCGCTGAGCCACGGGAAACCGGTCAGAATCCAGCCGCGCAGCCACTCGACGAGCGTCCAGAGCGCCGGAATCGCAAGCGCTGCGCGCAGCGCAGGCGTCGTCCGCAGGCGCGCCTGCAGCAGTCCGGCCAACGCCGGAAAGAGCGCGAGGAACGCGCAAAAGAGCAGCGTCGCCAGCGCGGCGAGCGCCGCCGGCATGCCGCCGAAGCGATGCATGCTGACGTAAACCCAGGACACGCCGGCGAGGAAAAAGCCGAGGCCGAAGGCAAAGCCGAGCCAGAACGCAGCGCGCGGCGCCGGCGCGCGCTGCCAGAGATGAATCAGCACTGCGAGCGCGGCCAGCGCGAGCGCAAACAGGTCGAACGGCGAGAACCCCGCCACCGCCGCGGTGCCCGCGAGGAACGCCGCGAAAATCGGGAAAATCGGGGTCAGAGCCCGATTTGCCATCGCCCGCGCAAATCGGGCTCTGACCCCGATTTCGTCACGCCTTCGGCTTCTCCACGATCAACGTGTACACCCGCCGGCTGTCGGCACGCAGCACCTGGAACCTGAAGCCGGAAATGCCGAGCGTCTCGCCGCGCTTGGGCAGCCGGCCGAGCTGGTTGATGACCAGGCCGCCGACGGTGTCGTGCTCCGCGTCGGAAAAGGCGGTGCCGAAGGCGGCGTTGAAGTCGGCGATCTGGGTCAGCGCCTTGACGCGCCAGCGGCCGCCGGGCTCGGCCAGGATATTGTCGCTCGCCTCGTCGAAGTCGTACTCGTCTTCGATCTCGCCGACGATCTGCTCGAGCACGTCCTCGATCGTCACCAGTCCGGCCACGCCGCCGTACTCGTCGACCACGATTGCCATGTGGTTGCGGCTGGCGCGGAACTCGCGCAGCAGCACGTTGAGGCGCTTCGATTCCGGCACGAACACCGCCGGGCGCAGCATCTCGCGCACGTTGAACTCCTCCTCGCCGGCGTAATGGCGCAGCAGATCCTTGGCGAGCAGCACGCCGATGACATCGTCGCGGTTCTGGTCGATCACCGGAAAGCGCGAGTGCGCGGTCGAAATCACCTGCGGGATGAACTCCTCGACCTTGGCGTGGATGTCGATCACGTCCATCTGCGCGCGCGGAATCATGATGTCGCGCACCTGCATCTCGGAAACCGCGAGCGCGCCTTCGATGATCGAAAGCGCATCGGCGTCGAGCAGGTTGCGGCGGTGCGCAGCGCGCAGCAGCCGCGTCAGGCTGTCGCGATCCTGCGGTTCGCGCAGGAGCAGCGTGGACAGCCGTTCAAGCAGCTTGGAGCGTGACAGATCGCGCATCGGGCGGGGGGCGCTGCGCGGCTATGTTACCAAGTAGGGATCGGCGACGCCGAAGCGGCGCAGGATGCGCGCTTCGCTGCGCTCCATGCGCAGGGCCCCGGCGCCGCGCGCGTGATCGTAGCCGCGCAGGTGCAGCACCCCATGCACGACGACATGCGCGTAGTGGTCGGCGAGAGGCTTGCGCTGCGCGCGCGCCTCGCGCACCAGCACCGGATGGCAAAGCACGATGTCGCCCTGAGCAGCCCGGCGCGCGCCCGGCGCGGGCGCGCGGTAGTCGAAGGCGAGCACGTTGGTGGCGTACTCGCGTCCGCGAAAAGCCGAGTTGAGGCGGCGGCTTTCGGCCGCACCGACGATGCGCAGCGTGATTTGCGCGCCGCCTGCCGCCGCGGCGCGCGCCAGTGCCTGCAGCCGGCGTGCGCTCGGCAGCCCCTGCGCGCGGCACGCGATCTGAACCGCGACGCGAGCCGCGCTAGACCGCGGGCGGTTCGGCTGCATGCGCTTCGTAGGCATCGATGATGCGCGCGACCAGGGGGTGTCGCACCACATCGACGGCGCTGAACTCGGTGAAGGCGATGCCGCGCACCTCGCTCAGGATACGGCGCGCCTCGATCAGGCCGCTCTTCTGGCCGCGCGCGAGGTCGATCTGGGTGACGTCGCCCGTGACCACCGCCTTGGCGCCGAAGCCGATGCGGGTGAGGAACATTTTCATCTGCTCGGGCGTCGTGTTCTGGGCCTCGTCGAGGATGATGAAGGCATGATTCAGGGTGCGGCCGCGCATGTAGGCGAGCGGCGCCAGCTCGATGGTGCCGCGCTCCAGCAACTTGGCGGTCTTGTCGAACCCCATCAGGTCGTAAAGCGCGTCGTACAGCGGCCGCAGGTAGGGGTCCACCTTCTGCGCCAGGTCACCCGGCAGGAAGCCGAGGCGTTCGCCGGCCTCGACCGCGGGACGCACCAACACGATGCGCTTGACCTTGTCGCGCTCCAGCGCATCGACCGCGCAGGCCACCGCAAGATAGGTCTTCCCGGTTCCCGCGGGACCGATGCCGATGGTGATGTCGTGCGCGAGTATGTTCTCGATGTACTGGACCTGATGCGGCGTGCGCCCGTGCAGGTCGGGACGGCGCGTCAGCAGCTGCGGCCGCTCGTCCGACGCCTTGGGCGGCGCGAGGCCCTGCATCAGCTCGGTAAGCCCGAGCTGCAGATCGTCCAGCGTCAGATCGTCGGTCGCTTTGGGATAGAAGTGCTCCAGCGCGCGCGCGGCCCGCGCCGCCTGCCTGGGCTCACCGCGCACCAGGAAGCGCGCGCCGCGGCGGGCGATCGCGACATCGAACGCGGATTCGATCTGGCGCAGGTTGGCGTCGAGCGCCCCGCACAGGCGCGCCAGCCGCTGATTGTCGATCGGATCGAACCGCAGCTCCAGCGGCCGTGGGCTCGCCGGACGGACCTCGCGACCTCTAGTCGGGCGCATGCACGAGTTCGCCGCGCAGCGAATGCGAGCGCGCCGCGGTGATGCGCACCTGCGCAAAGCGGCCGGCCAGCTCGGCAGCGCCGCCGAAATTCACCACGCGGTTGTTCTCGGTGCGGCCGCACCGCTCGTCCGCGTGCCGCCTCGATGCGCCCTCGACCAGGACGCGCTGCACGCTGCCGACCATCGCCTCGTTGGCCGAGCGGTACTGCGCGCCGAGCGCCGCCTGCAGCGCCTGCAGGCGCGCCGATTTCACCTCCGGCGGCGTCGCGTCGGCGAAATCCGCCGCCGGAGTCCCGGGGCGCGGGCTGTAGACGAAGGAGAACGCGTCGTCGAAGCCTACCTCGGCGACCAGCCTGAGCGTGGCCTCGAAGTCCGCGTCCGTTTCGCCCGGAAAGCCGACGATGAAGTCCGACGACAGGCTCAAGCCGGGGCGCGCCCGCTTCAGGCGGCGCGCAATCGAGCGGTACTCGAGCGCCGTGTAGCCGCGTTTCATCGCCGCCAGCACGCGGTCGGAACCCGATTGCACGGGCAGGTGCACCTGGGCAGCGAGCTTCCCGATGCCGGCATGGGCGTCGATCAGGCGTTGCGAGAACTCGCGCGGATGCGAGGTGGTGTAGCGGATGCGCTCGATGCCGTCGAGGTCGGAGAGGTAGCGCAACAGCTCGGCGAAATCCGCCGCCGCGCCATCGATCACGCCGCGCCAGGCGTTGACGTTCTGACCGAGCAGCGTGATTTCCCTGACGCCCTGCGCCGCCAGCGCGGCGAGCTCCGCGAGCACGTCCTCGAAGGACCGCGAAACTTCGGGGCCGCGCGTATAGGGCACGACGCAGAAGGTGCAGTACTTGCTGCAACCTTCCATGATCGAGACGAACGCGGTGGGGCCGTCCGCGCGCGGTGCCGGCAGGCGGTCGAATTTCTCGATCTCGGGAAAACTCACGTCCACCTGCGGCCGGCCCGAGGCACGCCGCTCGGCGAGCAGCTCGGGCAGGCGGTGCAAGGTCTGCGGTCCGAACACCACGTCCACGAACGGCGCGCGCCGCACGATGGCGCCGCCTTCCTGGCTGGCAACGCAACCTCCCACCGCGATCATGAGCGCGGGGTTGGCGCGCTTCAGGTGCCTCACGCGTCCGAGATCGGCAAACACCTTTTCCTGGGCTTTCTCGCGCACCGAGCAGGTGTTGAAGACGATGATGTCCGCGTCCTCCGGCCGCGCCGCAGCCTGCGCAGCGCCGGCTTGCCGGAGCACTTCGGCGATGCGCGCCGAGTCGTACTCGTTCATCTGACAGCCGAAGGTGCGGATGTAATGCTTGCCGGCCATAAGCGGTTTTCCCTCGCGTTTGCGCGCTGCGCCGGGACGGAACCCGCAGCGGCGCAGTGCGTCGGTCTATGCTATCTGCGCGGGTCGGGCCGTGCGGCTTCCTCAGCCGTCAGGATCCAGACCCGGCTCAGTTGGCCTTGCGCGTCGAGCGTGAATTTGACCAGCGACCCGGCCGGCACCGCGGCCGGCAGGACAATCAGGTTGTCGGCACCCCGGATCTGCGCTCCCGGCGCGAGCAGCATCGCTTGGCCGTTGATTTCAACGGTCATCGCCTGAAGGTGCCGGATCAGGCCGCGCTTGGCCTCCGCAGGGACGCTGCGCACCTGGGCGCATACGGCGGTCGTGCCAAGCACCAGCAGCATTGCGGCGGCGTACAGGAGTTTCGCGATCCGGCTCATGGCGCTGGTGCTCTATGCAAAAGGGAGTTGGTGGCGAATCAGGGACTCGAACCCCGGACACACGGATTATGATTCCGCTGCTCTAACCAGCTGAGCTAATTCGCCACTGGTAAAAGGGCGCGCATTTTGGCCTTCGGGTGCCGATCGGTCAAGCATGCGGAACTTCGACGCTGGGCGCGACGGGTAAGCACAGGCCGCCCATCTTATTCCTTTCGCGACGCCCGGGGTACGCTGGCGCCCGCCATACAATCGGCGCATGAATTTCGACGTGGTGGTGGTGGGCGGGGGGCTGGTGGGCGCTGCTCTGGCGCGCGGCCTGCGCGGCGCTGCCGTGGCGCTCGTGGCCCAGGAACGGCCGGTACCGCCGGGCGCCGGATTCGATTCGCGCATTTACGCCATCAGTCCCGGAAACGCGCGCTTTCTTGCGTCGCTGCAAGCCTGGCAGCGCATGCCCGAGGCACGCATCACGCCTGTGCATGCCATGCGCGTCCATGGCGACGACGGCCATTCGGTCATGGAGTTCGACGCGTACCGCGCCGGGGCGAGCGAGCTGGCCTGGATCGTGGAAGACGGGCTGTTGCAGGACGCGCTCTGGCAGGGCCTCGAGACCCAGGACCGGCTGCATGTCATTACGCCGGCGGCGTGCGAGCGGCTGGAGATTCGGAGCGAGGGGGCGCGACTCGCATTGAAGGAAGGGGGTGTGCTCGAAACGCACCTCGTCGTGGGAGCCGACGGCGCGCGCTCGCGGGTACGCGAGCAAGCGGGCATTGCCGTTGACGAGCGCGGCTATGGGCAGGTCGCGGTGGTCGCGAATTTCGCCTGCCAGCATCGGCACCAGAACATCGCGCAGCAATGGTTCCTGGGCGGACCCGTACTGGCGCTGCTGCCGCTGCCGGGCGACCACGTTTCGATGGTGTGGTCGACCGCCGAGGCGCAAGCCGCGCAGCTGCTGGCGCTCGAACCGGCGGCGCTGGCGCTCGCCGTAGGACAGGCCACGCGCAGCGCGCTCGGGGAACTTTCACTCGTGACGCCCGCGCGCGGCTTTGCCCTGAGGCGTCTGATCGCAGAGCGCATGATCGCGCCGCGCGTGGCTCTGGTCGGCGATGCGGCGCACGTGGTGCATCCGCTCGCCGGACAGGGCGCAAATCTCGGCTTTCAGGATGCGCGCGAGCTGGTGCAGGTGCTTGCAGCGCGCGAACCATTCCGCGATCCCGGCGAGCTGCGGGTCCTGCGTCGCTACGAGCGCGCGCGCGCCGAAGATATACTGGCCATGCGCGCCGCGGTGCACGGCCTGTTCTGGCTGTTCGACGCGCCGGGTGCGCCGCTTGCCTGGCTGCGCAACGCGGGCCTCGCACTGACCGACCGGCTATCGACGCTGAAGAACTTGCTCATGCGCCAGGCAATGCACTGAACCATGCCGATCAACGCGATCCGCCTGCTGCTCCTCGCCGCGCTGTCCCTGGTGACCTGCGTGCGCGCCGACGAGGCTGCTATCCGGCAGGTGATCGAAGCGAAACTCGGCGGTGCCAAGGTCGAGGGCGTGCTGGCGACGCCCGTGCCCGGCCTGTTCGAGGTGCGCTTCCGTGGCGCGGACGGCCTGCGCATCGTCTACACCGATGCCCAGGCCGCGCACATCATCGTGGGCGACCTGATCGACGCGAAGACCGACCGCAATCTCACGGAAGATCGCCTGCGGCAGGCTTCGGCCGTCCGCATGGATAGCCTCCCGTACGAGCTTGCGATCAAGGTGCAGCGCGGCAGCGGCAAGCGAACGCTGGTGGTGTTTTCGGATCCCTACTGTCCGGCGTGCCTGGAGTTCGAGAAAACGCTCGCCCGGCTCGACGACATCACCATCCACTACTTCATGTACCCGGTGATCCGGCCCGATCTGGCCGATCATTCCAGGGCCGTCTGGTGTTCGCCGGACCGGGTCAAGGCCTGGCTCGATCTCGCACAGCGGCGCAAACCCCCGGCGGCGAGCGCCAAATGCGAGACGCCGATCGACAAGATCCTCGCCTTCGGCGGCAAGCTGGGCGTGCGCTCCACGCCGACGATCTTTCTCGCCAACGGCGAGCGCGTGCGCGGTGGCCCGAGTGCTTCGCAGCTGCGCAGCCTGCTGGACGACGCCACGGCGCAGAAGGCGAAGAAGTAGCGGTTCGTTATCGCGTCGTGGGTGCGGCGCTCGGGCATCATGGGTTTCCATATGTCTCGGCTTTTCCGGAGCTTGCTCCGGAAAAGCCGAGATATCGGTGAACTGCAAAATCTGCACCGCCGTCCGCATCATCGCGGACACTCTCCTTCCCGCAGGCACCTACTTCGGCAACGCGACCCCGCGGGGCCACAGCAGCCAGAGGCGGCCCTGCTGGCGCATCCGTCCCGCCTGCGTCCCGGCGTCGTCGCCGCTGCCCCAGAAGAAATCGGCGCGCACCGCGCCGCGGATCGCGCCGCCGGTATCGTGCGCCAGCATCAGGCGTTCCAGCGGGCGCGTCGAAAGGGGGTACGTGGTACCGAGGAAGACCGGCGCCCCGAGCGGGACGAAACGCGGGTCCACCGCGATCGAGTAGCCCGGCGTGAGCGGCACGCCGAGCGCACCCACCGGGTCGCCCTCCGGCGCGATCTCGCGAAAGAAAACGTAGCTCGCGTTCACGTTGAGCGCCTCCTGCAGCCTCGCCGGATTGGCGAGCGCCCACGCCTTGATGCCTTGCATCGACGCCTGCTCGAGCTTGAGCTCACCACGCGCGACCAGATGGCGGCCGAGCGACCGGTACGGATGGCCGTTCTGGTCGGCGTATCCGACCCGCATGCGCTCGCCCGAGTCGAGGCGGATTTGCCCCGACCCCTGGATCTGCAGGAAGAACAGCTCCACCGGATCCGCGAGCCACGCCAGCACCGGGGCCGTGAATTCCGGCCTGCCGCCGTCGATTTCGGCGCGCGACCAGTACGGCAACAGCCGGCGCCCTTCGAGGCGGCCGCGCAGGCGCATACCGCGCAGATCAGGGTATTGCCCTGCCAGTTCAACGACCACCAGGTCGTCCGGGACGCCGTAGACCGGGTAGCGGTGCATCGCGCCGCGCGTGCGGCTCCCGGTGAGGACGGGCTCGTAGTAGCCGGTGATCAATCCCTCGACGGTTCCATCGGGCGCAACGATCGAAAAGGCCGCGAATTCGGTCTCGAAAAAGCGGCGTGCAGCGCTTTCGTCTTGCGCGGGAAGCGCCGTCGCCGCGTCGCACGCGCGCTCGAGCGCGTGCGACGGCGCGATTCTGCCGCACCCGCTGGCAAATGCTTGCAGGCTCGACGCCAGCGCAGCCGTCTGCCAGCCGGGGAGCGCGGAAAATTCGACCGCCTCGAAACGCGCCTCGCGCGGCGCAGGCACGACTGCGGGAGGACACTTCGGGCAAACCGGGCAGGCGGGGCAGGCGGTCGGTGGTTCGCCCGGCACCGGCAGGTGCTGGCAGGCGGCGATCAGTACAATCGCCCCGAGAGCGGATGCCAGCGAACGCGCGATGTGGGTCATTTATCTCGAGATGGCGGTGGTCCTGGCGATCGCAGGACTCATCTTGTGGTGGACTTGGCCGCGCAAGCGAAAGGACGACTAGTTTGGCAGGCGCGGGCGCGTCAACGGTTTTCCCCGGTCTGCGGTTTTCCGGAGCCTGCTCCGGAAAACCGGAGAGATGGGAACTGCAAATTCCGCGTCAGTGCAGCACACGCGGCACCGACAGCGTGAATTCCGGGATGTCGGCGTCGAACCGCGTGCCGTCCTCGGCCACCATCTGGTAGCTGCCGCGCATGATGCCCACCGGCGTCGCGATTGCGGTGCCGCTGCTGTATTCGTGGCTTTGCCCCGGACGCAGTACGGGTTGGGCGCCCACCACGCCCATCCCCCGCACCTCCTGCACCAGGCCCTGCGCGTCGGTGATGATCCAGTGCCGGCTGATCAGCTGTGCGGTGACGCTGCCCGCGTTGCGGATCGTGATCGTGTAGGCGAACACGTAGCGGCCGGCCGCCTCGTCCGACTGCTCGGCAAGATATCGGGTCTTCGCGCTGACGGCGATCTGATAACGCTTTTCCTGCGCCATGGGGTCAACGCTGCGCGCCGGCGCCGTGCGCCGCAACGCAGCGCGTGACTTTCCGAAAAAACGCATTGTAAACTGCCTGCGCCATGGCGTTTCGCATCGCCCCGTCGATTCTGTCCGCCGATTTCGCGCGCCTGGGCGATGAAGTGCGCGCGGTAGAAGCCGCCGGCGCCGACCTGATCCATTTCGATGTCATGGACAATCATTACGTGCCGAACCTGACGGTCGGGCCGCTCGTGTGCGGAGCCATCCGGCCGCACGTCAAGCTGCCGATCGACGTGCACCTCATGGTGAAGCCGGTGGATCGCCTGGTCGGGGATTTCGCGGCGGCGGGCGCAAACCTGATCAGTTTTCATCCGGAGGCGTCCGATCACGTGGACCGCACCATCGCCCTGATCCGCGAATGCGGTTGCAAGGCGGGACTGGTGTTCAATCCTGCTACGCCACTCGCCTGGCTCGACCATACGCTGGACAAACTCGACCTCGTTCTCCTCATGTCGGTGAATCCGGGATTCGGCGGCCAGCAGTTCATTGCCGCGGTGCTGCCCAAGATCGCGGAGGTGCGGCGCCGTATCGAGCGCTGCGGGCGCGACGTTTGGCTCGAGGTCGACGGCGGCGTGAAGGTCGACAACATCGCCGCTGTGGCCGCGGCGGGCGCCGATACCTTCGTCGCCGGCTCGGCCATCTTCGGCTCGGGCGATTACGCGGCGACGATCCGCGAGATGCGCGCGCGGCTTGCTATGGTATAGTGCGCCGCATCGTGAGTTCCCTCCGCAATCTGCTCGCAATTTCGCTCCGGCGCGACTGGCGCCGCTGGCGCCGCTAGCCTGCAGCGCGCACCCGGGCGGCACGGGTAGCGCGCCGAACTCCAGGCCGCAAGTCGCAATTCCCGGTTGTCTGGATCGTGCGGAGCGTTTCATCCATGACGGAGCAGGATTTTCTCAAGCTCGCCTCGCAAGGCTTTACGCGCGCGCCGGTGGTTGCCGAAGCCCGCGCTGACCTCTACACGCCGCTCGCGGTCTTCCTCAAGCTCGCGCACGGGCCTTACACCTACCTGCTGGAGTCGGTGGTCGGCGGCGAGCGCTTCGGGCGCTACTCGTTCATCGGTCTCGCCTGCGCCGAGCGCATCGAGGCGCGTCACGGGGTGGTGCGCCGGCTGCTGCGCGATGCGCGCGGCAACGACGTGTGCCTGGAGCGTGCCGAAGGAGCCGATCCGTTCGATTTCGCGCGCGCCTGGCTCAAGCGCCAGCACGTCGCGCCGGCACCCGCGGCGCTCAGGTTCGGCGGCGGGCTGGTCGGCTATTTCGGCTACGAAACGGTGCGCCACGTGGAGCCGCGCGCGCTGCAGGGCGGCAAGCCGGATGCGCTCGGTACGCCCGACATGCTGCTGCTCGTCTCGGACGAGCTGGCGGTGGTCGACAACCTGCGCGGCAGGCTCACCCTGGTGGTGTACGCCGATCCGCGCGAGCCGGGCGCGTATCGCGCGGCACGCGAGCGCCTGGCGCAACTGCTCGCGCGCCTGGCGGCGCCGCTACCCGAAGCGATGGTGCTGGCGCCGGCGGTGCGCCCGCCCGTGGCCGCCAACGCGCCGGTCACGCGCTCGTTCACCGAGGAGCAGTTCGTCGCCGCAGTGCGGCGGGCGAAGGAATACGTGTATGCGGGCGACTGCATGCAGGTGCAGATCTCGCAGCGCAGCTCGCGGGCGTTCGCCGCGCCGCCGCTCGAGCTGTACCGCGCGCTGCGCGGCCTGAATCCGTCGCCGTACATGTTTTACTTCGATTTCGGCGATCACCACGTGATCGGCGCATCGCCCGAGATCCTGGTGCGGCTGTCGGGCGAGACCATCACGTTGCGCCCGATCGCCGGCACGCGGCCGCGCGGTGCAACCCCCGAAGACGACGCGCGCATCGCCGGCGAGCTGCTCGCCGATCCCAAGGAGCGCGCCGAGCACGTCATGCTCATCGATCTCGGGCGCAACGATGTGGGCCGCGTCGCCGTCACCGGCTCGGTGCGCGTGACCGAGAAGATGGTGGTGGAACGCTACTCGCACGTGATGCACATCGTTTCCAACGTGGAAGGCCGGATCGCGCCCGGGCTGGATGCCGTGGACGTATTCAAGGCGAGTTTCCCCGCCGGCACCGTGACCGGAGCGCCCAAGGTGCGCGCGATGCAGATCATCGACGAACTCGAGCCGGTGAAGCGCGGCCTCTACAGCGGCGCGGTG
>MERE01000212.1 GCA_001771975.1 Betaproteobacteria bacterium RIFCSPLOWO2_02_FULL_68_150 | reverse complement strand
CGATGCCGAACCGAATGCGGACGATCTCGAGGGGCAGCAGGTGGCGCAGCGCCTGCGCGGCCGGCGCCTGCCGCTGGTCGATCGGGTCGAGATTTCGGTGATCGAGGAGAATCAGCCGCGCTACCTGGCGTTTGCCAATTACGAACACGACGTGCTATACGGCACGCCGCTCGATTTTGCCAATCTCGTGGTTCCCGAAGGCAAGCTCGCACCGCATCTGGCGCGGCGCGGCATCCGGCTGTACCGTGTGCTGGCGGCCGATGTGACGATGTCCGTCTACAACGTCGAGCATCCCGTGCTGGGCGGCTATACGCCCGACAAAGTCGCGCTGCGGCGCGCGCTCAATCTCGGCACTGATATCGACAAGGAGATCCGCCTGCTGCGACGCAAGCAGGCGATCCCGGCGCAGTCGCCGATGATGCCGCTCACCTATGGCTATGACGCCGCCTTTCGCAGCGAGATGGGCGACTACGACCCGGCGCGGGCGCGCGCGCTGCTGGACATGTTCGGCTACCTCGATCGCGACGGCGACGGCTGGCGCGAACTGCCCGACGGTTCGCCGCTGGTGCTCGAATACTCGACCCAACCGGATCAGATTTCGCGCCAGTTCGACGAGCTGTGGAAGAAGAACATGGAGGCACTCGGCCTCAGGATCGCGTTCAAGACCGCGCCCTGGCCGGAACAGTTGAAGCAGGCGCGTGCCGGAAAATTCATGATCTGGGGCGTTGGCTTGACGGCCGACCGGCCTGACGGCCAGAGCGTGCTGGCGCGCGGCTACAGCCCTGACATCGGCGGACAGAATCTTGCGCGTTTTCGCCTGCCCGAGTTCGACCGACTCTACGAGCGTATGAAAACGCTGCCCGATGGCCCCGAGCGGCGGGAGTATTTCGTCCGCGCTAGCAAGATCCTGATTGCGTACGCGCCGTACCGGTTCCACGTGCATCGCATCCTGAACGACCTGAGTCAGCCGTGGGTGATCGGATTCCGGCGGCCGCCGTTCTGGGCCGACTGGTGGCAGCACGTGGATATCGACACCGAGGCGCAGGCGCGCGCGATCGGCTGACGCTCGCCTCTACTTGGGTTTCGGTAGTCCCTGACGCGACAACGCTTGGGCGTATTCGCGAGAACAGGGTCTCCCAATGAGGGAATTTCTCCGTTGAAGTGCGGCTATCTGCGCCTATAATTCCCCTCCAAGTACCGCCACCTTGACGAGGAAGGCCATGACTGCGGAGCCGATTCAGCGCGAAATCGAAGCCTTTGAGTCCATGCGTGCAGATTTGGAAAAACACCACATGGGCAAACACGTCATCGTAAAAGACGGCAAGCTCGTGGGCGCTTTTGACACCTTCGATGCGGCTGCGCGAGAGGCGGTGAAGCAATTCGGCCGCGGGCCTTACTTGATTCGTAAAGTCGGGGCAGCGGAAGTGCAACCATTGCCAGTGGGTGCTCTGCTGCAGCCCGCGCGTGCCCCTCTTTGACGCGAATTCAACCTGTCCGCCAAAGACGGGCAGGAGCGATTACCTTGTCGCAACAGGTCCCTCCATAGCAGTAATCGTCGGGCATTTGGATCTGCCCACGGAGGACCCAGCCCGATTACATCCAGACCATCCGAACGAGCCCGTATGGGCGCTCATCGATACCGGCGCGATCGAATCGTGTATCGACGATCAGCTCGCTCAGCGTCTTGGGCTAACCGTCATCGATCAGACCAAGTGTTCAGGTGTCGGCGGCGTAACGACCCACAATGTCTACCTTGCCTACATCGACATGCCGGTGATTCGGTTTGGTCAGTTCGGGCGCTTCACGGGAGTTCACCTCGTCAGTGGCGGGCAAGCGCATCAGGTTCTCCTCGGGCGCACGTTTCTTCAGAACGTCGTAATGATTTACGATGGAGTGCAAGGGGTCGTAACCGTAGCACGATAGGTGGCCTCGACCGCGCTCCGCGCACGCCTCATGGCGTCCCCGTGCCTGACGCCCTTGCCTGCAAGGAACTCCACATCCGCGGCACGGCTCTCCCGGAGATCCTCATCGCAGGCGTCGAACCCGTCGCGCAACACAAACTTGAGCATGGCCTTCGGCGTTCGCCCCGCGTCTCGAGCGAGCTGTTCCAGACGACGTTGCTGTGCCGGAGAAAGCGAAATGATTGGCATGCGTCGGTCTCGGTGGGGCTAATGACCGAATCCTAACATCCGGCGTCAGACCCAGTCGCGCGGTTTCAGGAAATCCGTGTAGAGCTTCTCTTCCGGCGAGCCGGGCTCGGGTTTCCAGTCGTAGCGCCACGCCGCGAGCGGCGGCAGCGACATCAGGATCGACTCGGTGCGGCCGCCCGATTGCAGCCCGAACAGCGTGCCGCGGTCGTGCACCAGGTTGAATTCGACGTAGCGCCCGCGGCGCAAGCACTGGAAGGCGCGCTCGCGTTCGCCATAGACGGTATTCCGCCGCCGCTCTGCGATCGGCTGGTAGGCGGCCAGGAAATGATCGCCTACCGAGCGCACCAGCGCGAAGCAGGTGTCGAAATCGGGCTCAGCGAGGTCATCGAAAAAAATTCCGCCGACGCCGCGCGGCTCGGCCCGGTGTTTCAGATGGAAGTACTCGTCGCACCAGCGCTTGTAGCGTGCGTGGCAATCGGCGCCGAAGCCCTCGAGCGCGCGCCTGCAGGTGGCGTGGAAGTGCCGCGCATCGTCTTCGAAGCCATAGCAGGGCGTCAGGTCCATGCCGCCGCCGAACCACCAGATCGCCTGCGCGCCCGCTTGCGCCGCAACGAAGCAGCGCACGTTCATGTGCACCGTGGGGCAGTAGGGGTTGCGCGGGTGCAGCACCAGCGACACGCCCAACGCGTCGTAGCGGCGGCCGGCGAGCTGGGGCCGGCCGGCGCTCGCTGAGGCGGGCAGGGCGGAACCTTGCACGCGCGAAAAATTGACCCCGCCGCGCTCGAACAGGGCGCCGTCCTCGATCATTCGCGTCGTGCCGCCGCCGCCCTCGGGCCGCTGCCAGGAGTCGGTCCGGAACGCGTTGCCGTCGAGCGCCTCGAGCGCGGCGACGATGCGCTGCTGAAGCGCCAGAAAATACTCCTGGACCCCCTCGATATCCACGTTCACGGGCGCTTCAGCGCACGGTGTCCGATGTCCTTGCGGAACTGCATGCCGTCGAAGCGGATCGACGCTGCCGCCTCGTAGGCGCGGCTGCGCGCCACGCGCAGCGAATCGCCGAGCGCGGTGACGCACAGGACACGGCCCCCGTGGGTCACGAGTTGCTTGCCCTCCAGGCGCGTGCCGGCGTGAAACACACGGCACGCGTCGTTCGCCTTGGGCAGGCCCTGGATCGGGTCGCCCATGCGCGGAGCCTCCGGATAGCCTGCCGCAGCGAGCACCACGCCCAGCGCCGCGCGACGGTCCCATTCGACCTCGGCGCGGTCAAGCGAGCCTTCGAGCGCGTGCTCGAGAAGCGCGAACAGGTCGGACTTGAGGCGCAGGATGATGGGCTGCGCCTCGGGGTCGCCGAGCCGGCAGTTGAATTCGAGCGTCTTCGGATTGCCGGCGGCGTCGATCATCAGGCCGGCGTAGAGAAAGCCGGAGTAGGGCACGCCGTCCGCCGCCATGCCCTGCAGCGTCGGCTGGATGATTTCACGCATCACGCGGGCGTGAACCTCCGGCGTGATCACCGGCGCCGGCGAGTACGCGCCCATGCCGCCGGTGTTCGGCCCAGCATCGCCGTCGCGCAAGCGCTTGTGATCCTGGCTGGTGGCGAGCGCCAGAGCATGGCTGCCGTCGCAAATCACGATGAAGCTCGCTTCTTCGCCAGTCAGGCATTCCTCGATGACCACGCGCGCCCCGGCGTCGCCCAGCGTCTGTCGCAGGAGCATCGCATCGACGGCCGCCAGAGCTTCGTCGACCGTGCCCGCAACCACGACGCCCTTGCCCGCCGCGAGACCGTCGGCCTTGATCACGATCGGCACGCCCTGGCGCTCGATGTAGGCCCTTGCTTCCGAAGCGCGCGTAAACGTGGCATGGCGCGCAGTGGGGATCGCGTGGCGCACCATGAACTGCTTGGCGAAGTCCTTCGAGCTTTCGAGCTGCGCCGCGGCGCGCGTCGGTCCGAAGATGCGCAGGTCCGCCTTGCGGAACGCGTCGACGATGCCCGCCGCGAGCGGCGCCTCCGGTCCGACGAGCGTGAGGCCGACGCTTTCGCGCCTGGCGAATTCGATCAGCTCGGGAATCGCGCCGAGCGCCACGTTCTCGAGCCCGGTCTCGGCGGCCGTGCCGCCGTTGCCCGGTGCGACGAAAACCTTCTGCACGCGCGGGTTCTGCGCCAGCTTCCATGCCAGCGCGTGCTCGCGTCCCCCGGAACCGATCACCAAGAGTTTCACGGTTTTCCCGAAATCTGGCATTGCAATGCAGCACCCGTGCTGCTTTGCAATGCATCGTGGTTCGTCAATGCCGGAAGTGGCGCACGCCGGTGAACACCATGGCGACACCGCGCTCATCGGCGGCGGCAATCACCTCGTCGTCGCGCAGGCTGCCGCCGGGCTGGATCACGGCGGCCGCACCGGCATCGACGATCACGTCGAGGCCGTCGCGGAACGGGAAAAAGGCGTCGGAAGCCGCCACCGAACCCGCGAGCGACAGTTCCGCGTTCTGCGCCTTGATGGCAGCCATACGGGCACTGTCCACCCGGCTCATCTGGCCGGCGCCGACGCCCACCGTCATGCCGTCGCGGCAGAATACGATGGCGTTCGATTTCACGAACTTGGCGACGCGCCAGGCAAACAGCAGATCGGTCCATTGCGCTTCGCTCGGCGGGCGCTTCGTCACTACCTTGAGGTCGGCGCGCGCGATCGTCTTTGCGTCCGGGCTCTGCACCAGCAGGCCGCCGCCGACACGCTTGCAGTCGTAGCGGTTCGCCTCATGCGCGAGCGGTACCTCGAGCACGCGCAGATTCTGCTTGGTGGCGAAGAACTCGCGCGCATCGCGCTCGACGCGCGGCGCGATGATGACCTCGGCAAACTGCCGTCCGATGGTCTCGGCGGTAACGCGGTCGAGCGCGCGGTTGAAGGCGAGGATGCCGCCGAAGGCCGACAGCGGGTCGGTCTGGAGCGCCTTGTCGTAGGCAGTGCGCAGATTCTCGCCCACTGCGACGCCGCAGGGGTTGGCGTGCTTCACGATGACGCAGGCGGGCTCCGGAAAGCTCTTGACGCATTCCCAGGCCGCGTCGGCATCGCCGATGTTGTTGTAGGACAGCTCCTTGCCCTGCAGCTGGCGATAGTTCGCCAGGCTGCCCGCAACGGGTTTTTCGTCGCGATAGAACGCGGCCGACTGGTGCGGGTTTTCGCCGTAGCGCATGTCCTGCACCTTGTGAAACTGCAGGTTGAGCACCTCCGGATAGGCGCGCGGCTGGTGCTGCGCGTCGAGCGCGAACAGATAATTGGCGATCGCGCCGTCATACGCAGCGGTGTGCGCGAACACCTTCTTGCCGAGGGCAAAGCGCGTCGCCTCGGCGACCTGCCCGGTGGCGCGGATCTCGTCCAGCACCTTGCCGTAGTCCGCGGGGTCGACGACCACCGCGACGCCGCTGTAGTTCTTCGCCGCGGCGCGCAGCATCGCCGGGCCGCCGATGTCGATGTTCTCGATCGCGTCTTCCAGGCGGCAGTCAGGATCGGCCACCGTGGCCTGAAACGGGTAGAGATTGACCACGATCAGGTCGATCGGCTCGATGCCGGCGCTGCGGATCGCCGCCATGTGCGCGGGGGCGTCGCGGCGCGCGAGGATGCCGCCGTGGATTTTCGGATGCAGGGTCTTGACGCGCCCGTCGAGCATTTCCGGCAACCCGGTATGCGCCGAGACTTCGGTGACCCGCACGCCTTCCTTGTCGAGCAGTCTGGCAGTGCCCCCGGTGGACAGGATCGAGACCCCCAGCGTCTGCAACGCACGCGCCAGCTCGACGATCCCCGCCTTGTCGGAGACGCTGATCAGCGCCAGCCTGACCGCGTTCACTTGATTCGGTGGCGGCGCATCTTCGTGCGCAGCGTATTGCGATCGATGCCGAGCATGGTGGCGGCGAGCGTCTGGTTGCCCGCCGCCTTGCCGAGCACGGTCTCGATCATCGGCTTTTCGACGTTCTTCATCACCATGTCGTAGATGGCAGTCGGTTTCTCGCCTTCGAGGTCGCGGAAATAGCGCTCGAGCGCGCGTCGCACGGCGCCAGCGAGGTCGCTGCTGCGGCTCATGCGGCGCGGTCCTCCGCGAGGCCGCCGGGGTCGTTCGCGCAATCGGCCAGTCGATCGAAGAACGAGCGCACGGCGCGCAATTGCCCGGCGGCGGTTTCGATCCGGTTGGCCTCCTGGCGGAATGCCGCGCCGCCGGGCAGCGCATGCACGTACCAACCGATGTGCTTGCGCGCTACGCGCACGCCCTGTGGTTCGCCGTAGAGCGCGTGCAGCGCTTCGAGATGCTCGAGTACGACGGCACGCATCTCCGGCAGTCCCGGCGCCGCGAGGCGCGTGCCGGTGGCCAGTTCGTGCTCGATCTCGCGGAAGATCCAGGGCCGGCCGTGCGCGGCGCGTCCGATCATGATGCCGTCGGCGCCGCTGAGCGCCAGGACGCGGCGGGCGTCATCCGGCGATCCGATGTCGCCATTGGCGATGACCGGAATGCGCACCGCCGCCTTGGCCGCGGCGATGCTGGCGAACTCCGCTGCGCCGGAAAATCCGCAGGCGCGCGTGCGGCCATGGATCGCCAGCAGCTGCACGCCCGAATCCTCGGCGATGCGCGCGATACGCGCCGCGTTGCGGCGCGCCGGATCCGGACCGGTGCGCATCTTCAGCGTCACCGGCACGGCTACGGCCGCGACCACGCTCGCGAGAATGCGTGCCGCCAGCGATTCGTCGGCGAGCAACGCCGAGCCGGCCGCGACGTTGCAGACTTTCTTCGCCGGGCAGCCCATGTTGATATCGACGATCTGCGCCCCCTGGTCGACGTTGTAGCGCGCCGCGTCGGCCATTTGTGCGGCATCGGCGCCTACGATCTGCACCACGACCGGCGCCGGCTCGCCCTGATGTTCGAGCCGCAGCCGCGATTTGCGCGTGCCGCGCAGCTCGGCGCGCGCCGAGACCATTTCGGCGACTGCCAGCCCGGCGCCCAAGCGGCGGCAAAGGGCGCGAAACGGACGATCGGTCACGCCCGCCATCGGGGCAACGAACAGAGCGTTGCGCAGGACGTGCGCACCGAGACGCATGTAAAAACCGGAAGTAGCGGAGTGGTTGTGCGAAGGGAAGCGGATTCTAACCGCTTTTACGGCAGCGCTGAAGCGCCGTAGATCATGCGGCGCGCAAAGAAACGCCGCGCCGGCACGCAGGCATCGAGCGCGATCATGGCGAGGCCGCGCGCTGCGCCGGCAACCGGATTGGCGCCCAGGAACAGGCCCGCCAGCAGATCCGTGAGCCGGGTCGTAACGAAGGCGTCGAGCCGGCGGCGTGCCGCATAGGTGCGCAGCACCTGCGCATCGCCTGCATCGGGCGCGACGCGCACCGCCTGCGCCAGCTCCCAGACGTCGCGCAGGCCGAGGTTGAGCCCCTGCCCGGCTACCGGATGGAGCGTCTGCGCCGCATTGCCGACGTACACCGTGCGATCGCCGGTGCGGGCTTCGCGCACGCGCAGCACGAGCGGTACCGCGGCGCGTCCCTCCACCGCGACGAACCGGCCGGCGCGCGCGCCGAACGCCCGCTGCAGCGCGTCGAGAAACTCCGGCGCCGAGGCGGCCACGAGCTGCCGTGCGCGTCCGACGCCGGTGCCCCACACGACGGCAAAGCGGTTCGCAAGCGGCAGGAGCGCAAGCGGGCCGTCGGTGGTAAAGCGCTCGTAGGCCGTGTGGCCGGCGCTCGGCTCGATGCCGACCAGGGCAAGTACCGCATCCTGCGGGTAGCGCTTCTCGCGCGCTGCGCCGGTGCTGCCCTCGGCGTGCACCACGAGACGCGCTGCGGGCGCGAGCGCGGCATCGGATTCGCTGCCGTACTCGATTTCGATGCCCGCGGCTTCGACCCGCGCGAGCAGCACCGCCGCGAGCGCGACGTAATCGATCACGTAGCCGAGCGCGGGCAGCCCGGCGTCGCGCGCGTCGATGTGCGTTCTGCCGAGCCGCCCGGCCTGGGACACCTGGATGTTTTCGATCGGCGTGCTGGCGAGCGAGCGCCAGAGGCCGGCGCGCTCGAAAATCAGCCGGCTCGCGAACGAGAGCGCGATCGGGCGCGGCGCGCCCGCGGCGGCGCCGCGCGGCCGGCGCTCGTACAGCCTCACCGCGCGGCCGGCGTCGTGCAGCAGCAGCGCGAGCGTGCAGCCCGACGGTCCGGCGCCGTGGATCGCAATCTCAGGCGACATCGCGCATCAGGGCCTCGAGGTCGGCGATGCTCTTGGGCGCTGCGGCGGTGAGCACCTCGCATTCACCATCCGTCACCAGTACATCGTCCTCGATGCGCACGCCGATGTCGCGCAGCGCCTCGGGCACGTCGTCGGCGGCGCGGATGTAGAGCCCGGGCTCGACGGTAAGCGTCATTCCGGCAACCAGCGCACGCCACTCGCCGGCGAGCTTGTAGTCGCCGGTGTCGTGCACGTCGAGACCGAGCCAATGTCCGGTGCGGTGCATGTAGAAGCGCTTGTAGGTCTCCTTCTCGAGTGCTTCGTCGAGCGATCCCGCGAGCAGTTTCAGATCCAGCATGCCCTGCGCGAGCACGCGCACCGCCGCCTCGTGCGGTTCATTCCAGCGCCGGCCGGCGCGCACCCGGGACATCGCCGCGCGCTGCGCCTCGAGCACCAGTTCGTAGACGTCGCGCTGCGCGGGCGAAAAACGGCGGCTGACCGGAAAGGTGCGCGTGATGTCGGCCGCGTAGCCGTCCAGCTCGCAGCCGGCGTCGATCAGCAGCAGGTCGCCGTCGCGCAGGGCCGCGTTGTTGGACACGTAATGCAGCACGCAGGCATTGGCGCCCCCGGCCACGATCGGCCAGTAGGCGGGAAACTGCGCACCGCGGCGCCGGAACTCGTAGAGCAGCTCGGCCTCGATCTCGTATTCGAAGCGCCCGGCGCGCGTCGCCTGCATGGCGCGCCGGTGCGCGGCGGCCGAGATCGTCGCCGCGTGCCGCATCACGCCCAGCTCGCCCGCGTCCTTGAGCAGGCGCATCTCGTCGAGCAGCGCGCGCACGTCGTGCAGGCGCTGCGGCGCGGCGACTCCGGCACGCGCCTGCTCGCGCACCGCGTTGAGCCATTTCATGGCGCGCCCATCCCAGGCGGGATCGACGCCGACCGGATAGTGGAGCGCCGGCTGCTCGGCAAGCAGCTTCGGCATCTGCTCGTCCAGCGCCGCGATCGGATACGCCGCGTCGAAGCCGAAGCGCTCGCAAGCGGCCTCCGGGCCGTGGCGAAAACCGTCCCAGATTTCACGCTCCGCGCTGCGCTCGCGGCAAAAAAGCAGGCTTCTGGGCTCCTTGCCTGCGACGATCACGAGCACCGCCTCCGGCTCGGCGAACCCGCTCAAGTACCAGAAATGGCTGTCGAAGCGGTACGGGTAGTGGGAATCGCGGTTGCGCACGCGCTCCGGCGCGGTCGGCAGCACGGCGACGCCTTCGGCCACGGCGGCGGCGAGCCGGCGCCGCCGCGCCACGTAGCGGGCAGGTTCAAAATCGGTCATCTTCATCGTGGTTCATCCGCGCATCGCGCAGCAGCGTTTCGAGTTCGGCAAGGCGCCCGGCAGTGCCCGCATCGCGCCAGATTCCCTGGAACAGTTCGCCCGAGATTTCCGCCCGTGAAGCCGCCGCGCGCAAAAGCGGCGCGAGCGGCGCTTTTGCGCCGGCGCTCACCCCTGCAACCAGGCGTGGCGCCAGCAGTGCGATGCCCGCGTAAGTGTAGCGCGGCGCGGCCTCGTTGCCGACTGTTCCGGCGCGCAGCGAGAAATCGCCGCGCGGCGCGTGCGGCGGGTTGGGCACCAGCACCAGGTGAGCGAGCCGCGTCTCGAGTCGCAGACCCCTCGCGCGCGAAAAATCGTAGTCGCACCAGATGTCGGCGTTGAGCAGCAGGAACGGCTCGCTCCCGAGCAGAGCGCAGGCTTGCGCGATGCCGCCCGCGGTCTCGAGCGGCGCCGCCTCGCGCGACCAGGCGATGGTGACGCCGAAGCCCGCGCCCGTGCCGAAGCGCCGCTCGATCAATTCGCCGAGGTGCGAAACGTTGATCACGATGTCGCGAAAGCCGGCTTGCGCGAGCCGCTCCAGGTGCCAGGCGAGCAGCGGCTTGCCGCCGGCCTCGAGCAGCGGCTTGGGCACGCGGTCGGTGAGCGGGCGCAGCCGCTCGCCGCGGCCGGCGGCGAGGATCATGGCTTTCATCGCTCGATCACCGGGTCAGTTTCAAGAAGGGTGGCGCGCAATTTGGCTCTCATGGGTCTGCCGACCTGGCGCAGAAGTACCGCGCCAGGTCGGCAGAGATGGAAAGGCAAAATCGGCCCGCACGGTTTCCCTTGAGCGACACGGGTTTGCCTTTCACACCTCTGCCGAGCTGATTCAGTGGCGTTCATGCCACTGGATCAGCTCGGGAGACATCGTTAAACGCCCAATCGCGTGCACCCTCCGCATTCCTCGCCACCGCCTCAGAACGTATACCCCGCCCGCGGCGCCGAGCCCTCGAGCTGGTCGAACAGCCGCGCCAGCGGCGCCAGCGGTGCATAGCGCCCGGCCACGGCGCGCGCATAGCCGACGAAGCGCGGCGTATCGGCGACATACCCGGGCTTGCCGTCGCGATGGCTGAGGCGCGCGAATATGCCGAGCACCTTGAGGTGGCGCTGCAGCCCCATCCACTCGAAGGCGCGCCAGAATTCAGCGAAGTCGCGCTCGACCGGCAACCCGGCGCGCTTGGCCATTTCCCAGTAGCGCACGGTCCAGTCGAGCACCTGCTCTTCGTCCCAGCTGAGAAAGGCATCGCGTGTCAGCGATGCCATGTCATAGCTGATCGGGCCGAGCACGGCGTCCTGGAAATCGAGCACCCCGGGGTTGGGATCGCACAGCATCAGATTGCGCGGCATGTAGTCGCGGTGCACGTAGACCTGCGCCTGGGCGAGCGCCGAGCGCACCAGCAGCGTGCCGACCTCGTCGAGCGAACGCCGAGCGGCGGTGTCGAGCGTGCGCCCCAGATGGCGGCCGATGTACCACTGCGGAAACAGCGCCAGCTCGCGCCGCAGCAGCGCCTCGTCGTAGGGCGGCAGTTCGCCGGGCCGCGTCGCGAGCTGCCAGCGCAGCAGCGCCTCGGTGGCGTCGCGCATCAGGGGCGCGGCGTCGCGCTCGCTTAACGCGGCAAGAAAGGTCGTGTCACCGAGGTCCGTCAACAGCAGGAACCCTTGAGCGCGGTCCTCGGCGTGCACTTGCGGCGCGTGGACACCCGCGGCGCGCAGCAGGGCAGCGACATGCACGAACGGGCCGCAATCCTCCCGCTCCGGGGGGGCATCCATCGCGATGTAGCTGCGGCCGTCGGCGAGCCGCGCGCGCCAGTAACGCCGGAAGCTCGCGTCCTCGGAGGCCGGCGCGAGCGTGAAAGCGGTGTCGCCGAAGCGGGAGCCGAGCCAGCGCTCGAGCGCGGTGAGCCGGAAATCCACGTTGCTCGATTGCGATTGCGCGTGGGTCGGAATTATGCGATTTTAGCACCCACCAATCTTGCATTGAATCCACCTCGCATGCAGCACCGCCGCGCGCGGAGCCCCCTCGTTTGCGCAACCGGGCTCGCGCTCCTGTCGTTCCTGGTTTTGGGCGCGCCGCACGGTTGGGCGCAGCTGGCAGCGTCGCCGGCGATGCCCGCGGGCCCGACTACCATCGAGGCGCTGAGTATCGAGGGTGTTTCGGAGTTCGAGGTCACGGCACGCGGCCAGGTCGAACTGCGGCGCGGCGAGCTCAACCTCTACAGCGATACGCTGCGCTACAACCGCGAGTTCGGCCGCGTCGAGGCCGACGGCGGCGTGCGCATCGAGCGCGCCGGCGACCGGTTTTTCGGACCGCGGCTCCAATTCGACCTCAACAGCGACACCGGGGTATTCGACCAGCCGGGCTTCATCATGCGGCGCGAGCAGACCGCGCGCGGCAGCGCCGAGCGGCTGGAGTTCCTCGGCAAGGACAAGCTGCGGCTGGTCGGCGGCAGCTTCACCACCTGCGAGCCGGGCAAGGAGGACTGGCGCTTCGAGGCGCGCGAGCTCGAACTCGACTACGAGATCGAGGAAGGCCGCATGCGCGACGGGCGGCTGAGGTTTTTCGACACCACCCTGTTCGCCGTCCCGTTCGCAACGTTTCCGCTCGAGCGGCGCCGGAAGTCCGGCCTGCTGACGCCGCATTACTCGCAGAACACGCGTCGCGGCCTCGAGATCGGGGTGCCCTTCTACTGGAACATTGCGCCGGAGCAGGACCTGCTGCTGACCCCGGTCACCATGAGCAAGCGCGGGCTGCAGCTCAAGACGCAGTATCGCTACCTGGAGCGGTCCTATGCCGGTGACCTGCGCTGGGAATACCTGCCCGAGGACAAGGTGCTGGGCGAGCGGCGCAGCGGCCTGACGCTGAAGCATGAGCAGCAGCTGGCGCCCGACTGGACCGGCCGGCTCGATTTCAACAAGGTGTCGGACGACCGCTACTTCGTCGATCTGGGAACCCAGATGCGCCAGATCACCACCGGCAACCTGTTGCGCGAGGCGTTCAGCCAGTACCACGGCAGCATCGGGGACACGAGCTATGCGCTGCAGGCCCGCGTGCAGGGTTTCCAGACCCTGCAGGACCCGCTCGCGCCGATCGTCAGCCCCTATCATCGCGTGCCGCAGCTCAATGCCGCGCTGTTGCGGCAAAGCGTGGGCGGCCGGCTCGACGTCACGGTGCCCGCTGAATACGTTCGCTTCACGCATCATTCGCTGGTCGAGGGCACGCGCGTCTCGTTGCATCCGAGTCTCGCGCTGCCGCTTGCGGCGCCGGGGCATTTCGTCATTCCGAGGTTCGGTGTGCATCACGCGGAGTACCGCCTCGCGCGCACTGCGCCCGGGCAGCCCGAGCGCCAGGGTGTATCGGTGCCGTGGGCGAGCGCCGACGCCGGACTGATCTTCGAGCGCAGCGCGCGCTGGTTCGGCGAAGCGCTCACGCAGACCCTCGAACCGCGCCTGTATTACGTCTACGCGCCGTATCGCGCGCAGGACACGGTGCCGCTGTTCGATACCGGACTGGCGGATTTCAACTACGCGCAACTGTTCAGCGAGAATCGCTTTGTCGGCGGCGATCGCTTCGGCGATGCCGATCACCTCACCCTGGCCGCGACTTCGCGCCTGCTCGGGCCCGGCGGCGAAGAAGTGCTGCGCGCAACCATCGGGCAGCGCCTCTATCTGAAATCCGAGCGCGTCGGGCTGACGCCCGCCGCGCCGCTGCGCGGCCGCGGGCAGTCCGACCTGCTCGCTTCGGTGGGCGGGCGGCTCGCGCAGGGCTGGAGCTTCGACGGCGCCGCGCAGTACAACCTGCAGCGCTCGCGCACCGAGCGTTACAGCGCGGCGGTGCGCTACACCCCCGAGATCGCCAAGCTGGTCAGCGCAAGCTATCGCTTCAACCGCGACGCGCTGCGTCAGATCGATATCGCCGCGCAGTGGCCGCTCAGCGCCGGCTGGTATGCCATCGGGCGCTACAACTATTCGTTGCTCGAACGCCAGCTGCTCGAAGGCATCGCGGGCATCGAATACAATGCCGGCTGCTGGGTGTTCCGGACCGTGTTCCAGCGTCTCCAGGCCGCGGCGCAGACCACCTCGACCGTGTTGATGTTCCAGCTCGAGTTCAACGGTTTCGGCGGCATCCAGTCGGGCGACGTGACCGATTTTCTCAAACGCCACGTCCCCGGTTACGCGTCAACCAATCCGGGCGCGGGCGATCTGGTGCCGCCGAGCATGCGGCCGCGCCTGCCCTTCGAACAGGTATTCTGAAAGATGATGCACCGCTTTGCGGTCCCGCTCTGCGCGCTGGCGCTTGCGGCGCAGGTCCAGGCGCAGGCGCCAACGCCAACGTCGCTGATGGTCGACCGCATCGTCGCCGTGGTCAACAAGCAAGTGGTCACCGCCAGCGAGCTGCGCGAGCGGGTCGCCCTGGCCGAGCGCGAACTGCGCCGCCAGCGCACCGCATTGCCCGAGCGCGCGCTGCTCGAGCGCCAGGTGCTGGAGCGGCTGATCATCGACAAGGCGCAGCTGCAGCTCGCGGCCGAGGGCGGCATCCGCGTCGACGAGCTGCAGCTCGACCGCGCCATCGACCGCGTCGCCGAGAGCAACAACATGACGCTCGCCGCGTTCCGCCGCGCGCTCGAAGTCGACGGCGTGGTGCTGGCGCGCTTTCGCGAGGAGCTGCGCCAGCAGATCGCCATGCAGCGCCTGCGCGAGCGCGAGGTCGACGAGCGCATCGAGGTGAGCGAAACCGAGATCGACCTGTTTCTCGAGGAGCAAACGGCCGGCCGCAGCGAGCGCGCCGACTTCAACATCGCGCACATCCTGATGCGCCTGCCCGACCAGGCGAGCCCGGAGCGCATCGAGCAGGCGCGAGCGCGCGCCGAAAAGGTGCTCGCCGAAGCGCGTGCCGGCGGCGATTTCGCGGCGCTTGCAGCGAGCTATTCCGATGCCGGCGACGCGTTGCAGGGAGGCCAGATGGGCTGGCGCCCCTCGGACCGCCTGCCGGACATGTTCGCCAGCGCCCTGCGCGCCATGAAGCCGGGCGAGGTGAGCGAGGTCTTGCGCAGTCCGGCAGGGTTTCACGTCGTCAAGCTGATCGCGCGGCGCGGCGCCGGCGCCGACCAGGTTCTCGCGCAGACCCGCCTGCGTCACATCCTGGTCAAGACCAGCGAGGTGGTGTCGGAGGCCGATGCGCGCCACCGGCTGGCCGACCTGCGCGAACGCGTTGTCACCGGCGGCGGCGATTTCGCCGCTCTGGCGCGGCTGCATTCCGCCGATGCGAGCGCCACGCGCGGCGGCGATCTGGGCTGGGTGTTCGCCGGCGACACGGTGCCGGAATTCGAGCGCGCCATGGATGCGCTCAAGCCGGGCGAGATCAGCCAGCCGGTCAAGACCCCGTTCGGCTGGCACCTGATCCAGGTGCTCGAGCGCCGCACCGGCGCCCCGCCGGCGGAACGCCAGCGGCTCACGGCGCGCCAGGCGCTGCGCGAGCGCAAGTCCGAGGAGGCCTACCAGGAGTGGCTGCGCCAGTTGCGCGACCGCACTTACGTCGAGATCCGGCTGGAGGACAAATAAGGCCGCGCAAGCGGTTCGGGCAGCACTTCCTGCACGACCCGGGTGTGCTGGCGCGGATCGTGGAGGCGGTCGCTCCGGCGCCGGGCGAGAGAATCGTCGAGATCGGTCCGGGCGAGGGGGCCCTGACGCGTGCGCTGCTCGCGCGCGTGCCACACCTCACGGCGATCGAGATCGATCGCGATCTTGCGGCGCGACTGGCAGCCGAGTTTTCTTCCGAGCGGCTGACGCTGCACTGCGCGGATGCGCTCGATTTCGATTTCGGCGCGCTGGCGCCGGACGTGCGCGTGGTCGGAAACCTGCCGTACAACATTTCCACGCCGCTATTGTTCAGGATTGCGCGCTATGCCGGCCAGGTGCGCGACGCGCACTTCATGCTGCAACGCGAGGTCGTCGAGCGCATGGTGGCGCAACCCTCGACACCGGCGTATGGCCGGCTTTCGGTGATGCTGCAGGTGCGCTTTCGCATGCGGCGCCTTTTCAACGTCGCTGCCGGCGCCTTCCGGCCGCCCCCGAAGGTGGCATCCGCGCTGGTGCGCCTCGAGCCGCTGGCTACGCCGCTGGCCTGCGATG
>MERE01000211.1 GCA_001771975.1 Betaproteobacteria bacterium RIFCSPLOWO2_02_FULL_68_150 | reverse complement strand
GCCGGAACGGCGCGCTCGCCCTCGTCAACAAGATCTGGGGCGAGAAGGGCAACATGTTCTACCTCGCCCGCATCGTAGAGAACCAGCCGTTTCACCTCTACATCAACAAGCCGATCACGGCGCCCGATCTGAAGGGCCTCAAGATCCGCATCACGCCGGTCTACCGGGACTTCTTCGGCTCGATGGGCGCGACGGTGATGCAGACCGCGCCCGGCGAGGTCTACACCGCGCTCGAGCGCGGCGTGGTCGACGGCTACGGCTGGCCGGTGGGGGGAATCTTCGACGCCAACTGGCATGAAAAGACCAAGTACCGCGTCGATCCCGGCTTCTACGACGCCGAGGTCTCGCTCATCGTCAACCTGAAGAAATGGCGCGCGCTTACGGCCAAGCAGCGCGAATTCCTGCAGCTGCAGGCGCTCAATTTCGAAGGGCGCAACGACTTCTGGAAAGCCTACGCGCAGGAGGAGATCAAACGCCAGGCGGCAGCGGGAATCCAGACCATCCGCTTCGACGAACCGACCTCGAAGAAATACGTGCAGCAGGCCTACGACACGGGCTGGGCGGGCATCATCAAGCTCTCGCCGCAGTACGGCCCGCAGATGCAGAAGCTGTTCACCCGGAAGTAGCCCTTGGAGCGCCTCTCGCTCGCCTGGGGAAAGGTGCTGGAGGCGTTCGCGCTCGCAGCCTGCGCGCTGCTCGGCGCGATGACGCTGATGATCTGCGCCGACGTGCTCCTGCGCAACGTAGCGCTCATCCCGGGCGTGCAGGGGCTGCCCTGGTCGAACGAACTCTCGGAGACGACGCTCTACGTCGTCACGATGCTCGCCGCGCCCTGGCTGCTGCGCGAGGGCAGGCACATCCGGGTGGACATCGTGCTGCGTGCGCTGCCCGCACGGGCCGGTTGGGCGTGCGAGTGGCTTTGCGACGCCATCGCGCTCGCCTGCTGCGTATGCGTCGCGATCTACGCCACGCGCGCTGCCTGGGAGAGTTTTTCGCAGGGCTCGATCTCGATCAAGACGCTGGTGCTGCCCGAATGGTGGACGCTCGCGCCGCTGCCGGTGGCGTTCCTGCTGCTGTCGGTGGAACTGCTCTTCAGGATGCGGCGCCTGTGGCTGGGCCCGCGCACGCCGCGCGAGGACGCGGTTTCCTCCGCCTGACATGGATTGGCAGTTCGCGGCCTGGCTGCTGCTCGGCGGTTCGACCTTGCTGCTGTTTCTCGGGCTGCCCGTAGCGTTCACCTTCCTCGCCGTCAATCTGGTCGGCGCCGCGGTGTGGATGGGCGGCGAGGCGGGACTGGTGCAGCTTTCGCGCAATGCCGTGGCGTCGGTGGCCAGCTTTGCGCTGACGCCGATCCCGCTCTTCGTCCTGATGGGCGAGGTGCTGTTCCACACCGGGCTCGCGGTCAACGTGATCGACGGCATCGAGCGCCTGGTGCGCCAGGTGCCGGGTCGCCTCGCGGTGGTCGCGGTCGTCGCCGGCACGGTTTTCTCGGCAATCTCGGGCTCGACCATCGCCACCACCGCGATGCTCGGCAGCCTGATGGTGCCGGTGATGCTCGCGCGCGGCTACCACCCGACCATGGCCACCGGGCCGATCATGGCGATCGGTGCCGTGGACATGCTGATCCCGCCCTCCGCGCTCACCGTGCTGCTCGGGAGCCTCTCGGGGATCTCGATCTCCAAGCTGCTCATCGGCGGCATCACCCCGGGGCTCATCCTGGCGGTGATCTTCGTCGTGTATATCGTCGCCCGCGTGAAGCTCGAGCCGGCGCTCGCGCCCGCCGCTCGCGTCGAGAACTTTCGCGGCTGGGAAAAGTACGGGCTCTTCGTGCGCTACGTGATCCCGCTGGTATCGATCTTCGCGCTGGTCGTGGCGTCGATGGCGGCGGGCTGGTATCGATCTTCGCGCTGGTCGTGGCGTCGATGGCGGCGGGCTGGGCGACGCCCACCGAGTCCGCCGCGATCGGCGCGTTCGCTACCGTAGCGCTCGCCGCAGCCTACCGGGCACTCTCGCGCTCGAACCTGCTCGCCGCGCTGCAAGGGACGATGGCGATCTCGGGGATGATCCTCTTCATCATCGTAGGCGCCACCACGTTCTCGCAGATCCTGAGTTTCTCGGGCGCATCCAACGGCCTTGTTTCCACGATCGTGGGCCAGGGTCTTTCGCCGCAGGCGGTCATCGCGGCGATGATGCTGGTGCTGATCCTGCTGGGCGTTTTCGTAGACCAGGTGAGCATGATGCTGATCACGTTGCCGATCTTCATGCCGGTGGTGCAGCAGCTCGGCGTCGATCCGGTGTGGTTCGGCGTGATGTTCCTCATCTGCATGCAGCTCGGACTGCTCCTGCCGCCGCACGGGCTGCTCCTCATGACGATGAAAAGCGTCTCGCCGCCGCAGGTGACCATGGTGCACATCTACCGCGGAGTGGTACCGTATGTGCTGATCAGCCTGGTCGTGCTCATGGTCATTTTCCTGGTGCCCGGGGTTGCGACCTGGCTGCCTTCGAAGATCGGCTGAACATGGAACGCTCGTTCAAGGAAGAAGTGGAGCAGCTCAGGCTGGGCGAGGGCGCGATCTTTCGCGGCGAAGGCATCCTCGCCGTGACCAAGGCGCTGCTGCAGTCGGGCGTGTCCTATGTGGGCGGCTATCAGGGGGCGCCGGTTTCGCACCTGATGGACGTGTTGAGCGACGCGCGCGACATCCTGGACGAACTGGGCATCCACGTGGAAACGAACGCCTCCGAGGCCGGCGCCGCGGCGATGCTCGGCGCTTCCATCAACTATCCCGTGCGCGGCGCGGTGACGTTCAAGTCCACCGTAGGGACCAATGTGGCGTCGGATGCGCTTTCCAACCTCGCTTCGGCGGGTGTCAAGGGCGGCGCGCTGATCGTGTTGGGCGAGGATTACGGCGAGGGCGCCTCGATCATCCAGGAGCGCAGCCACGCCTTCGCGATGAAGTCGCAGCTCTGGCTGCTCGATCCGCGCCCCAACCTGGCGAAGATCGTGGAGATGGTGGAACAGGGGTTCGAATTGTCGGAAGCGTCGAACACGCCGGTGATGCTCGAGCTGCGCATCCGCGCCTGCCATGTCCAGGGAACGTTCGCGACCCGGAAGAACCGCGCGGCGCGCTATTCCAAGCGGGCTTTCCTCGAGCGCCCGGATTTCGATTTTGCCCGCATCAGCCTGCCCCCCGCCACCTATGCGCAGGAGAAGCACAAGATCGAGGTGCGCTGGCCGGCGGCAGTCCGGTTCGTGCGCGAACGCCATCTCAACGAAGTATTCGCCGGTAAACGTTCGGATGTCGGCATCGTCTGCCAGGGCGGCCTCTATAACGCCACCATCCGCGCCCTGCAGCAGCTCGGCCTGGCCGACGCTTTCGGCGCCACCCAGGTGCCGATTTACTGCCTGAACGTGACCTACCCGCTCGTCCCCGAGGAAATCGTCGCCTTCTGCGGCGGCAAGCGCGCGGTGCTGATCGTAGAGGAAGGCCAGCCCGCCTACATCGAGGACGCGGTGCTCGCCACACTGCGGCGCCACGCCATCGAAGCGGTCAAGGTGCACGGCAAGGACGTGCTGCCGATGGCGGGCGAATACACGGGCGAGGCCGTGGTCGGCGGCATCGCGCGCTTCCTCGATTGCCTTCAGGCACTGCAGTCGATCACCCAACCCAGGAACAAGGCGCGCGAGCTGCTGGGCGCGGGACTGCCCGCGCGGCCGCCGGGCTTTTGCACCGGCTGTCCCGAGCGCCCGGTGTTCGCGGCAATGAAGCTGGTGGAGAAGGACCTCGGCAAATACCACGTCTCGGCCGATATCGGCTGCCACACTTTTGCCACCCTGCCGCCGTTCGAGATCGGCCACACCGTGCTCGGTTACGGTCTCGGGCTCGCTTCCAATTCGGCGGTGCACGCGATGTTCGGCAAACGCACCGTCACCATCATGGGCGACGGCGGCTTCTGGCACAACGGCCTCACCTCGGGGGTGGCGAACGCAGTGTTCAACAAGGGCGACGGCATCCTGCTGATCATGAAGAACGGCTACAGCGCGGCCACCGGGGCGCAGGAACTGCCCTCCTCCGCGCAGCACAGCGAGCACAAGGCCGCCGACATGTCGATCGAGCGCGCGCTAGGCGGCCTGGGCGTGAAGTGGATGCGCACCGTGCACTCCTATCACGTAGGCGAGATGAGGCAGACGCTGAAGAAAGCGATGACCACACCCGAGGCGGGCCTCAAGGTCATCATCGCCGACGGCGAGTGCCAGCTGGAGCGCCAGCGCCGGCTGCGGCCCCAGGTCGCGGCCGCAATCGCCCAGGGCCGGCGCGAGGTTCGGGTCAAGTACGGCGTAGACGAAGACACCTGCACCGGGGACCATTCCTGCATCCGGCTCTCGGGCTGCCCCACCCTCACGGTCAAGGACAACCCCGATCCGCTGCGCTCGGACCCGGTGGCCACCGTGATCGAGGGCTGTGTAGGCTGCGGCCTGTGCGGCGAGAACGCCGACGCCGCGGTGCTCTGCCCGTCGTTCTACCGCGCCGAGATCGTGCAAAACCCCAATGCGTGGGACCGGTTTCTGGCCAGGCTGCGAGGGCTGATGCATGGAACGCCAGTTCACTGAAGAGATTCGGTCGCTCCACCTCGGCGAAGGCGCGACCTTTCGCGGCGAGGGCATCCTGGCGGTCACCAAGGCGCTGTTGCAGTCCGGCGTCGCTTACGTGGGCGGTTACCAGGGGGCGCCGGTATCCCACCTGCTCGATGTCATGGTGCAGGCGCGCGGCTACATGGACGAGCTGGGGGTGCACGTGGAAGCCTGCACCAACGAGGCTTCGGCAGCCGCGATGCTCGGCGCCTCGATCGGCTACCCGGTGCGCGGCGCGGTCACCTGGAAATCGATCGTCGGCACCAACGTCGCCGCCGACGCGTTGTCGTACCTTTCGACTGCGGGCGTGACGGGCGGCGCGCTGATCGTGGCCGGCGAGGATTATGGCGAGGGGGCGAGCGTGGCGCTCGAGCGCACGCACGCGATCGCCCTCAAGTCGCAGCTCTGGCTGCTCGATCCGCGCCCGAACCTGCCGAGCATCGTGCGCATGGTGGAAAAGGGGTTCGAGCTGTCGGAGGCTTCCAGCACGCCGGTGATTCTCGACCTGCGCATCCGCGCCTGCCACGTGCAGGGGTCGTTCCTTGCCCGGGACAACCGGGCGCCGGCGATTTCCATGCTGCGCAAGCTCGCCGCGCCGGCCGCGTTCGACTACGACAAGCTCTCGCACCCGCCCGCGACCTTCCGGCAGGAAAAAGTCAAGGCCGAAGTCCGCCTGCCGGCCGCGCGCCGTTTCGTCGCCGAGGAACGGCTGAACGAGCACTTCGGCGGCGAGCTGCGCGACATCGGCATCATCGTTCAGGGCGGTCTGTACAACAATCTGGTGCGTGCGCTCGAGGCGATCGGCCTCGCGGATCACTTCGGCAGCGCGCGGCTGCCGATCCTCGTCCTCAACGTCGTCTACCCGCTGGTGCCGGAGGAAATCTGCGCGTTCTGCTCCGGCAAGCGCGCGGTGCTCGTCGTGGAAGAGGGCCAGCCCGAGTTCATCGAGCAGGATGTGTCGACGCTCCTGCGCCGGAGCGACGTGCCGGCGAGACTCCACGGCAAGGACCTGCTGCAGATGACCGGCGAGTACACCGTAGAGGTCATGGTGCGGGGATTGGCGCGTTTTCTTGCGCGGCACGAACCCTCGGTCGACGCGGAACCGGGCACGCAATGGCTCGCGCGGGCGGATCGTGTGCGCCAGAACGCGAGTGCGGCGCTCGGCGCGCCGGTGCCGGCGCGGCCGCCGGGCTTCTGCATCGGCTGCCCGGAGCGCCCGGTATTCGCCGCGATCAAGCTGGCCGCCCGCGAGGTCGGCCTGCCGCACATCTCCGCCGACATCGGCTGCCACGCCTTCGCCACGCTTGAGCCGTTTTCGATGGGCAACACCATTCTCGGCTACGGCATGAGCCTCGCTTCGAGCGCCGCGGTGGCGCCGATGATGCAGCGCCGCCCGCTCGCCATCATGGGCGATGGCGGCTTCTGGCATAACGGCCTCCTGTCCGGGGTTGCGTCGAATCTGCTCAACGCCGGCGACGCGGTGCTGGTCATCATGAAGAACGGCTACAGCTCGGCGACCGGGACGCAGGAGCTGCTCTCCTCCAGGGCGAAGAGCGACCAGTCGATCGAGCGCGCGCTGGCGGGGGTCGGGGTGCAGTGGGTGCGCACCGTGGACAACTACCGCGTCGGCGCGGTGGCCGCGACCCTCAAGCAGGCGATGTCCACGGACCACAAGGGGCTGAAGGTGATCATCGCCGACGGCGAGTGCCAGCTGGAGCGCCAGCGCCGGCTGCGGCCCCAGGTCGCGGCCGCGCTCGCCCAGGGCCGGCGCGAGGTTCGGGTCAAGTACGGCGTAGACGAAGACACCTGCACCGGGGACCATTCCTGCATCCGGCTCTCGGGCTGCCCCACCCTCACGGTCAAGGACAACCCCGATCCGCTGCGCTCGGACCCGGTGGCCACCGTGATCGAGGGCTGTGTAGGCTGCGGCCTGTGCGGCGAGAACGCCGACGCCGCGGTGCTCTGCCCGTCGTTCTACCGCGCCGAGATCGTGCAGAACCCCAATGCGTGGGACCGGTTCCTCGACCGCATCCGCAATGCCGTGCTGCCGGCATGACCGTCCCGCCGCGC
The DNA here is from genome assembly GCA_001771975.1 of Betaproteobacteria bacterium RIFCSPLOWO2_02_FULL_68_150. GTDB lineage: Bacteria > Pseudomonadota > Gammaproteobacteria > Burkholderiales > SG8-39 > 2-02-FULL-66-14. The sequence goes on along the minus strand of MERE01000211.1, from coordinate 3,843 downwards.
TCGCTCACGATTCTGATTGCCGCGCTCGGCGGCGAGGGCGGCGGCGTGCTGGCCGACTGGCTGATGAGCGCCGCGCACGCTTGCGATTTTCCGGCGCAGGCGACCTCGATTCCGGGCGTCGCGCAGCGCACCGGGGCCACGACCTATTACCTGGAGATTTTCCCGGCTGCGCGCGCCGCGCTGGGCGGCAGGGAGCCGGTGATGGCGCTCACGCCGAGCCCCGGCAACGTCGATGTCATGGTCGCCTCGGAACTGATCGAGGCCGCGCGCGCGATGCAAGGCGGCTTCGTCAGCCCCGAGCGCACCACGCTCGTCGCTTCCACCCACCGCATCTATGCCACCGCGGAGAAAATGCAGATGGGCGACGGGCGCTTCGACAGCGGCCGCGTGCTCGACGCCGCGCGCGTGCTTGCTCGCAAGGCGGTGCTGTTCGACATGCGCCAATGTGCGCAGGACGCCGGCACCGTGATCAACGCGGTGCTCTTCGGTGCAATGGCGGGCAGCGGCGCGCTGCCGCTGCCGCGCGAAGCCTGCGAGGCCGCAGTCCGGGAGCGCGGCAAGGGCACCGAGGCGAGCCTGAAGGGGTTCACAGCCGGGTTCGAACTCGCGCGCGCATCCGCCCCGCCTGAGCCGGCCGCGGCGGGCGTGCCGCATGGCGCGCAGGCGTATATCGACCTGGGCGTGGCGCGGCTGCGCGACTACCAGGGCAACGCCTATGCGGAACTGTATCTCCAGCGGCTCAAGGCGCTGCATGCCGATCCGCAGCTGCTGGCCGAAGTCGCGCGCCATCTCGCGGTCTGGATGAGCTACGAGGACATCATCCGCGTCGCCGACCTGAAGACCCGTGCGTCGCGCTTTCAGCGCGTGCGGCGCGAGGTTGGCGCGCGCGCGGGCGAGCCGGTGATCGTGATCGACTATCTCAAGCCGGGGATCGAGGAATTGGCTTCGCTCCTGCCGCCCGCGCTCGGGCGGCGGCTGATCGGCTGGGCCGCAAAGCGCGGCAAGCTCGACGCCTACAACGTCGGCCTGCACGTGCGCACCTCGGGGGTGCTCGGTTTCCTCCTGGTGCGTGGCCTCGCCTGGCTCAAGCCGTGGCGGCCCTACAGTCACCGCTACCACGAGGAGCAGCGGCGTATCGAGCGCTGGCTGGCCGCGATCCGCGAGGCGACGCCCCGCAGCACGGCGCTCGCGATCGAAATTGCGGCCTGCGCGCGGCTCGTGAAGGGCTATGGCGAAACGCATCGCCGGGGGCTGGCGAGCTTCGCCGCTATTTTCGATGCGCTGGTCGACCACCCGCCGGTCGCCGACGCAGCCGCACAGGCGGCGGCGATCCGCAGGGCGCGCGACGCCGCCCTGGCCGACCCGGAGGGCAAATCGTTGAGCCAGGACCTCGGCAAGCCCGTGGTTTGGCTGTCAAAGGCGCCTTAGAACGCTAGAATTCCCCTCTTCACGAGGAAGCTTTGATGGCAGCGATCCCGCAAGCGTCCGTCCAGGCCGTGCGCGCCGAACTCTACCGGCGCATGGGCGTGGACAACCTCGCGCCGCTGTGGGAGGTGCTGCACGACCTGGTGATCCCGCAACCCCGCAGCCCGGCGGTCCCGGCGCTCTGGAAGTACCGGGACATTCGGCCCTACATCCTGGAGTCGGGACGCGTCATCACGGCGAGGGAAGCGATCCGGCGCGTGCTCATTCTCGAGAACCCGGGAATGCGGGGACAGGCGTCGATCACGCGCAGCCTTTACTGCGGCCTGCAGCTGATCCTGCCGGGGGAGATCGCGCCCAGCCACCGCCATACGCAGTCGGCGCTGCGCTTCATCGTGGAAGGATCGGGAGCCTATACCGCGGTCGATGGCGAACGCACTACCATGCGCCCCGGCGATTTCATCATCACGCCGTCGTGGACCTGGCACGACCACGGCAATCCGGGCGTGGAACCCGTGGTCTGGATGGACGGCCTAGACATCAACATCCTGGCGCTGTTCGACGCGCAATTTGCCGAGAACTACCCCGAAGAGGCGCAGCCGGTGACGCGCAACGAAGGCGACTCCTACGCGCGCTACGGCAACAACCTGACGCCGCTCGGGCCCTTGCCGCAGAGCCGCACCTCGCCGCTATTCAGCTATCCGTACGAGCGCAGCCGCGAAACGCTGCACGCGCTTTCCAGGAATGAGCCCCCGCATGCCTGCCACGGCTGGAAGCTTCAGTACAGCAATCCGCTTCTCGGCGGCTTTGCCATGCCGACGATCGGTTCCTTCATCCAACTCCTGCCCAAGGGGTTCCAGTCGGCGCCGTACCGCTCTACCGACGGCACGGTGTACTCGGTGGTCGAGGGCAGCGGCCGCGTGACGATCGGCGGCGAGGCTTACGCCTTCGAGCCCAGGGACACGTTCGTGGTGCCGTCGTGGCATGCGGCGAGCTTTGCGGCCGGGACCGAGTGCGTGCTTTTTTCCTATTCCGACCGGCCCGCGCAGGTGGCGCTGGGGTTCTGGCGCGAAAGGCAAGGATGAGCGACGCGGCACTTTACTCACGCGAGTACAACGCCCGGGCGCTGGTTCCCGAGCATCCGCAGTTCTTCGCCCGCTGGGGGGAACTCTCGGCGCGCGCGCGCGCCACCATGATCTGCTACCTCGACCGGCGCTACGGCGAGATGCCGGGCGAAGCGATGGACATCTTTCCGGCGCGCAAGGGCGACGGCAGCTGCATGATGTTCATCCACGGCGGCTACTGGCGCTCGCTCGACAAGGCCGATTTTTCGTTCCTCGCGCCGGCGTGGGTGGACGCGGGGGTCTCGCTCGCGGTGGTGAATTACGACCTCTGTCCGAAAGTCACGGTCGAGACGATCGTGCTGCAGATGCTGCGTGCGAGCAGCTGGCTGTACCTGAACGCCGAGCAGTACGGCATGGACGAAGACCGGCTTTACGTAGGCGGCCATTCGGCGGGCGGGCATCTGTCGGCGATGATGATGGCGGCGCTGTGGCCGGTGTTCGATCCGCGGCTGCCGAAGGACCTGTTCAAGGGGGCGCTCGCGATCAGCGGCATCTACGACCTGCGGCCCATGGTACAGGTCGACTGGCTCAACCCCGACCTGAGGCTGGACGAGGCGGCCGCGCTCAAGGTCTCGCCCGCCTTTCTGCCGCCCGCCACGCGCGCGCCGGTGATGACTTGCGTGGGCGGCAACGAAAGCCCGGAGTTCAAGCGCCAGAACGCACTGCTCGGTGCGCGCTGGAAAGGCGTTTTCGCCGGCGACATCGCGATGCCCGGAACGAATCACTTCTCCGTGGTCGACGCACTGGCCAACCAGTCGAGTGCCCTTTTTGCCGGCGCCCGCCGGCTGATGAAACTTGACAAATAACGCCTACCTGAAGCCGGGCGCATTCATCGACAGCGACCACCCGGCCGTGCGGGCGTTCGCGCTCGCGCACGTCAAAGGGGATACGGAACGCGAGCGTGCGGTGTCGCTCTACTACGCGGTGCGCGACGGCATTCGCTACGACCCCTTTCTCAACTTTACCGACATCGAAACTTACCGCGCCTCGAGCGTTCTCGCGCGCGGCGTGGGCTTCTGCGTCGGGAAATCGGCGCTATACGCGGCTTGCGTGCGCGCCGTAGGCATTCCGGCGCGGGTCGGCTTCGCCGACGTCAAGAACCATCTGACGACGCCGCGCCTGCGCGAGCGCATGGGCTCGGACATGTTCATCTACCACGGCTTCGCCGAGCTGCTGCTGGAGGGGAAATGGGTCAAGGCGACGCCGGTGTTCAACCGCGAGCTTTGCCAGCGCTTTCGCGTCAAGCCGCTCGAATTCGACGGCCGCTCGGACTCGATCTTCCATCCGTTTGACGAGG
>MERE01000210.1 GCA_001771975.1 Betaproteobacteria bacterium RIFCSPLOWO2_02_FULL_68_150 | reverse complement strand
CAACGTGATCGTCGAGCTCATGGCGCGCGGCGGCGCGAGGAGCGTCATGGCGCAGCGCTTCATTCCCGAGATCCGCGACGGCGACAAGCGCATTCTCCTCATCGACGGCGTGCCGGTGCCCTACAGCCTGGCACGCATCCCGAAGCCGGGCGAATCGCGCGGCAACCTCGCTGCCGGCGGGCGCGGCGTGGCGCAGCCGCTGTCGGCGCGCGATCGCGAAATCGCGGCACACCTCGGGCCGTTGCTCGCCGCGCGCGGCCTGCTGCTCGTCGGCCTGGACGTGATCGGCGATTTCCTCACCGAGGTGAACGTCACCAGTCCGACCTGTTTCCGTGAAATCCAGGACCAGTCCGGGTTCGACGTGGCCGGCATGTTCCTCGAGGCGCTCGAGAGGAAGCTCCGATGATCGGCGTGCTCATCGTGTCGCACGGCGCCACCGGTGCCGAGCTGCTCGCCACGGCGGCGCAGGTCCTGGGCACCGAGCCGCCGCACGCCGCCGCGCTCGGCGTCGCGCGCGACGCGGACCCGGAAGCGGTGCTGGCGCGCGCGCGCGAGCTGCTGGCGCAGCTGGACGACGGCTCCGGGGTGCTCGTCCTGACCGACATGTTCGGCGCCACGCCCGGCAACGTCGCGGCGCGGCTGCTGGCCGATGGCCGCGTCGAGGGCGTCGCCGGACTGTCGCTGCCGATGCTGCTGCGAGCGCTCGCGGGCCGCGACGGCACGCTCGCGGCGACCGTGCAGCGGGCGCTCTCGGGTGGCACCGAGGGCGTGCTGTACATGAACCGCGACTGCTGCCGCGATGCCAAGCGCTGAGGCGACCATCGTCAACCGGCTCGGCCTGCACGCGCGCGCCGCGGCCAAGCTCACCCAGCTCGCGAGCGCGTTCCAGTCCGAAATCTGGCTGACGCGCAACGAGCGGCGCGTCAACGCCAAGAGCATCATGGGCGTGATGATGCTCGCCGCCGGCAAGGGCGCCACGGTGCGCATCGAGGCCGACGGCGGCGACGCCGACGCCGCGCTGTGCGAATTGCTCGCGCTGATCGCGCGCCGTTTCGGCGAAGCCGAATGAATTTCGCGCTGCACGGCGCGCCGGTCTCGCCGGGGATCACCATCGGCCGCGCGCACCTGGTCTCGAGCGCGCGGCTCGAGGTGGCGCATTACGCGATCCCGGACGAGTCGGTTCCGGCGGAGGTGTTCCGCTTCGACGCCGCCATCGCGCGCGCCAAGCAGGATCTGAGCGCGCTCGAGGCGCATATCGCGGCCGATGCGCCGCAGGAATTCGGCGCCTTCATCGAGCTGCACCGCATGATCCTGGAGGACTCGTCGCTGTCGCACGTGCCGCGCGAGCTGATCCGCGAGCGCAAGTGCAACGCCGAGTGGGCGCTGGTGCAGCAGATGGAGACGCTGGTCGAGCAGTTCGAGCGGGCGGACGACGCCTACCTGCGCGAGCGCCGCCACGACATCGAGCAGGTGGTGGAGCGCGTGCTCAAGGCGCTCGCCGGCGAGCACGGCCTGGGCGAGCCGCCGCTCGCGGAAGAAGCGCGCCTGATCGTGGTGGCGCACGACCTTTCGCCCGCCGACATGATGCTGTTCAAGCGCCACCAGTTCGGCGGCTTCGTCACCGACGTCGGCGGCGTGACCTCGCATACCGCGATCCTCGCCCGCAGCCTCGACATTCCGGCCATCGTCGGGCTGCACTTCGCGCGCCACATGATCCGCGAGAACGATCTGCTGATCGTCGACGGCATCCAGGGCGTGCTGGTGGTCGATCCGGACCCGCTGGTGCTCGCCGAGTACCAGCTGCGCCAGTCGCAGCACGAGCTCGAGCGCAAGAAACTGCGCCGCCTGCGCCGCACCCCCGCGGCGACGCTCGAAGGCACGCCGGTCGAGCTGCATGCCAACATCGAGCTGCCGCAGGACGTGAAACAGGTGCACGAGGCCGGTGCGCAGGGCATCGGCCTGTTCCGCACCGAGTTCCTGTTCTTGAACCGCAGGGAACTGCCGTCGGAGGACGAGCAGTTCGAGGCCTACCGCGAGGTCGCGCGCGCGATGGACGGCAAGCCGGTGGTGATCCGCACGCTCGACGTGGGCGCCGACAAGGCGCTCGGCCTCGACAGCCCGGCGCTCGCCCCCAACCCGGCGCTCGGCCTGCGCGCGATCCGCTTCTGCCTCGCCGAGCCGCAGATCTTCCTCGTCCAGCTGCGCGCCATCCTGCGCGCCTCGCACTACGGGCGCGTCAGCGTCCTGCTGCCGATGCTCGCCCACGCGCACGAGATCGAGCAGGCGCTCAATCTGCTGCGCCAGGCGAAGGAGCAGCTCAGCGCGGCCGGCGCACGTTTTCTGCGCGGCATCAAGGTGGGCGGCATGATCGAGATTCCGGCCGCGGCGCTCGCGCTGCCGATGCTCATGCGCCGGCTCGATTTTCTCTCGATCGGCACCAACGACCTGATCCAGTACACGCTCGCCATCGATCGCACCGACGACGCCGTGGCGCACCTGTATGACCCGGTCCACCCGGCGGTGCTGCAACTGATCGCGCACACCATCCAGACCGCGGGTCGCGGCGGCACGCCGGTGGCGGTGTGCGGCGAGATGGCAGGCGATGCCGGACTCACGCGGCTGCTGCTCGGCATGGGGCTGCGCAATTTCTCGATGCATCCGGCGCAGCTGCCCGCGATCAAGGAGCGCATCCTGCGCACCAGCCTGGAGCAGGCGCAGCCGCTCGCGCAGCGGCTGCTGCGCGCGACCGACCCGGAAAAGATCCGCGAGCTGCTCGCGCAACTGAACGCATGAGCGGCCCGCTCGCGGGCGTGCGCGTGCTCGACCTCACCACGGTGGTGATGGGGCCGTTCGCGACCCAGGTTCTGGCCGATTTCGGCGCCGACGTGATCAAGGTCGAGCCGCCGGAGGGCGACATCATGCGCCACGCCGCACCGATGCGTTCACCCGGCATGGGGCACATCTTCCTCAACGCGAACCGCAACAAGCGCTCGGCGGTGCTCGACCTGAAGCAGGCCGGCGGCCGTGACGCCTGCCTCGCACTTGCCGCGCGTTCGGATGTGCTGGTGTACAACATCCGCCCGCAGGCGATGGCGCGGCTGAAGCTTTCCTATGCAGACGTTTGCGCGGCGAACCCGTGCATCGTCTATGTCGGCGCCTTCGGCTACAGCCCGCGCGGGCCGTATGCGGCCCGCGCCGCCTATGACGACCTGATCCAGGGCGCCGTGGGCCTGCCGTGGCTGCTCGCGCAATCCGGCGCCTCGGAGCCACGCTACGCCCCCGCCGCCATTGCCGACCGCACCGTAGGGCTTCACATCGTCAACGCCGTGTGCGCGGCGCTGTACTCGCGCGAGAAGAGCGGGCGCGGCCAGCGCGTCGACGTGCCGATGTTCGAGCACCTGCTGCAAACCGTGCTCGGTGAGCACCTGGGCGGCTACACCTTCGAACCGCAACTGGGCGAGCCGGGCTATACGCGCATGCTGGCGAAGGGGCGGCGCCCCTACCAGACCAAGGACGGCTACGTCTGCGTGCTGGTCTACAACGACAAGCAGTGGCGCGCGTTCTTCCGCCTGATCGACCGGCAGGACCTGCTCGCCGATGCGCGCTTCGCGACGCAGGAAGCGCGCAGCCGGAATTACGACGTCGCCTACGAGCTGGTGGCGCAGGCGATGAACCAGCGCGGCACGGACGAGTGGATCGCGGCGCTCGAGGCCGCCGACATCCCGGTGCAGCGCATGAACAGCCTCGGCGACATCGTGAACGACCCGCACCTTGCCGCGATCGGCTTCTTCCACACCGTGGAGCACCCGAGCGAGGGACGCCTGAAGTCGATGGCGGTGCCCTCCGAATGGTCCGTTACGGCGCCGGAGCACCGGCGCCACGCGCCGCGCCTGGGCGAGCATACGCGCGAAGTGTTGCGCGAGGCCGGCCTGGCGGATTCGCGCATCGATGCCCTCGTGGCGAGCGGAGCCGCTCGGCTATAATGCCCGCCAGCGCCGATTTGACGTTCAGCTTGCGGGCGCTCAACAAATACCGCTAAAGAGACGGTCCTCGAAGACCCGTTCTCGCGCAAGCTGGACGGGTTTTGCATTTTGAGGCGTACTTTGAACGCACCCCAGCTGCCGCCCGGTTCCGTAGGCCTCGTTGAGGCGAAGAAGGCGGCCTTCGCCGACCCGCTGCAACTGACGAGCGGCGCGGTGCTGCCGCAGTTCGAGATCGCCTACGAAACCTATGGCAAGCTGAACGCCGCGCGCTCCAACGCGGTGCTGGTGTGCCACGCGCTGAACGCCTCGCACCACGTCGCCGGCAGCTATGCCGACGATCCCGCCAACATCGGCTGGTGGGACAACCTGGTGGGTCCCGGCAAGCCGCTCGACACCAACCGGTTCTTCGTGGTGGGCAACAACTATATCGGCTCGTGTTTCGGCTCGACCGGTCCGGCGTCGCCGAACCCGGCCACCGGCAAGCCCTGGGGGGCCGATTTTCCGGTCGTCACCGTGGAGGACTGGGTCGCAGCCCAGGCGCGGCTCGCGGACCGTCTCGGCATCGAGCGCTTCGCTGCGCTCATCGGGGGCTCGCTGGGCGCGATGCAGGCGCTGCAGTGGACGCTTTCGTTTCCGCAGCGCGTACGCCACGCAGTCGTGATCGCGGCAACGCCCCGGCTGTCGGCACAGAACATCGCCTTCAACGAGGTCGCACGCCAGGCGATCATGACCGATCCCGATTTTCACGGCGGCCATTACTACGACCACGGCGTGGTGCCGCGCCGGGGACTGCGCATCGCGCGCATGATCGGCCACATCACCTACCTGTCGGACGACGCCATGATGGAGAAATTCGGGCGCGTGCTGCGCGGCAAGAGCGGGCCGGGATTCGGCTTCGACATCGACTTCGAGATCGAGAGCTACCTGCGTCACCAGGGCGACAAGTTCGCGAGCTATTTCGACGCCAACACCTACCTGCGCATCACCAAGGCGCTCGATTACTACGATCCGGCGGCGGAATTCGGCGGCGACCTCGCCGCGGCGCTGGCGCGCGCGCGCGCCGCGTTCCTGGTGATCTCGTTCACCTCGGACTGGCGCTTCGCCTCGGCGCGCTCGCGCGAAATCGTGAAGGCGCTGCTCGAGGCCCGCAGGATCGTCTCCTATATCGAGGTGAACGCGACGCAGGGCCATGACGCGTTCCTCATGGACGATGCGCGTTACCACGGCGCGCTGCGCGCCTATTTCGAGAACATCGCGCTGTGACCGCGGCACAACAGGCGCTGCTGGCAGCGCGGCCGGACCTGGTGGCGATCGCGCGCTGGGTGGCGTCGGGGGCGCGCGTGCTCGACCTCGGTTGCGGCGACGGCGCGCTGCTCAAATACCTGTGGCAGGCCAAGCAGGCGCCCGGTTACGGCGTCGAGATCGACGCCGCGCACGTGGTCGAATGCGTGAGAAACGACGTCAACGTGCTGCAGATGAACCTTGAAGACGGCCTGGCGACGTTCGGCGACCGCTCGTTCGATTGCGTCATCCTCTCGGAGACGCTGCAGGCCATCCATCACACGGAGCAGCTGATGCGTGACATGCTGCGCGTCGGGCGCGAGGCGATCGTGTCGTTTCCCAACTTCGGCTACTGGCCGGCCCGGCTGCAGGTCGCGTTCGGCCACATGCCGGTGTCGCAGGAGTTGCCCTACCAGTGGTACGACACGCCGAACGTGCACTTGTGCACGCTCCAGGATTTCGAGGATTTCTGCCGCCGTCTCGGATTCCGCATTCTCGAGCGCGTGGCGTTGGACCGGGGGCGCAGCGTGGGCCTGCTGCCGAATCTCCTGGGCAGCCTCGCGGTCTACCGCCTCGGACACGGGCTGACCCCGTGAGCATCGCGCCGCGCGATCTCGCCCGCACCACCTTTCTGGTGCTCGTCATCGGCGGCCTGATCGCGGCTGCGCTCTGGATCGTGAAGCCGTTTCTGCCGGCGCTCGTCTGGGCGGCGATGATCGTGATCGCCACCTGGCCGCTGCTCATTGGCCTCGAGCGGCGCCTGTGGCGGCGGCGCTGGATCGCGGTCATCGTCATGACACTTGCGTTGTTGCTCGCCTTTGTCGTGCCGCTGTCGCTCGCGATCGCCGCCGCGGTGGCGAACGCGGGCGAGATCGCAGCCTGGATCAAGTCGCTCGCCGGCCTGAGCCTGCCGCAGCCGCCGCACTGGGTGCAAACGCTGCCGATCGCGGGCGAGTCGATCGCCACGGCCTGGCGCGATCTCGCCGCTGCCGGCTGGCCGGAACTGGCGAAGCGGGTCACCCCCTACGCCGACGTCGCGCTGCGCTGGCTTGCCTCCGAGGTCGGCGAGGCCGGGCTGGTGGTGGCGCAACTGTTCCTCACCGTGCTGCTGTCCGCGATCCTCTACGCCGACGGCGAAGCGGCGGCGGCGCGCCTGCGCCGCTTCGGCTCGCGCCTCGCGGGCGCGCGCGGCGACGCCGCGGTCGGCCTCGCCGGCAAGGCGGTGCGCGCGGTCGCCCTCGGCGTGGTCGTCACTGCGATCGTGCAGTCGCTCGCGGGAGGCCTCGGTCTGCTCGTGGCCGGAATTCCTTTCGCCGGGGTTCTCACGGCGCTCATGTTCGTCCTCGCGGTGGCACAGATCGGTGTCGTCCCGGTGCTCGCCTGCGCGGTCGCCTGGCTTTACTGGAGCGATGCGACGGTCGCCGCGACAGCGCTCCTCGTCTGGACCGTCATCGTCGGTACGCTGGACAATGTGCTGCGGCCGATCCTCATCCGGCAGAGCGCCGACTTGCCCCTGCTGCTCATCTTCGCGGGCGTCATCGGCGGCCTGATCGGCTTCGGCCTGATCGGAATTTTCGTCGGCCCGGTGGTGCTTGCGGTCGCGTACACGCTGCTCGAGGACTGGATGAACGACGCAGCGGCGTGAATCGAGTCCGCCGTCTTATTTCCGCCCCGGCGCGTCGAGCGCTTCGAGCGTGCCGCGCATCGCGTACAGCATCAGGATCCCGGGCAGGGCGATGACGAACGTGGCAAGAAAGAAAGCCGTCCAGCCCAGCGCGCTCACCATGTAGCCGGCCGCCGGGCCCACGTAGACCCGTCCCACTGCGGACAGCGCCGAGAGCAGCGCGTACTGGGTGGCCGAAAAACGCCGGTCACATAACGCCATCAGCAGCGCCACGTAGGCCGCGGTTCCCATGCCGCCGCAGAGGTTCTCGGCGCCGATGACCGCGGCCATGAGCACGTAGTCCTTGCCGCTGGCCGCGAGCAGCATGAAGCCGAGATTGGTGATCGCCTGCAGCATCCCGAACAGCAGCAGCGCGCGAAACAGCCCCAGCCGCGCCATCATCGCTCCGCCCGCGAGCGCACCGAGGATCGTGGCGACAAGCCCGAAACCCTTGTTGATCGCGCCGACTTCGGTGGCTGAGAAGCCCGGCCCTCTCAGCAGGAAAGCGGTGGTGAGGTTACCGGCAAAGGCATCGCCCAGCTTGTAGAGCACCACCAGCAACAGGATCCATACCGCGCCGTGGCGCGAGAAAAACTCCGCCATCGGCTGTGTGACCGCCGCGTTGAGAGTCTTGGGCGCGGCCGCAGCGCCGGCAGGCTCGAGCGCGAACCAGGTCGCCGCCATGCCTACGACCATCAATCCGGCCATCAGCCAGTAGGTGCCGTGCCAGCCGAGCCATTGATCCGCGACGACGAGAGCGCCGGCGCCGGAAACGAGCATCGCGAGCCGGTAGCCGAGCACCGACACCGCTGCCCCGGCGCCGCGTTCCTCGGCGCGCAGGATGTCCGAGCGGTAGGCATCGGCCACGATGTCCTGCGAGGCGGACACGAACGCCACGGCCAGCGCGGCCATTCCGGTGAGCCACGGTGAATCCTTCGGCGACAGGCTGCCGAGGAGCGCGATCAGCGCCAGCAGCACCAGCTGGGTCGCCGCGAGCCAGCCGCGGCGCCGGCCGAGAAACGGCGGCGCGTAGCGGTCCATGAGCGGAGCCCAGAGGAACTTGTAGGTGTAGGGCTGGCCGACGAGCGCGAACCAGCCGATGGTGACGATGTCCACGCCTTCGACCGCCAGCCAGGCCTGCAGCGTTCCGGCGGTGAGCGCGAGCGGCAGCCCGGAGGAAAATCCCAACAGCATCAGCAGCAGGATGGTCCGGCTGCGAAACACTGCGGCGTAAACGGAAAGCGGCATCGCGGCGCGAGTGTAAACGGTTGCCACCGGGGCCAAAAATCGGTAGCCTCTTTTTTCTTGTTTGCGCGCCCCGCGCGCCGGGCACCCCAACCATGAACTCCACCCAAGACCTTTCCAAAGACAAGCTGGTCGCCGACCTGAAGATCGTGGTCGCGGATGCAGAAGAGCTGCTGCGCGCCACCGCGTCGCAGGCGGGCGAAAAAGTCGGTGTTGCGCGCGAGCGCATCCAGGCCTCGCTTGCCAGCGCACGCGTCAAGCTGGTCGAAGCCGAGCGCGTGCTTCTCGAGCGCACGCGGCAGACAGCCAAGGTGGCGGACGAATACGTGCGCGAGAACCCCTGGCAGGCCGTGGGCATCGCTGCGGCGATCGGGTTGGTGCTCGGCGTGCTGATCAGCCGCCGCTAGGCCCGGCCCGCGCAACGCACGCCTCGACCTGTCCATGCTCGGCTCCACCCGAGAGCTTGCCCGAACGCTGCTCGGGTTTGCGGAAACGCGCGCGCGGCTGGCCGCGAGCGAAGTCGAGGAGCAGGCGCTGCGCTTCATCGAGATCGCGCTGTGGACCGCCGGCGCGCTGTTTTTCTTCGGCCTGGCGATCGTGTTTGCCTCGGTGATCGTGGTGCTCGTGTTCTGGGACGCGAACCGCATCCTCGCTGCAGCGCTGCTTGCCGCGCTGTACCTCGGCGCCGCTGCAGCGGGTGCGCTGATCGCGCGCGCGCGCTGGCGCGAGCGGCCGAAATTCCTCGACGTGACGCTCGAGGAACTGCGCAAGGACCGCGAGCGCGCGGGGTCGGCGCCGTGATGCGCGCGCGCCTGATCGAGCTGCGCGAACGCAGGCAGCGGCTGGCGGCGCGAGCTCAGCTGGAGCGCGAGCAGCTTGCGGTTCAGCTGGCGCGCGCGGACGTCGCCCTGGCATGGCTCGAACGCGGCCGCAGCGCACTCGAGGCGGTGCGGCGGCGACCGCTGGTGCTCGCCGCCGCTGCGGCCTTGATCCTCGCGTTGCGGCCGCGGCGTACGCTGCGGCTGCTTGCGGGCGGCTGGTCGCTTTGGCAGCTCTATCGGCGTGCGCAGAGCTGGTGGGAGCGCATCGCGCCGCCCGTGCAGAAGCCGGCCGGCCGCGCAACATGACGCGCGTTCGCACAATTGCGGTGCTGCGCCGTGCGTTTGCGCTCGCCGAGCGCGAGCGCAAATTCATGTTGAGCGAACTCACCCAGGTCAAGGGCCTGATGCCGCTGCTGATGAAGCCGCGCAACAAGCAGCAGTGGTCGCCACAGGACAGGGCGCAGCTCCGCGCCCACTTCAAGCGCCTGTCGGGTCTTTCTCCCTATTTCGTGGCGCTCGTGATGCCGGGCGGCTTCGTCGTGCTGCCGGCGCTCACCTGGTGGCTCGACCGGCGCCGCGGCCGCCGCGCGCTGCCGGCAAAATCAGCTTAGCGCCCAGTCGTAGTCAATCGTCAGCGGGGCGTGGTCGGAAAAGCGCCGGCGCTTGTAGATCGATTCGCGCTGCGCGCTCTGCGCCACGCCGGGCGTCGCGATCTGGTAATCGATGCGCCAGCCGACGTTCTTCGCCCAGGCCTGGCCGCGGTTCGACCACCAGGTGTACTGCTCGGGCTTGGCGTTCAGCCGCCGGAACACGTCGACATAGCCCAGCTCCTCGAACACGCGGCTGAGCCAGGCGCGCTCCTCGGGCAGGAAGCCCGAATTCTTGCGGTTGGCGCGCCAGTTGCGCAGGTCGATCTCGCGATGGGCGATGTTCCAGTCGCCGCACAGGATCGCTTCGCGCCCCGCGCGCCGCAGCTTCTTCAGTTGCGGCACAAACGCGTCGAGGAAGCGGAACTTCGACGCCTGGCGGTGCGGCCCTGAAGACCCCGAGGGCAGGTAGATCGAAATCACCGAAAGCCTGCCGAAGCGCGCTTCGAGGTAGCGGCCCTCGGCGTCGAATTCGGGGTTGCCGAAACCCTCGATGACCGCATCGGGCTTGGCGCGCGAATAGATCGCCACTCCGGCGTAGCCTTTTTTTTGCGCATGCGCGAAATGGCCGTGCAGGCCCCGCGGCGCGCGCAGCTCGGGCGCGAGATCCGATTCCTGTGCCTTGATTTCCTGCAGGCAGGCGATGTCGGCGCGCTGCGCCGCGAGCCAGCGCATCACGCCCCTGCTCGCCGCCGAGCGGATGCCGTTGACGTTCAATGTGAGGACTCGCACTTCGCCGGCGGCGGGTGGTGCGGAGCGCTCGAGGCGCCCTCTCAGCCCGAGGGAAAGCTCGACGCGCCACCATGGGCGGCCGACCACGCGGCGGGCGCGTGCAGGAATTTCTCGACTTCGGCGGTCTGCGCCGACGGCAGATAGGAGGTCTTCTTGACCAACGCCAGCACGTCCCACCAGGTCGCGAGATAGTGCAGCCGCACGCCCAGATCGCCGAGAATCGTCTTCGACTCCGGAAAGATGTCGTAGTAGAAATTGACGTAGACATGCTCCACCACGGCGCCCGCGTCGCGCAGCGCCTGGCAGAAATTGATTTTCGAACGGCCGTCGGTGGTCAGGTCCTCGACCAGCAGGGTGCGCGCGCCTTCACGCACGTCGCCTTCGATCTGCGCGTTGCGGCCGAAGCCTTTGGGCTTCTTGCGCACGTATTGCATCGGCAGCCCGAGCCGGTCGGCGATCCACGCGGCGTACGGAATGCCCGCGGTTTCGCCCCCCGCGACGACGTCGAACTGCTCGAACCCCGCGTCGCGCGCCAGCGTCGCCGCGGCAAAGTCCACCAGCTGCTTGCGGATGCGGGGATAGAAGATCAGCTTGCGGCAGTCGATGTACACCGGACTCGCCCACCCGGAAGTGAAGATGAACGGCTGGTCCTGCGAGAACAGCACCGCCTGCACCTCGAGCAGCATCCTGGCGGTGGTTTCGGCGATGAAAGACGGGTCGGCGGAATGCATGCGGCGGGGCAGACGCAAACGGCGCCGATTCTAGCAGGCCGACTCGCGCCGCCACCGGGGGTTGGATAGAATGCCGCGATGCCACGCTTTTCGGAGGTCGTGATGCCCCGTTTCGCGCTTGCCGCCCTGGTTGCCACCGCCTGCGCGCTGGCGCCGCTCGCCGCCGAGGCGCAGAAGGTCGAGTCGGTGTCCTACCGCTGCGTCGGCAAGGACCGCAAGACCTATTACGGCCAGACGCCGCCGCCGCAGTGCGCGGGGCAGCCGATCGAGCTGCTCAATTCGCAGGGGGTAGTGGTGAAACGCATCGATCCTCAGGCCGACGCCGAAAAAAAGCAGCTCAAGGAAGCCGAGGACGCGAAAAAGCGCCAGGAGGACGCGGCGCTGAAGGAACGGCTGCGGCGCGAAAAGGCGCTGCTCGCTTCCTACTCCAGCGAGAGCGACATCGAAGCCTCCAGAAAGCGCGCGCTGCTCGGCAACGAGAAGGCGATCCAGGAAATAGACGCCAGGATGGAGGGCATCAAGAAGCGCCAGGCCGAGCTGGCCAAGGAATTGGAGTTCTACAAGGGCAAGAACAAACCTCCGGTCAAGCTCGATCAGGAGGCGAAGAACAACGAGACCGACCTGAAGGCCCAGGAAGGCCTGCGCGAGCTGAAGAAGAAAGACGTCGACGCGATCAACGCGAAATACGACGAGGACAAGCGCCGCTACATCGAATTGACGCGCGGCAGCGCGAAAAAATAGGGCGCGCTCAGACCTGCAGCTTGCGGCGCAGCAGCTCGTTCACCTGCGCCGGGTTGGCCTTGCCGCGCGAGGCCTTCATCACCTGGCCGACCAGCGCATTGAGGGCCTTGTCCCTGCCGGCGCGGAATTCGGCGACCGACCTGGGGTTCGCCGCGAGCACCTCGTCGACCAGCTGCTCGATCGCCCC
>MERE01000209.1 GCA_001771975.1 Betaproteobacteria bacterium RIFCSPLOWO2_02_FULL_68_150 | reverse complement strand
AGGCCTTCGGCCTCGCCGTCGTCGGCATGATCGCGGCGGCCGCGACCGAGCCGCTCTTTCCGGCGCTGATGAAGCCGCTGCTCGACGGCGGCTTCGGCCAGGGCAGCGCGCCGGCGCTGCAGCCGCAGTGGTTTGCCGCCGCGCTGCTCGGGATCTTCCTCGCGCGCGGCCTGCTCAGCTTCGCCTCGTCGTATTTCATGGCCTGGGTGGGCAACCGCGTCATTCTCGACCTGCGGGCGGCGATGTTCGCGCGCCTGCTGCGCCTGCCGAACCGCTTTTTCGACGACCACAGCTCGGGCGTGCTGCTGTCGCGCATCGCCTACGACGTCGGCGGCGTCACCTCCGCCGCGACCACCGTGCTGACGATCGTGGTCAAGGATTCGATCGCCGTGATCGGCCTGCTGGCGTGGCTCTGCTACCTCAACTGGAAGCTGACCCTGATCGCGCTCGCGGTGGGACCGGCGATCGCGCTCGTGGTGCGGCTTTTTTCGCGGCGGCTGCGGCGCATGGCGCGCGAGGCGCAGCACGCGATGGGCGACCTGGTGCAGGTGCTCGACGAGACCATCGAGTGCCAGCGCGTGGTCAAGATCTTCGGCGGCCAGGACTACGAAATGAGGCGCTTCGAGCGCGCCAACCAGAAGCTGCGCGGCTTCAACATGCGGCAGACGATTCCCGCCGCGGCGACCGTGCCGATCACGCAGTTCCTGGCGGCGGGGGTGCTCGCGATCATCGTCTACATCGCGCTCGAGGAGTCGCTCTCGAGCCGCACCACGGTGGGCGAGTTTGCTTCGTTCATCACCGCGATGCTGATGCTGCTCGCGCCGCTCAAGCGCCTGACCGACGTCAATGCGCCGCTGCAGCGCGGCCTCGCCGCGGCCGAGAGCGTGTTCGGCCTGATCGACGCGCCGGTCGAGGAGGACCGCGGCACGCTGCGCCTCGAGCGCGCGCGCGGCGCGATCGACTGCCAGAACGTGAGCTTCACCTACCCTACGCGCGACGAGCCGGCGCTCAGCGGCGTCAGCCTGGCGATCCGCCCGGGCGAGACCGTGGCGCTGGTGGGCGGTTCGGGCGGCGGCAAGACCACGCTGGTCAACCTGCTGCCGCGCTTCTACGTCCCCACGGGGGGGCGCATCCTGCTCGATGGCAACGACATCCAGGGCCTCGCGCTCGAGAGCCTGCGCGGCAACCTCGCGCTCGTTTCGCAGGATGTGGTGCTGTTCAACGATTCGATCCGCGCCAACATCGCCTACGGGCGCATGGGCAGCGCCTCGGAAGCCGAGGTGATCGCGGCAGCGGAAGCCGCGCACGCCATGGAATTCATCCGCGCTACGCCGGAGGGCCTCGGCACGCTGATCGGCGAGAACGGACTGCGTCTGTCGGGCGGGCAGCGCCAGCGGCTCGCCATTGCGCGCGCGCTGCTGAAGGACGCTCCGGTGCTGATCCTGGATGAGGCGACCTCGGCGCTCGATTCCGAATCCGAGCGCCTGGTGCAGTCGGCGCTCGAGGTGCTGATGCGCGGGCGCACCACGATCGTGATCGCGCACCGCCTTTCGACCATCGAGCGCGCCGACCGCATCGTGGTGCTCGAGCGCGGCCGCATCGCGGAAATCGGCACGCACGCGCAACTGCTCGCGCGCGGGGGCGTGTACGCGAAGCTCTACCGGATCCAGTTCGCCTCGGAAGCGTGAAGCCGCTGTCGGTCGTGCATACCGAATCCTCGCTCGGCTGGGGCGGGCAGGAGATCCGCATCCTCGCCGAATCGCAGGGCCTCGCGCGGCGCGGCCATGAGGTCACGCTCCTGTGCGCGCCGCGCTCGCGCATTGCCGCCGAGGCCGCCGCCTGGCAGGTGGCGGCGGTGGCGCTGCCGATCGCGCACAAGAACGTTGCCGGGCTGCGCGCGCTCGCGGCGTGGTTTCGCGACCATCGCTGCGATGTCGTGAACACGCACAGCTCGACCGATTCGTGGCTCGCGGCGCTCGCTCTGCGGCTCGCCGGCCGGGCGGTTCCGATCGTGCGCACGCGGCACATTTCCGCGGCGGTGCCGCGCAATCCGCTCTCGCGCTGGCTCTACCAGAGTGCCGCGGCGATGATCGTCACCACGGGGGAGGCGCTCAGGCGCCAGCTCATCGAGGCGAACGGCTTCGATGCGGCACGCCTGGTGTCGGTGCCGACCGGGGTCGACGCCGCGCGCTTTCGCCCGGGTGCGCGCGCCGCGGCGCGCACTGCCTGCGCAGCTGGAAGGGACACCGCTATCTGATCGAGGCTCTGGCGCAACTGCCGCAGGCGATCGAACTCGTGATCGTGGGCGATGGCCCGATGCGCGAGGCGCTCGGCGCGCAGATCGACGCGCTCGGCCTGCGCCAGCGCGTGCATCTGCCCGGCAACCAGGCGGACGTGGTGCCCTGGCTGCACGCGCTCGACATCTTCGCGTTGCCGTCCTACGCCAACGAGGGCGTGCCGCAGGCTCTGGTGCAGGCGATGCTTTGCGCCTTGCCCTGCGTCACCACGACCGTGGGAAGCATTGCGGAGCTCGCGACCCATGACGCGACCGCGCTGATCGTGCCGCCGCACGACGCCCACGCGCTCGCCGCGGCGATTGCGCGCCTCGCGGAGAACGCAGGCCTGCGCCGCGCGCTGGGCGAGGCTGCGCGCAGGCACTGCGTGGAGAATTTTTCCTACGACCGCATGCTCGATCGCATGGAGGCGATCTTCGCGGCGGTGCGCGGCGGCGCTATGCCGGGCCCTGCAGTTCGGAGCTGATTGCGCGCCAGACGCGCTCGGCTTCCAGGGTCTCGAGGCAGTCGCTCACCTTGCCGCCGCCGCAGCCGTCGAGGCCGCAGGGCCGGCAGCTGTGCCGCGTGCTCGCCACTACGCGATGCCGGCCGCGCCGCGGAATTCCCCACGGTCCCCACAGGTCCGCTCCGGAAGGCCCGAACAGAGCCACCGCAGGCGTGCCCATCGCCGCCGCGATGTGCATCGGCGCCGAATCGACGCCGATGAAAAGCCGCGCCTCGCCGGCGAGCGCGGCGAGTTCTTTCAGGCCGAGACGGCCGCTCAGATCGATCGCCGGCTGCGCGAGCTGCTGCTGCACCGCCGCGGTGAGGGCCAGTTCGTCGGCGTCCGGTGCCGCAGTCAGTACCACGGCCCAGCCGGCCGCCTGCAGGCGGGTGATGATTTCGACCCAGCCAGGGACGGTCCAGCACTTGAACTGCCAGCGTGACGTGGGATGGATGTGCACGAAGCGCTGCGGCACGAGGCCGTGCGCGGCAAGCAGCGTCCGGACCGCCTGGCGCGCCGGCTCGCCCGGCTCGAGCAGCAGTTGACGCTCGTTCTCCGCAGGCTGCAGGCCGATGCGGCGCAGCGCGTCGAGATTGCTTTCCACGGTATGCCGTCCGCTGGCACCCGGCACGAGATGCGAAAAACTGTTGCGCCAGCGCCGGCCGTCCGGCTTGCGTTGCGGCGCCACCGTCCAGCGCGCGCCGAGGCTGCGCGCGAGCCAGGCACCGCGCCAGCTTTCCGAAAGATGGATCAGAAGGTCGTAGCGGCGCGCGGCCAGACGCCGGTACAGCGCCCATTCCGCCGCCGCGCGCGCGAAGACTCCCAGCTCCTTCCAGCCGCGATCGATCGTGTGCAGCTCGCACAGCCCGGGGTGCAGCGCGAGCACCGGCGCCGTGTCCGCGTACACCAGCGCGTCGATCTCGATCGCGGGTGCGTGGTTCTTCAGCACCGCGATCACGGGGCTCGCGAGCAGCACATCGCCGTGGTGGCGCAGCTTGATCACCAGCGCGCGGCAGACCTGGCCGAGCGGGACGGCATCGCTGAGCAGGTTCATGGAATCATCGCTCCGGGAGGCTCGCGTGCGCACAGGCGCTCGTAGGCGCGCAGCACCTCTTCTACCATGATGTCGGCTACGTTGCGCGAGGCCGGCTGCAGCAACTCGTGCGCTACCCGCCACGGGCCCCAGCGCGCGGCGTCGGAACCGCCGAACAGGCACACCATCGGCTTGCCGAGCGCGGCCGCGAGGTGCATGGCGCCGCCATCGGCGCAGATCACGCGGTCGCACAGCGCGAGCGCGCCGATCAATTCGTCCAGGCGCTGCGTGGCGACCGGCACGAGGGGAAATGCGCCGAGCGCCGCTTCGATCCGCGCCGCCTTCTCGTCATCGCCCGGGTGCCGCGGATTGCGCTCCGAGCCGGGGGCCCAGAGCAGCAGGAACACCGAGCCCGGCACCTGGGGCAGGCGCTGCAGCAGTTCTACGAAGCGCTCCGCCGGCCAGCGCTGCGAGGCCTTGCGGGCGCTGACGTGGACGCCGATCACCCGGGCCGGACTGAATCCGAGGCGCGCCTGGAGGCGCGCAGCGAGCCGCTCGCGGATGGCCGGATCGGGCACCACCCGCTGCGGCGGCGTTTCGTAGCGCAGTCCCATCCTCGCCAGGAGATGGCATCCTTGCTCGACCTCGTGCGCGCCGGCGAGCGCGTCCTCGGCCGCGCGCACCAGCACCCGGCGCGGCGCGATCATGCGCACCGAGCTCGCAGCGCCCGCCTGCATCCCGCCAGGCAGGAGCAGCCAGTGAAAGCGCTGGCGGCGAAGTTCCGCCATCGTCTTCAGGCGCCTCCAGTAGACGCCCGCCAGGCTTTCGTCGGGACCCCGGTGCTTCGCCTTCTGGTAGGAATGCACCGCATCGAGGTCCGGATTGCCGTGCAGCACCGGTTCGTTGTAGCGGTTGACCAGGGCGACGATGACGCTCGCCGGGAGCTGCGCGCGCAAAGCGCTGAGCAACGGCGTGGTGCACACCAGATCCCCGATGTTGTCGCGCCTGAGGACCAGAATGCGCGTCGCGTCCCCGGCCTCAGCCATCGGTGGGCCCGGCGAAGCGCTTGCGCCACGCCCGGCGCGCCAGCTGACCCAGCCTGGCGAGGCGCCGCCGAAAGCGGTGCCGCAGGTAGCGTGCGCCGTCGACGATGCGCGTCGCGATCGCGCCGTGTTCGAGCGGCGCGTAGAAATCGTTGACGTCGATGCTGTGACGGTAGGCGTAGCCGCGGCTCACGAAGTAATCGCGAATCGCCGGGTCGCGGCGGCGGGCGTTGGTTTCGACGATCACGATCGCGGGCTTCCAGCGGCCGAGATCGAACCCGTGCAGCACCTGAAGCTCGCCGCCCTCGACGTCGATGCTGACGAAGTCGATTCGCGCGGGGGCCGCTTGCGCGAGGATCGAGTCCAGGGTTCGCGCCGGGACGCGCACCTCCTGCCACTGCAACCCCATCCGGTCCAGCCGCTGGCGATGGGCCGGGCTGAGATGGGTGGTCGAGTACACCTGGCCTTCGGCGACGCGGAAGAAAACGGTCTCGCCGCCATCGCGCGGCCCGACCACCGCGCAGGCGAAGGTGCGCGATGCGGGGCGAGCGCGCCGGCACTGCGCCGCCATGACCGGATCCGGTTCGACCAGCACTCCGCTCCAGCCGATCTGCTCGAAGTGGTAGGTATTGCTCAAATGGCTGCCGTCATAGGCACCCACTTCCACGTAGTAGCCGTCGCGCCTGCCGCCGAAGTACGCCTCCAGCCAGCGATCTTCCCCGTTCTGCGCATGATAGCTGCCGTCCTGGCCGGCGACCGACGCGATACCGCTCATGCGATGCGTTCTTGCGCTTCGGTGCCTAGCGTGCGCCAGCCGCGGTCCTGTCCCTCACCGCATCCGCGGCCGCGATCAGGGCGCGCGCCCGATGCACGTAGGTATGCAGGCGCAGGACGCGTGCGTGCGCCGCCTCGGCGATGCGCCGTGTCTGCTCGAAATGCCCGAGGTGGTGGCGGATCTGCCGGACGCAGTCGTCGATCCCCTGGTAGCTGGCCCATTCCGTGGCGAGGTCGAAGTCGTCCGCAGCGTGCCGGCGCGCGTCCGACAGCAGGAAACCGCCGCGCGCGGGGACCCCGTAGCAGCGTTCCGGAAGCCCCCAGCTGCCGTCGCTTTCATGATCGCACGAGGAGCGGTAGCTCAGGTTGATCCGGCTGCGCTGGATGACCCGGATCTGCTCTGCATCCGCGATGCCCGCCGAATCCGCGAACCGAAAGCGCAGGCCCAATGGCGCCAGGCGTTGCGACAGCTCGGCGAAGAACGCCTCGCGCAGCGCGTGCTCCCGGTAGCGCCGGCCGTTCATGTTGCCGAGGAACGACACGTCGAGCGCGTGGAAACCGGGGTCGCGCATCGCCTCGAGCGTCTGGCCGTGCAGATTGAAGTGACGGGTCCATGCCGCGTTGGCATTGTAGATCTTCACCGGCGCGAACTCGTACGTCGGCTGCAGCGTGTGCGTGGCGTAGAGGTCGAAGGGCTTGAGCCATTGCAGCAGCCGCAGCCGGCGCTTCCTCAGGCCCATGTGCCAGGGCGCATCGCGATCGAGGGCGATGACCGGAACGCGGCCGCGCGCGGCGGCGCGCTTCAGGCGAACCGCGCCGAGCGGCTGCCGCGCCGCCTCGTAGAGATTCACGATGCACAGGCGCGTGCGCGCAAGCACCGCCGCGGGCGGTGTCCACAGGTTTTCCGCGACCTCGAAACCGAGCGATTCGAACGCATCGCGCAGCGGCGCAAAGCCTTTCCTGAAATTGAGGATGACGACATTCATGGCGCAAGGCGCGCGCCGGGGCGCAGTCTTCCGACGTGCTCGACGAGCCGCGCCACCCTCGCGGTGAAGGCTGCCACCGAAAAGCGCGCCAGATGCGCGGCCGCGCGCTGCGGCTCGATGACGAAGGATTCATTTTCCAGGCGATGCAACAACCGCTCGAAAGCGGCGCCGCCGTCGGCTCGCGGATCGTCATAGAACAATCCCGTGATGCCGTCGGCCACCGTCTCGGTGAACGGCGGCGCAGCCACCGCCAGCACCGGGACACCGCTCGACTGCGCCTCGATCACGTTGAGGCCGAGGGCCTCCTTCTCGGGCAGACCGGTCAGCAGGTAGTCGAGCTGTGCGAACACCGCACCGACGTTCTGCTGATGCCCCCACCAGCGCGCGCGGCCCTGCAGCGGGGCGAGCGCGCGGCGCAGGTCCCTGACCGAGGCGTAGCCCCCGCTGCCGAAGATTTCCAGCCCGAAAGCGGGGTGGCGCGCGAGCACCGGGGCGAGCCGCTCGAATAGCTGCGGAAACTGCTTGATGGTGGTCAGCCGGGAGACGATCCCCAGCGCAATGCCGGGAGCGCGCGTGAAGGTGCGCGGCGGCTGCAATCGCCAATACAGCGGATAGAGGGTGCGCAGCACGCGCTCACGCACCTTGCGCAGGTCCCAATCGTAGACCGGACGGGCGTGGATCACCTCGCCGGGCGCGCTGCGCGGACCCGTCAGGTCGGCGATGCCGTAGAGCGGCTCGGCGTACACCCGTGACAGGCCTCGCGCACGCAAGCTGGCGGCGACATGGTGCGACACCGGGACGATGAGATCGTAGGGGCGCAGCGCCGCGGGATCGCGGTCGTGCCACGGCAGGTGGGCGAAGGCCGTGGCGTGGGCGCCGGCGGCATGCAGCACCGCCACCGCGGCGGCGGGTAGCGGCGTGTGAAACGCAACCCACGCCTGGTGCAGCGAAGCCAACCGCCGCGTGAGCTGGTCGCTCGTGACCGGCTCGATCCGAGCCCCCGGCGGCAGTTGCGCGCGCCAGAACGTCGCCTGCGGGTGGGCGAACAGGACGGTGCGAATGCCGAGCGCCTCCAGCGCCTGCGCGAAGAACGCCGTGTACCTCTCGCCGCCGCCGAAGCCGCTCTGCAGGTTGACCTGGTAGCAGGTCGGCGTCATTGCGCGTCGCGGTTCATGCCGTCCCGAGAAGCGCCTTGAGGTAGTTGCGCGCGATGCGCCGGCGCTGCGCGAATTGGGTCGCGTTGCGCCACAGCAGGCCGAAGACCCCGTCGCGACGCAGCTGCGCGAGCCGCGCGCGGCGCAGTTCGGCGCGGCTCAGCTGGCGGATCTTGTGGAACAGCGACAACGCGCCGTCGACCAGCTGCCAGCGCAGCAGCTGCTGCAGCTCGGTGTCGTCGCCGAGTCCGCCCGCCAGCCGATCGAGCGCGCGCGCATTGTGGATCGAGCTCTCGATGATCGCGCCGAGGCGCCGGTCGAGTTCGTCCGCTCGGTAGCGCCGAACGCGCTGACGGTAGTGGTAGCCGGGCGTCGCGTCGTAGCTTGCGCGCTCGGCCAGCAGCAGGACCCGCGTCGTCCAGGGCACGTCCTCGTGAATCAGTCCCGGCACGAAGCGCAGGGCGTGCCGCTCGAGCCACTCGCGCCGATAGACGTGCATCCACACCATGTGCAGAAGGTTGCGGTTGCGCAGCCGGTAGCGAAGCAGGTCCGCGCCGCGCATCACCCCGGCCGGCGGCTGATCGGTATACACCGGCTGATCGCTGCGGCGGCCCTCGAAGTGATAGCTTGCATTGCCGATCGCCAGGTCCAGCGCGTGTGCTTCGCACAGCGCTGCGAGGCGCTCGTGGTAACCGGGGTCGAAGTAGTCGTCCGAATCGACGAAGGCGAGAAAGCGGCCCTGCGCCCGCTCCAGGCCGGTGTTGCGCGCTGCGGAAAGCCCGCCGTTCGCCTGGCGGATGAGCTGCGCGTTGGGATGCGTTCGCCGCCACTCGGCGAGGAGGCGCGGACACTCGTCGGTGGACCCGTCATCGACGAAAATCACCTCGGTCGCCGCGGCCGGTGCGCTGGCAAGGCTTTCCAGGCAGCGCGGCAGGAACGCCGCGACGTTGTAGACCGGCACCACCAGGCTCAGTGTCGGCGCGACCGACGCCGCGCTCATCGCGCTGCCGCGCGGCGCTTTGCAACGAGCGCGACGAAGTGGAACGCTGGATAGCCGGCAGAAGGCGCTGCGCAATACGTCATGGCCGATGCCGGATGATACCGGGTCACCGCGGGCCCGGCCGCGCGCGAGTGCAGCCAGAGTAAACTGCGGCGAAAGGACTGCGTCGCGAGCCATCGGCACGTGAAGGGAGAAAAAACGCTCGGCGCCCTGGTGCGCCTGATACGCCAGCTCGCGGTGCTGCGCCGCTACCGCGCGCGGCGCGAGGTCGCCGATCCGCTGGCGGTGCGCGTGCCGTGGTGGCGCGACCGGCTGCGCAAGCGCGCCCACCGGGAATGGCCCGGCGGCTACGTGCTGCAGACCGACGGGCTGTACTTCTACGTCCCCGAGCGGCTCGACCTGATGGGGGCCTACAAGCTGCTCAAGCCGTTCAAGACGGAACCCTGCATCCGGCGTTTCTGCCGGCCCGGCGACACCGTGGTCGACGTCGGCGCGAACATCGGCGAGTGGACGCTGCAGATGGCCGATGCGGTCGGCCCCGGCGGCCGCGTGATCGCGATCGAGCCGATACCGCATCTGGCCGCGGCGTTGCAGAAATCGACCTGGGCCAACAACCTGCGCCAGGTCTCGATTGCCGCCGTGGCGCTCTCGGAGAGCGAGGGGCAGGGCGAGTTTTCCGTGGAGCGCGCGAACACCGGAGGCTCGCGGCTCGGCCGCTACTGCGCGGAGGCGTGCGACACCATCACGGTGCGCGTAGAGACCCTGGACGGCCTGATCGCACGAAGCAAGATCGGCCGCGTCGATTTCATCAAGGTGGACGTCGAGGGGTTCGAGCTCGAGGTGCTGCGCGGCGCGCGCGCCACGCTCACCCGGCACCGGCCGCCGATGTATCTCGAAGTGGGCGCCGAAGACCTCGCCAAGAGGTCCCGGCTGGTGGCGCTGCTGCGCGACGAGCTGGACTACCGCATGCTCGGCATCGTGCTTCCGGGCGGCATTTGCGAGGCGACCTGGGACGACTATCTCGGCGAGCGCGCACCGTTCGAAGCGGGCGGCATCCGCAACGTCCTGCTGGTGCCGCCGCCGCGTGAATCGGTCGCGACGTGACCCCGGAGCACGGCGCACCGGCCGCGCCGGACTGGACGCGGCTCAGCGACGATCCCAACAATCGCGACGCACAGCGCGCGGTGCAGCGCTACCTCGGATCGGTGCGACAGGTGCACACCGACAGCGGCCTGCTGGAGTTCATCGAACAGTGCGTGGCGCAGCGCTCGGTGCTCGATATCGGGGTCGTCTCCCACAGCGCGCGCTACTTCGACCAGCCGGATTGGCGCCACGGCCGCATCGCGCGGCGCGCGCGCCGCTGCGTCGGCATCGACATCCTCGCGCCGCTGGTGGCGGAACTCAACCAGCGCGGCTTTCACGTGCTGTGCGTCGATGCGACTTCGGGCGCGGACATCGGCGAGCGCTTCGAGCGGGTTTTCATCGGCGACGTGCTCGAGCATGTCGACGACGCGGTGGCGCTGCTGCGCTTCGCGGCGCGCCACCTGGAAGCGGGCGGGCGCGTCTACGCCACGACGCCGAATCCCTTCAGCCGCAAGTTCTGGCGGCGTTTTCGGCGCGACGGCACGGCGATCGTGAACCTCGACCATGTCGCCTGGATCACGCCGACCCAGGCGATGGAAATCGGGCGGCGCGCCGGCCTCGCGCTCTCGGCCTACCACCTGATCAAGCGCTTTTCGCCTCTGCGCCTGCTGCTGAAGCGCCTGGCGTGGCGCTTCGCGCCGCTCGAGTACTCGTTTCCCGATTTCGTGTACGAGTTTTCGGTTCGTGGCTGAGCACGCTGCGGCAGCGGAGCGCATCCGGTCGGTCCTGGTGATCAACGTGTCGCGCATCGGCGATACGCTGCTCGCGACCCCGGCGCTGCGGGCGCTCGCGCACGCCTTTCCGGAGGCCGAGCTCACCTGCCTCGCGCACCCGAAGCGCGCCGAAGTACTCGAACACCTGCCGTTCCTCGCGCGCGTCGGGCGCATCGACAAGCGCGTGGCCGCGCTGCTCGGCCGCGGCCCCGGGCGCCGCTTCGACCTCGCGTTCGTGTACGGATTCGACCGCACGCTGGTGAGCTACGCGCTGCGCGTGGCGCGCCGCGTGGTGGCGTTCCGGCAGCAAAGCGCCGCGCTCGATGCGAGGCTCGCGCCCGCAGTCGCCGCGCCCGAGCCTCTCAGCCGGCATGCCGTATTCATGCGTCTCGCGCTCGTCGAGCCGCTCGGCATCGCGCCCGCCGGGCTGCGGCTCGCCTACCAGGTCACCGAGGAAGAACGCGCCTGGGCGCGCAAGACCCTCGCCGCCCTCCGGCCCGCTGCGATGCCGTGCATCGGCCTGCAGGTCGCGAGCTTTCCCACCAAGGCCTTCCGCGACTGGCCGGTGGAGAGCTTTGCCGAGCTCGCACGCGGCATTCGCGCGCGCTGGCCCGAGGCCCATTTCCTCATCTTCGGCGGCGCAGAGGAAAAAACGCGCACCCGATGGCTTGCCGGCGAACTGGGCGATGCGGCGACCAACTTCGCCGGCACGCTCAGCCTGCGCCAGAGCGCGGCTCTCATGAGCCACACCCACCTTTACGTAGGCGTCGATACCGGCCCTACGCACGTCATGGGCTGTTTCGACATTCCGCTGGTGGTCATGTACCACTGCCATTCGCCCAGCCGGCTGCTGGGTCCGCTCGAGCATCCATGCTTCTATCCGGTGGATCATCCGCATGCGCATCCCTGCCCCGAGGAAACGCCGATGGCGGCGATCGGTGTCGACACGGTGTTTGCCGCCGTCGAGCGTGCCCTGCACGAACATCCGCCGCGGCCATGAGGATCGGGTTCGTGGTGACCAATCTCGCCGGCGGCGGGGCCGAAAAGGCGGTGCTGAAGATCGCCGCGGCGCTGGCGGCGCGCGGCCACCGCAGCGACGTGATCCTTCTCGAAAACGTCACCTCGCATGCGGTTCCGCCGCAAGTGCAGCTGCGCGCAGCGACGCCCGCGGGACGCAGGATCAGCACCGGCTGGCTCGGCAAGCGGCTCGCCGCGCGCCGGCTGGCGCAGTTGCACGCGCTGCTGGCGCGGGAGCAACCGTTCGACCTGCTGGTGTCGACCTTGCCGTTCGCGGACGAGGTCGCGCGGCGCGCCCGCCTGCCCAGGCACTGGTGCCGGATCGCCAACACGCTGTCGGTCGAAGTGGCGCGGCTCGGCGCGACGCAGCCCTCGAAGTCGGCGCGGCGGCTGGCTCGGTACCGGCGACTCTACGACGGGCAGCGGCTCATCGCCGTCTCGCGTGGCGTCGGCTTGGACCTGCGAAAGGAACTCGGGCTTGCGCGCGCACGGATCGAGGTGATTCCCAATCCCTTCGACGGCGAGGCGCTGCGCGCCCAGGCGGGCGAGGCTGCGGTGCTGCCCGAGAAACCGTACCTGATTCACGTCGGCCGTTTCTCGGGGCAGAAGCGCCACGACCTGCTGCTCGATGCGTTCGGCGGGCTCGACACCGCCCATCGCCTGGTCCTGCTCACGGATCCGGCGCCCGCGCTTGCGTCGATGATCGCCGCGCGCGGGCTCGGCGCACGCGTGCAGGTGGCGGGTTTCCAGCGCAATCCCTATCCCTGGATCGCGGGCGCGGAGCTGCTGGTGCTTTGCTCGGACCATGAAGGCCTGCCCAACGTGATCGTCGAGGCCTTGCTGCTCGGTGTTCCGGTCGTGAGCACCGACTGTCCGTCGGGTCCGCGCGAAATCCTCGGCGAGCAGCTTCCCGAATGCCTCGTCCCCGTGGGGAACGCGCCCGCACTGCGCGCGGCGATCGAGCAAGCGCTGGCGCATCCTCCCGATGCATCGCGCGTCGATCTGGCGCCGTATGCGACGGCGCGCGTGGTCGCCGCATACGAGCGGCTGGCGCAGGAGACCGGTTAAGCGATGTGCGGCATCATCGGCCTGATCGCCACGCCATGGCAGGAAAGCGCAGCCGCAGCCCTGGCGACGATTCGCTCGCGCGGACCGGACGAGCAGCTGCTGTGGCGCGGCGAGAGCGCCTGTCTCGGCAATACGCGGCTCGCCGTCATCGACCCCGACGGTGGCCATCAGCCGATGCACTCGCCGGACGGACGCTACGTCCTGGTGCATAACGGCGAGATCTACAACTTCCGCGAATTGCGCGCCGAACTCGAAGCCGCCGGTCGGGTCTTCGCCACGCGCTCCGATACCGAAGTGCTGCTGCACGGCTACGCGACCTGGGGCGTGCACCTTCCCGCGCGGCTCGACGGCATGTTCGCCTTCGCCCTCTGGGATCGGCTGGAGCAGTCGCTATTCGCGGCACGCGACCGCATGGGAGTCAAGCCGCTTTTCTATTCGACGCACGCTGGGCTCGCCTTCGCCTCCACGCTCGAAGCGTTTTTCGCGCTGCGCGGCTTTCCGCGCCGGCTCGATTACGAGGCGCTGCGCGATTTCCTCGCGTTCCAGACCTGCCTCGCGCCGCATTCGTTCCTGCGCGAGGTGCGCCAGCTGCCGCCCGCGTCGTGGCTGCGCTGGCGCGCCGCTGACCGGCGCTGCGAGCTGCAGCGCTACTGGGAGATTCCGCTGGCCCGTGCGCAGGCGGCGGATCGCGAAGAGACGCTCCAGCGGGTCGATCGGGCGCTGCGCGAGAGCGTGCGGCGTCAGCTCGTCGCCGACGTGCCGCTCGGGGCGTTCCTCTCCGGCGGCATCGATTCGAGCCTCATGGTGCGCTACATGGCCGAAGCGGGCGCGCGGCCGCCGGAGACCTTCACGCTCGCGTTCGCCGAGCCGGGTTTCGACGAGACGCCGCAGGCGCGCGCCGTGGCCGAGGCGTTCGGCTGCCGGCATCATGTGCTCGAAGCGCCGGCGATCGATGGCGACGTCTTTGCGCACTCGGTGCGGGTGCTCGATCAGCCGCTCGCCGATCCCGCGTACGTCATGACGCAGGCGCTTGCGGCGCTGACGCGCCGCCACGTGACGGTAGCCATCAGCGGCGACGGCGGCGACGAACTGTTTGCCGGCTATGCGCGCTTCGCGGACGAGGCGGCGCAGCATCCGGCGCGGTTGGGCCAGACAGCGGGGCGCGCGCTGCTCGAGGCGGGACTGCTGCCCGCCGCGCTCCTGCGCCGCATGCTGCACGGGCGGGAGTTGCTCTTTTACCGGCGCGTGGAACTCGGGCCCTGGCGTGCCGGCCGCAAGAGTCTCAGCCGCTATCTCGCACCCGCGGCGCTCGCCGCGTGCCGGCCCGAGGCGACGCTGCAGCTCTGGCGCGATCTCGCCGGCGGCATGGATACGGCGCGCCTGATGCGCGCCGACCTCTGGACTTATCTGTCGGAGAACTGCCTCGCCAAGGCCGACCGCGCGAGCATGGCGCATGGGCTCGAGGTGCGCGTGCCGATGCTCGGCAACGTGGTGCTGGACGCGGTGCTCGATCTGCCCGCAGCGCTGCATTACGACGCCGGGGGGGGCAAGGCGCTTTTGAGGGAAATCGCGCGGCGCAGCCTGCCGCAGGCGGTCTGGGACCGGCCCAAGCACGGTTTTTCAGTGCCGTTGCGCGAGCTTTTCAACGGCGCATGGCGCGCCACCGCCGAAGGCGCGCTGGCGCGCTGCGCAACGCTCGCGCCGTATCTCGATGCGGGCGCCGTGCAGCGGCTATGGCACGCGGCGTGCGCCGGGCGCGGCTCGCGCCGGCTCGCTTACACTTTCGTCGTGCTGCTCGTCTGGCTCGAAGCGCATCCGCTGGAAGCCTAGGGCGCGGCCAGCCATCCGGAGACACCTGCATGCGAAAACACGGCCGCACTGCGCGGCGCATCAAGAAACTGCTGTGGCAGGTCCACGTTCCGCGCTGGGTGGACAATCAGGGCGTGCTGCTCCCCACCGAGGGCAGCGGCATCTCGCGCGGGATCCGCCGGCAGATCTTCTTCAGCGAGTACGAGGACAAGGAAATCGAGATCGTCGCCAAGCGCCTCGCCTCCGACGACGTGGTGATGGAAGTGGGCGCCGGCATCGGCTTTCTGTCGGCCTACTGCGCCAAGCGCATCGGCAGCGAGCGCGTGTTCGCCTACGAGGCGAACCCCGCGCTGATGGAGCTGATCGCGGCCACCTACCGGGCCAACGGCGTCGCCCCCACGGTGCGCAATGTGCTGCTCGCGCGGGGCGAGGGGACGCGCGAATTCCACGTCGAGCCGGAGTTCTGGGCGTCCTCGGCGCTGCCGGGGTCGGGCAACGCCAAGACGATCCGCGTGCCGCAGGCCGACCTCAACAGCGAGCTGCAGCGCGTGCGTCCCAGCTTCCTGATCGTCGACATCGAGGGCGGCGAGATCGAGTTCTTCGAACTCGCGGATCTCGCCACCGTGCGCAAGATCTGCGTCGAGACGCACCCCGCGATCCACTCGAGCGCGGCGCTGTCGAAAATGCTGGGGGGACTCATCGCGCAGGGCTTCGCGCTCGATTTCACGCTGATGCGCAAGAACGTCCTCTACCTCTCGCGGTGAGATAATCGCCGCCTCGCAGGCCACGCCGCAAGGAACCGCAATGGATTTCATCGATCTCAAATCGCAGTACGCCGCGATGCGCGACATCATCAACGCGCGCATCCAGCTGGTGCTGGACCACGGCCAGTACATCCTCGGGCCGGAAGTGCGCGAGCTGGAGGACCGGCTCGCGGCCTATACCGGCGCCAAGCACTGCATCACGGTGGCCTCGGGCACCGAGGCGCTGCTGATCGCGCTCATGGCGCTCGGCGTCAAGCCGGGCGACGAGGTGATCACGAGCCCGTTCACCTTCGTCGCCACCGCCGAGATGGTGGTGCTGCTCGGCGCCACGCCCGTGTTCGTGGACGTCGAGGAGGACACCGCCAACATCAGCGCGGCGAGGATCGAGGCGGCGATCAGCGCGCGCACGCGCGCGATCCTGCCGGTGTCGCTGTACGGGCAGCCTGCGGACATGGACCAGATCAACGCCATCGCCGCCAAGCACCGGCTGCCGGTGATCGAGGACGCGGCGCAGAGCTTCGGCGCGACCTACAAGGGTGCGAAGAGCGGCAATCTCTCGACCATCGGCTGCACCAGCTTCTTTCCCTCGAAGCCGCTCGGCTGCTACGGCGACGGCGGCGCGCTCTTCACGCAGGACGACGCGCTCGCCAAGGCGATGCGCGAGATCCGCATCCACGGCCAGGAACGGCGCTACGTGCACACGCGCATCGGCGTGGGCGGGCGCATGGACTCGATCCAGTGCGCGGTGGTGCTCGCCAAGCTGAAGCGCTTCGACTGGGAGATCGAGCGCCGCATCGAGATCGGCAACCATTACAACGCCACGCTGTCGCGTCACATGGCGACCATCCGCGTCAGGCCGGACCGGACCAGCGTGTATGCGCAGTACACGGTGCGCGCACTCGACCGTCCCGCGTTCGAAGCGCGCCTGAAGGACCTGGGAGTGCCGACCGCGGTGCACTACCCTGCGGCGCTGCACAAGCAGCCGGCCTATGCGGCCCTCGCCGCGGACGCCATCTGTCCGACCGCCGAGCAGCTGGCGCGCGAGGTGATCAGCCTGCCGATGCATCCGTATCTGACGCAGGCCGACCAGGACCGCATCATCGACGCCGCGACGCGCGCCTCCGACCCGCGCGTCGCCCGCGCATAAGCGGCCGATGCTGCTGGTGACGGGCGGCGCCGGATTCATCGGCGCCAATTTCGTGCTGCAGGCGATCGGATTGAGCGGCGAGCCGGTGGTGAATCTCGACAAGCTCAGCTACGCCGGCAACCTGCGCAACCTGGAGGCGCTGCGCGGCGACGCGCGCCACGTGTTCGTGCGCGGCGACGTCTGCGACCGGCCGC
>MERE01000208.1 GCA_001771975.1 Betaproteobacteria bacterium RIFCSPLOWO2_02_FULL_68_150 | reverse complement strand
TTCAGCACGCTGCCCGCGACCCCGGTCTTCGGATCCTGCGCGCCGAACACCACCCGGGCGATGCGCGCATGGAAGATCGCGCCGGCGCACATGAGGCAGGGCTCGAGCGTGACGTAGAGCGTGGCGCCGGCGAGGCGGTAATTGTGCGCCGTGCGGCAGGCGGCACGGATCGCTTCGATTTCGGCGTGCGAGGTGGCATCGGCGGCGGTGAGCGGCCGGTTCCAGCCCTCGCCGAGGATGCTGCCGTCCTGCACCACGACCGCGCCCACCGGGACCTCGCCCTCGTCGCGCGCGCGCGCCGCGAGTTCGAGCGCGCGGCGCATGAAAGACGCGTCGCTCACCGCTTCGCCTGCGCGGCGGCGACCGCCTGTTTCGGGTTGATCAGGAAGCGCCGCCCGTCGGCGGTCTTGTCCGTGGTCTCGCGAATGATCGCGATCACCTGCTCCGGCTTCAGCGCCGGATTGAGGGCGAGCATTTTCGCCGCCAGGTTCGTCACCTGCGGCGCCGACATCGAGGTGCCCGACTGCGCCACCCGCTCGCCGCCCGGAATCACGCTGTCCACGAGGTAGCCGTTGGCGTGTGCCGCCACCGTGGGGCCGTAGCTCGTGAATGGCGCCTCATCGCCCGCCTTGTCCACGGCGCCCACCGTGATCAGGTTCGGCAGCACGATGCCCGCGGGAATGTCCTCTACGAACGAGGCATTCTGGTTGCTGTTGCCGGCCGCGGTGACGAACAGGATGCCGGGCGCGCTCGCCATGGCGCGCGTGAGCGCACGCTTGGTCGTTTCGAAGTACTCGCGCGCGGTGGCCTTGCGCTCCTCGGGAGTCTTGCCGAGGCCGCATTGCTCGAGCTCGCGCTCGACATCGAGCACGTTGCCGCCCCAGGACATGTTGACCACCTGGACGCCCTGGCGTTTCATGTGGTCCACGCTGGCCTGCATGTTGCCCGCGTCCCTTGCCACCAGTTCGCGGCTCGGGCAGGGATCGGGCAGCAGAGTGTTGCCGAACTCGATGCGCGCGTTCATCACGCGTGCCTGCGGGTTCCCGCCCAGGGCGATGCCGGCGACGTGCGTGCCGTGCGCATAGTTGCCCGCGAGCCGCAGTTCCTCGATCGCCGGCTTGAATTCCTGCGCCTTGAGCGAGGCGAGGAAGCGCTTCACCTCGCTGGATTCCGCGCTGTCGACGTTGGCCTGCAGATCGGAGAAGCCCTTGATCCTCGATTTCATCTGCGGCAGCTTGCTGCGCAGCGCCTCGGGAATCGGCACCAACTCGCTCGCAGAGGGGTTGGCGTATTTGTCGAAGGCGATCGTTGCCGGCTTGCCGTTGGCGTCGGCGATCAGCCGGTCCCTGAAAAGCGCGAGGTCCACGCCGCTGTCCCAAATGGCCACCCGAACCGGCTTGCCGGCGCCCGCTTGCAGCACGATGTCGCGCGCTGCCCAGATGTCGGCTTTGGCGACCGTGTGGCTCGCGAGATAGCTGGCGTAGGTCTCCATCAAGGTCGCCTTGAGCGGCAGCACGTAGGTCAGGGTGAAGCGGGTCGACACGATTCCCGGCGCGAGCTCGGAGGAGAGGCTTCCTGCCTTGTCCAGCGTGGGTTGCAGCACCTCGCGGATCTGGCCCAGGACGAGCGTCTCGCTGATGATCTCGGCGCGCGACTTGGCGCTCTTCATGTCGTTCTCGATCACCGCGTGAGGCAGCGGCGCGAGCTCCGCGGCGATGCGCTTGCCGACCTCTGTGCGATAGGCGTCCGACTGGAATCCGCCCGCTGTCTCGCGCGCACCGATGATGGCACGCAACAGCATTCCGGAGAGCAGCTTGTCCGCCGGTTTCTCCTGCAGCGCCTTGATCTGTTCGGACCCTTTGAGAGCGTCGGCGTAGCGACCTTCCAGCATGTCGAGCAGCACCAGGCTGCCGAGCAGCTGGCGCTGGGTAGCCTTGTCGCTGATGTCGTAGTCGCGCAGCACCGATTCGGTGTCGCGCCGCAGCGCTGCCGCGAAAGCCTTGAACTTGACCGCATCGCGAACCAGCTCCTCGACCTTGCCGTCGATCGCGTAGGTGAAACGCGGCAGATCGGCCGCTTTGTCGATCTTCTTCCTGCCCTGGGCGAAGGCTGGCCCTGCCAGCGCGAGCGTCAGGATCAGGGTGAGGATGCGTGCAAGCACTGGGTAACCTCCGCTGCGGCGCCGTCATGGCGCGAGGGCAGGATTCTAGACGAGGGCGGGACCGCCGTAGCGAACGGGGTCAGGTCTCGTAGCGAACGGGGTCAGGTCTTGCCTTGATGCATCGGTGGGCAAGCGGTCCGCCTTATGGACGCGTCATCCACACCAGCAAGGCCAGCTATTTCCGCAAATGCGTCAATGCAAGACCTGACCCCGCATTGATGCTAGGCAACCAACCTGAAGCCAGCGACGGCGAAGTGGTAATCGAAGGCGAACGCCAGTCGGATGCGGGCGCGTTTCATGATGGCGAAGCTCGTTGCATCCACCGCCGAGAGTTTGTGCAGGTCGTTGCGGCGGAAATATTCCCAGCACTGTTCGAGATCGCGCAGTTCGCAGGAGAGGATCTTCACGGTCCCGGGTTTGTAGATGGAGCCCTTCCACGTCAAGGCGACGTCCCGATTGGCATTGCGCTCGAGAAAGGTGAACGTCTCGATGACTACCGGGACCGAGGTATGCAACTTCGCTGCCGCGCCTTGCAGAATTTCCCAATGAGCCCGGGCCTGGCCGTGCAGAGGGTCCCGCGAGAGTGCAAGCGCGATCCACGCTCCGCTGTCGACGAAAGCCGCCTCCCGCTGGCGCATCAGGGTTCGTCGTGAACGCTGTCGTGATCCACCGAGCGGCGCCTCGGCTCGCCGTCCCATATCGCGACTGGACCTGCGGCCTGCGGCCTCAGCACCGCGCTGCGGATCGCGTCCCGAACGAGCGCCGCGACGCTGCACCCCGAGCGGGCTGCGGCCTTACGCAGCGCAGTGAGTTCCTCCTTGCGCAGGTAGATCTGTGTTTTTTCCATGTATGTCACTTTAGTCCCCCTGATGACATACGTCAAACCGGATGGGGTCAGGTCTTGCCTTGATGCACCGGCCGGTTGGCGATCCGGCTCACGGTCCCGTAGTGCAGGCCCACATGACGGGCTATTTCCGCGAATGTGTACAAATGACGGACATGCGCGTCGCGGATCGCTGCATCGCGCTGCGCCCTGCTCAGCCCGTTCGCTACTGGCAGCAGCCGCTCCAATGTCGGCCGGTGCGCGAGCCGCTGCGATCGTGGGGCCTCCATCCTGTCCCGCAGCGTGGCGAGCCTCGGTGCCAGCGCACGCACGAACGACTCGGTTCCCAGCAACACCTGTCCCCGCAAGTTGCGCCAGGGCGAATCCCGATCGAGCCCGGCGGCCACGAATTGGCGGTAATGACCCTGCGCCGCTGATGCGTCATTCCCGAATTGCTCGAGGATTGCATTCACGCTGAGCCAGCGCGGTGCAGGTTTCTCGCCAGTTGTGGCTTGGTACGACGACCAGCGCCACCCGCCCGGGGCGCTCGCCAGCCCTGCCCGCACCGGGTTGAGGACGATGTAGCGCGCGAGCTCGAGCAGATAGCTATCACGCTCGACCAGGATCGCCCTGAACCGGCCCTGAAGGACGTGCCCGACACGTTCGTGGCGGCGGTTGAAGCGTTGCGTGTAGACACCGTTCAGCCAACGCATGCCGCGCGAGAGGTTGGGTTGCGGGGTTTCGGCCAGAAGGTGGTAGTGGTTTCCCATCAGGCAGTAGGCATGAATTCGCCAGACCAAGCGCTCGACCACCGATGCGAGCACGTCGAGCAGAATTTCCCGGTCGGCATCGTCGAGAAAGATCCTCTCCCGCGCATTGCCGCGCGAAGTCAGGTGATAGAAGGCGCCGGGGTACTCGATGCGCAATGGCCGCGACATGTCGCAATAACGCGCGGCCGTCCGCCCGGATGACTTGCGTCAATGCAAGACCTGACCCCGCACTTTCACCATCCGCTTGCCGCGATTCTCGCCGTGCAGCAGGCCGACGAGTGCCTGCGGCAGGTTTTCGAAACCGTCGATGACGTCTTCGACCACCCTGATCTTCCCGTCGCGCACCCAGGCCTGCAGCTGCGCGAGTGCTGCCGCGCGCCGCGCGAAGAAATCCATCACGATGAAGCCGCGCACGGTGAGGCGCTTGACGACGATCATTCCCGGGACGCCGCGCGGCCCGTGCGGCGGCGGCGCGCTGTCGTAGCCCGACACGGCGCCGCAGCAGGCGATGCGCCCGCGCGCGTTCATCTGAAACAGTGCCGCCTCGAAGACGTCGCCGCCGACGTTGTCGAAATAGACGTCGATGCCCTGCGGGCACGCGGCCTTGAGGCTCTTGTACATTGGCCCGGCCTTGTAATCGACCGCGGCATCGAAGCCGAGCGTCTCGGTCAGCCAATGGCATTTCGCGTCACCGCCCGCGACCCCTACGACGCGGCAGCCGAGGATCTTGCCGATTTGTCCCACCACATTGCCTACGGCGCCCGCCGCCGCCGACACCACCAGCGTCTCGCCCGCCTTCGGCTGCCCCACCTCGAGCAGGCCGAAATAGGCCGTGAGGCCGGTGATGCCGTACACGCTTTGCAGGTGCGAGAGAGGCTCCACCCGCGTCTCCTTGAGGAGCGCCTTGCCGGGCACGGCGCTGTACTCCTGCCAGCCCAGATCGCCGCTCGCGAGCTCGCCCGGCTTGAACTGCGGGTGGCGCGAGGCGACCACCTCGCCGAGCGCGCCGCCTGCCATCACGCTGCCCGGTTCTACCGCGGCGCGGTAGGTCGCGCCCTGCATCCACGCCCGGTTGGCGGCATCGAGCGAGACGTAGAGCGAGCGCAGCAGCACCTCGCCCTCTTTCGGTTCCGGCACGGGCGCGTCCTCGAGGCGAAAGCAATCCGCGGTGAGCGCGCCGGTGGGCACGCGCGCGACGACGAAACGGCGTTGTGTTTGGCTCACTGCGTTACTCCTTGAGATGGCGGGGTCAGATCTTGCCTCGATACATTGCCCGGTCAAGTGTGCGCCCGGATCTGCGCAAGCGCTTCAATCCCGATCGCTCGCCGTCCCTCTTCGATCTCGCGGATCATCGCGGCCACGGCGGCCTGCGCGGGCGCGGCGAGGCCCAAGCGCGCCGCCTCGCGTGCGATGAATCCGTTGAAAAACTCCACCTCGGTCGGCCGCCGCTTGAGGAGGTCCTGGAGGGTCCCCGACTGGCCGCCTTCGATCATGCTCGCGGCCTGCGCGCCCATCGCGTTCATGGCGCGAGCCCGCGCTCCGGCGTCGCCGGCTGCCGCCGCCTGCCAGTCCTCGCAGGAGACGCCAAAAAGCGCCGCCGGCTCGAAACCGAGCGCGGCGCCGACGCCGAGCGCTTCGGCAGCCAGCGTCACGGCCATCGCGCGGGTGTCCTCGCGCGTGTAGACCTCGCGCAGGGTCAGGCCCGCGACCCCCGAGAGCCCTGTCGTCATGGTGTTGGCGCACAGCTTCACCCAGCGTTCGCGCCACAAGTCGGCCGTCACCACCGCACGATCCACGCGCTCCAGCAGCGCGGCAATACGCGCCGCCCGCGGCGTGGCACGCCCATGGAGTTCGCCGATTTTGAACACCGGCGACGACCCGGCGCGACGCCGCGACCTGCGCACGCTGCCCGGGCCGCCGAGCGCGACATCCAACCCGCCCGCTACGGCGCCGAGGGTCCTGCCCCATCCGACCGTCCGTGCGACCAGTTCCTCGACCAGCGCGTTTTGCATCGTCACCACCGGCGCGGCGGCCGGCAGCCACGCCGCGAGCAGCCTTGCCGACCACTCCGTGTCGTAGAGCTTCATCGTGAGGAAAGCGGCTACCGGCGCGAGCCGGCGCAGCCGGTGCGCCTCTGCGAGATGCCACGCCTCGGGCCGCGCCACCGATTCGCCCTCCGGCGCAATGATTTTCAGGCCGCGGCTGCGGATCGCCTCGACATGCTCGGACCAGCCGTCGATCAGGACGACTTCGACACCCGACGCGGCGAGGACCCCGCCGACGTAGCTGCCGACCGCCCCGCCGCCCAGGAAGACGACGGGGCCGTCGAGCGCAGGGTTCACTGCGGCTTGATCCCCGCGCGCTTGACGATGTCCGCGAAGCGCACGAAGTCCGCCGCGATGCGCTGCGCGAATTCATCCGGCCCCAGCTTTCCCGGCGCAATGCCCTGCGCCGCGAACTGCGCGGCGAACGTGGGGGTGTCGAGGATCGGCTTCACCGCTGCGGCGGCCTTGCGCACGATCTCGTCCGGCAGCTTCGCCGGCCCTACGAGACCCCACCAGGCGCTCATGTCGAAGCCCGGGTACCCGCTCTCCGCCACGGTGGGCACGTTTGGCGCGAGCGCCAGGCGCTCCGCACTGGAGACCGCCAAGGCGCGCAGCGCGCCGGACTGGATGTGCGGATTGCTCGCCGCAACCGAGATGAACGAGGCCTCTACGCGACCCGCGGTCAGGTCGACCAGCGCATCGGCGTCGCCGCGATAGGGCACGTGGTTCAGCGCGATGCCGGCCATGGTCATGAAAAGGCTCGAGGTCAGATGCGGACCTGCGCCGACGCCCGAGGACGCGTAGTTGAGGGCGTTTGGGCGCGCCTTGGCCATCGCCACGAGATCGGCGACGCTCTTCGCCGGAACGTCCTTGTGCACGACCAGGAAATACGGCGCCGACGCGCACAGGTAGATCGGGCGGTAGTCCTTGACCGGATCGAAATTCACCTCCTTGCGCACGCTCGGCGCCAGCACCTGCGCGCTCGAAATCATGTAGAGCGTGTAGCCGTCGGGCGCCGCCTTCGCCGCCGTATCCGCCGCAATCGTGCCCGCCGCGCCGGTGCGGTTCTCCACGATGAAGGACTGCTTCAGCGCTTCCGTCATGCGGGCGGTGACCGCGCGCGCTACGAGATCGTTGGCGCCTCCCGCCGGATAGCCGACCAGGACCTTCACCGGACGGTCGGGCCACTCCGCCGCCTGCGCACTGCCCAGCGCAATGGCCAGCCCGCACGACGCAAGCGCCAACAGGGCCTCGCGCCGGTTGCACCCCGCCGCGCTGTACGCGACACGTGCCTCGATTCGCTTGCTGCTATCTTTGCGACGCATTCCGTTTCCTCCTCTCGCAGTTGAACATGCCGTTCTTCCAACGCCATCCCCCGCGCTCCGGGTCAGGCCGCGCGCGGATCGCCGTGCCT
The DNA here is from genome assembly GCA_001771975.1 of Betaproteobacteria bacterium RIFCSPLOWO2_02_FULL_68_150. GTDB lineage: Bacteria > Pseudomonadota > Gammaproteobacteria > Burkholderiales > SG8-39 > 2-02-FULL-66-14. Next base: position 187 of record MERE01000208.1, on the reverse strand, counting down.
CTTCAGGAACTCGAGCAAGTCGTCCATGCAACGCTCGGGATACCCATCGCAGATGTTGTGGCCCGTCGTGTCGTAGAGCTTCAATTCCGAGCCTCGGATGCGTTTCTGCATCTCGCCGTAGGCGCCCGCGTGGCCGATCTGCTCCTTGCCCGCCGCCACGATCAGGGTCGGGCACTGGATGCGGCCG
>MERE01000207.1 GCA_001771975.1 Betaproteobacteria bacterium RIFCSPLOWO2_02_FULL_68_150 | reverse complement strand
CCACCGGACCGAACATGATCCTCGACGACGGCGGCGACGCCACCTTGCTCGCGCACCTCGGGATCCGGGCGGAAACGGATCCTTCGGTGCTTGCAAAGCCGGCGAGCGACGAGGAGTTCTCGCTTTTTGCGTCGATCAAGAAGCGCCTTGCGCTGGAGCCGCGCTGGTACTCGCGCATGGCGCAGAACCTGAAGGGCGTGACCGAGGAGACCACCACCGGCGTGCATCGCCTGTACCAGATGGCGAAGGAGAACCGCCTGCTGTTTCCGGCGATCAACGTCAACGATTCGGTGACCAAATCGAAGTTCGACAACATCTATGGCTGCCGCGAGTCGCTCGTCGATGGCATCAAGCGCGCCACCGACGTGATGGTCGCCGGCAAGGTCGCGCTGGTCGCCGGCTACGGCGAGGTCGGCAAAGGCTCGGCGCAGGCGCTGCGCGGGCTGCAGGCGCAGGTCTGGGTGACCGAGATCGACCCGATCTGCGCCCTGCAGGCGGCGATGGAAGGCTACCGCGTGGTGAGCATGGACTACGCGGCCGCCCAGGCCGACATTTTCGTAACTGCGACCGGCAACTACCACGTCATCACGCACGCCCACATGAAGGCGATGAAGAACAACGCCATCGTGTGCAACATCGGCCATTTCGACAACGAGATCGACGTCGCGAGCCTGAAGGGCTGCCAGTGGGACAACATCAAGCCGCAGGTGGACCACGTCATCTTTCCCGACGGCAAGCGCATCATCCTGCTCGCGCAAGGGCGGCTGGTGAACCTGGGCTGCGCCACCGGGCACCCGTCCTATGTCATGAGTTCATCGTTCGCCAACCAGGTGCTGGCGCAGATCGAGCTTTTCACGCAGACCGCGAAGTACCCGGTGGGGGTGTACATCCTGCCCAAGGCGCTCGACGAGAAGGTCGCCCGGTTGCAGCTCGCGAAACTCGGCGCCGTGCTCACCGAGCTGACCGAGACCCAGGCGCAATACCTCGGTGTGCCGCGGCAGGGGCCGTACAAGAGCGATCGCTACCGGTACTGAGCGCATGACGCGCAATGGCCGGGTCTTCAGCTTCGAGTTCTTTCCGCCGCGGACGCCGGAGGGCAAGGAGAAGCTGCGCGCCACCTGGCAGCAGCTGGCGCGCCTCGGGCCGCGTTTTTTCTCCGTCACCTTCGGCGCCGGCGGCTCGACGCGCGAGGGCACGCTCGAGACGGTGCTCGAGATCCGCGCCGCGGGCTTCGAGGCGGCGCCGCACATCTCCTGCGTTGCCTCGACGCGCGCCGATGTCGCCGCGCAACTCGAGCGCTACCGCGCGCAGGGCATCCGGCACCTGGTGGCGCTGCGGGGCGACCTGCCCTCGGGCGTGGCCGCGACGGGCGAGTATCGCTACGCCAACGAGCTGGTCGAGTTCATCCGCGCGTCGACCGGCGACTGGTTCCGCATCGAGGTGGCGTGTTACCCGGAGTTTCATCCGCAGACGCGCAACGCCGCGGACGAGGTGCGCAACTTCAAGCGCAAGGTCGACGCCGGGGCGGACGGGGCGATCACCCAGTATTTCTACAACCCGGACGCCTATTTCCGTTTCGTCGACGAATGCCGCGCCGCCGGCATCGCGCTGCCGATCGTGCCCGGCATCATGCCGATCGGCAATTTTTCCCAGCTGGCACGCTTCTCCGATGCCTGCGGCGCAGAAATTCCGCGCTGGATGCGCTTCAAGCTGGAGAGCTATCGGGACGACGGCGCCTCGATCCGTGCCTTTGGCCTCGACGTGGTTACGGCGCTGTGCGAGAAACTGCTCGCCGCCGGCGCCCCGGGGCTGCACTTCTACACCCTGAATCAGGCCGCACTGACCGCCACCATCTGGCAGCGGCTCGGGATCTGAGGCCGATCGCCTTCGGCGGATGCGCCGATGCGGGTCGGGTAAAATCGCGCTTTTGGTCCCCGCCCGCCCACTTGACCGACTCCGCCGCCGTCGAAATCGAGCGTCTGTCTTTCGGCTATGACAGCGGACGGCCGGTGCTGCACGACATCAGCCTCGCCATGCCGCGCGGCAAGGTCATCGGCATCATGGGCCAGTCCGGCTGCGGCAAGACCACCTTGCTGCGCATCATCGGCGGTGCGCGCCAGCCCGACAGCGGAACCGCGCGCGTGCTCGGTACGCTGGTGAACGGCCTCGATGGCGACGCGCTTTATGCCCTGCGCCGCAAGATGGGGATGCTGTTCCAGTTCGGCGCCCTGTTCACGGACATGTCGGTGTACGACAACGTCGCCTTTCCGCTGCGCGAGCACACCGACCTGCCCGATGAGTTGATCCGCGACCTGGTGCTGATGAAGCTGGAGGCGGTGGGGCTGCGCGGCGCCTCGCGCCTCACGCCGGCCGAGCTCTCCGGCGGCATGGCACGCCGCGTGGCGCTGGCACGCGCCATTGCGCTCGACCCGCAGCTGATCCTTTACGACGAGCCGTTCACGGCGCTCGACCCGATCTCGTTCGCGATCATCGCGCGCCTCATCCGGCGCCTGAACGACGCGCTCGGCGCGACCTCGGTGATCGTCAGCCATGACGTGAAGGAATGCCTCGACATCGTCGATTACATGGTCTTCATGACCGCCGGGCGCATCGTCGCGGAGGGCGCGCCGGAGGCGATGCGGGGTTCGAGCGAGCCGTTCGTGAGCCAGTTCGTGCATGGCCAGAGCGACGGCCCGATCCCGTTCCACTATCCGGCGCCGGCCTACGGGGACGACCTCGCGGTGGGTGCGGCGCATGGCTGAGGGCGGCCGGACCGGCGGCGTGGCGCCGCTGCTCGAGCGGCTCGGCGGCGCGGTCACCGCGCGCATCTGGCGGCTCGGTTTCGCGAGCCGTTTTTTCGGCTACATGCTGCTGCATTCCGGCACCGCGCTGCGGCGCTTTCAGCTCACCATCCGGGAGATCTACTTCGCCGGCGTCCAGTCGCTGATCATCATCCTGGTGTCGGGCCTGTTCGTCGGCATGGTGCTCGGGCTGCAGGGCTACGACACGCTGCAACGCTACGGCTCGTCGGAGGCGCTCGGCATCCTGGTCGCGCTGTCCCTGGTGAGGGAACTCGGGCCGGTGGTGGCGGGGCTGCTGTTTGCGAGCCGCGCCGGCAGTGCGATCACCGCCGAAATCGGCCTGATGAAGGCGACCGAGCAGATTGCGGCCATGGAAATGATGGCGGTCGATCCGATCGCGCGCGTGGTGGCGCCGCGCTTCTGGGCCGGCGTGATCTCGATGCCGCTGCTCGCGGCGATGTTTTCGGCGATGGGCATCTTCGGCGGCTACCTGGTGGGGGTCAAGCTGATCGGCGTCGACGAGGGCGCTTTCTGGTCGCAGATGCAGGCCTCCGTCGACGTGCGCGAGGACATCCTCAACGGGGTCATCAAGAGCATCGTGTTCGGCGTCGCAGTGACCTGGATCGCGGTGTTCGAGGGCTACGACGCGCAACCCACCGCCGAGGGCGTATCCAGCGCCACCACGCGCACCGTGGTGACCTCGTCGCTCGCCATCCTGGCACTCGATTTCGTGCTGACCGCGCTCATGTTTACCGGAGGAAATGCAAGATGAACCGTGCCACGATCGACGTCTGGGTCGGAGTATTCGTCGCGGCCGGCTTTGCCGGACTGTTGTTTCTCGCCCTCAAGGTCGGAAACCTGGCGTCGTTCTCGACTTCCCAGACGTACCAGGTCCAGGCCAAGTTTGCTAACATTGGCGGGCTCAAGATCCGGGCGCCGGTGAAGAGCGCGGGGGTGGTGGTGGGGAGAGTGTCCGAAGTTCGCTTCGACAACGAGAGCTACGAGGCGATCGTGACGTTCAACCTGGACACGAGGTTCCAGTTCCCGCGCGATACCGCCGCCAAGATCCTGACCTCGGGACTGCTTGGCGAGCAGTATGTAGGGCTCGAGGCCGGCGGCGACGGGGTCATGCTCAAGCAGGGCGACCGTTTGCGGCTGACGCAGTCGGCGGTGGTGCTGGAGAATCTGATCAGCCAGTTCCTGTTCAGCAAGGCGGCAGAGGACAAGGACGCAAAGGACAAGAAGTGAGCGGGCTTTGGGCAGGGGTGCGGGGTGGCAGGGGCGCGCGGCTGAAGGTTCTGCTTGCGGCGTTCGCGCTCGTGCTCGCCTCGGGCTGTGCCACGACCAACGGCAGCGACCCGCGCGACCCGCTCGAGGGATTCAACCGCTCGATGTACGCCTTCAACGATGCGTTCGACGAAGCGATCGGAAAACCGGTTGCGAGCGCCTACAAGTCGACCCTGCCGGAACCGGTGCGCGGCTGGGTACGCAACTTCTTCGCCAACATCGGCGACCTGTTCATCGGCCTGAACAATCTGCTGCAGGGCAAGCCTGCCGACAGCGTGAACGACTGGGCGCGCTTCGCCTTCAATACCATTTTCGGGGTCTTCGGCATCAACGATATCGCGAGCGAGATGGGCCTGGAGAAGCACAACGAGGACTTTGGCCAGACCTTCGGGCGCTGGGGCTCCCCCAGCGGCGCGTACCTCGTCTGGCCGCTCGCCGGCCCGAGCACCGTGCGCGATTCGGCCGGCGGCCTGCTCGACCTGTATTTCGATCCGGTGCGGCGCCACCAGCCGGATGACGCGCGACTGTTTGCGGGGCTGCTGCGCGCCGTCAACCAGCGCGCCGACCTGCTCGATGCGAGCCGCATTCTGGAAGAGGCGGCGCTCGACAAATACCTGTTCCAGCGTGACGCCTTCCTGCAAAGGCGGCGCGGCCTGATCCACGATGGCAACCCGCCGCGCGAATCGCCATCGTCGCGCGAGCGCATGAACCCGCGCCTCCAGGCTGAGCCGGGCGCACCCGCGGCCGACCGGTTGTTCGAAGAGCCGGCAGCGGCCGGTGCAGCCGTTGCGGAGCAGGCGCACAGCTACGAGCCGCGCCTGCCCGCGAACTACGAAGCCGTGGTCGCGGCCTCCCGGGTACGGCGGTGATGCCGGTGGTGGACCTGAGGGCTGCGGCCGCCGCCGCAGCCGTTTGCATCGCGCTCTTCGCCGCCGCAGCCGCTGCGCAGGACATCCAGCCTGCCGACGTGCTGGTGAAGAACGTCACTCTCGAAGTCGTCGAGATCGTCAAGCGCGACAAGGACATCCAGGCCGGCGACCGCAGGAAGGTGGTCGAGCTGATCGAGGCCAAGGTGGTGCCGCACTTCAATTTCACCGCCATGACCGCGAGCGCCGTCGGCACGCAATGGGGAAAGGCCAATGCCGAGCAGAAGCTCCGGCTCACCGAGGAGTTTCGCACCCTGATGGTGCGCACCTATGCCAGCTCGATCGCGGCCTACCGGAACCAGCGGCTGGATTTCCGGCCGTTGCGCGCCAAGCCCACCGACACCGACGTGACGGTCAACGTGCGCGTGCTGCAGCCGGGCACCGAAGCGGTGAAGATCGACTACGATATGGAGAAGACCGCGCGCGGCTGGAAGGTCTGGGACGTGCGCGTGGCCGACATCAGCCTGACGGCAAATTACCGCACCGAGTTCGCCAATGTGGTGCGCGACTCCGGCATCGACGGACTGATCCGGATCCTGCAGGCGAAGAACAGCAAGGCGCTCGAGCGCACGCCGGTCGCAGGCGCGGAGCGCAAGTGATTCGCCGCGAGGGCGCCGCCATCGTCGTCTCCGGCCCGGTCACGCTGGCCAACGCCGCGCTCGTGCTCGAGGCGGGCTACGCGCAGATTCGCGAGGGCGCGGGCGCGGTCGATCTGGCCGAAGTGACCGAGCTCGATTCGTCGCTCCTGGCGCTGCTGCTCGCCTGGTTGCGCGAGGCACGGCGTCTCGGACGCGGGTTGCAGTTCGCTCATCTGCCGCCGGGTCTCGAAACGATCGCGCGCGTGTACGGCGTCGTCGATCTGCTGCCGTCGGCGCCGCACTGAGCGGACGGTTCGCCGGCGCTCGCGAGCGGCCGCGCCGGCGCCGCACGCCATGATGCCTGCCATAGAAATCTGCAACGTCGCCAAGCGCTACGGCGCGCTGCAGGCGCTCGCGGGCATCAGCCTCGACATCACGCCGGGAGAGTTTTTCGGCCTGCTGGGTCCCAACGGTGCCGGCAAGACGACACTCATCAGCATCATTGCCGGACTGGCGCGGGCCGACGCCGGCAGCGTGCGGATCATGGGGGCCGACGTGGTGACCGATTACCGGCGCGCGCGACGCCTGCTCGGCGTGGTGCCCCAGGAGCTGGTGTTCGATCCGTTCTTCAGCGTGCGCGAAACGCTGCGCTTCCAGTCCGGCTACTTCGGCCTGCGCCGCAACGATGACTGGATCGACGAGATCCTGCAGCACCTCGACCTGAGTGCGAAGGCCGGGACCAACATGCGCGCGCTGTCCGGGGGCATGAAGCGCAGGGTGCTGGTGGCGCAGGCCCTGGTGCACAAGCCGCCCGTAATCGTGCTCGACGAACCGACCGCGGGGGTCGACGTCGAGCTGCGCCAGGGGCTGTGGCAGTTCATCCGCCGCCTCAACCGCGCTGGGCATACGATCGTGCTCACCACGCATTACCTCGAAGAAGCGGAGCAGCTCTGCAGCCGGATCGCCATGCTCAAGGCAGGCTGCATCGTGGCACTCGATTCGACACGCAACCTGCTGGCCAGGTTTTCCGGCATGCAGTTGAAGCTGCGGCTGGACCGCGCCGCGCTGCCGGAGGACCCCGGCGTCACCGTGCTCGCGGCCGACGGCGAGCGCTTCACGCTGCGGCTGCGCGACTATGCCGCGCTCGAATCGCTCCTGCACCGGCTGCGCGAACTCGGCGTCCAGATCCAGGAATTCGAGCTGGCGCCGCCGGATCTCGAGGAGGTGTTCCTGCGGCTGACCGGCAATGCGCCCGCCGCAGCGGAACCGCGCACATGAGCGGTTTCGCGATGCTGCTCTACAAGGAATTGCTGCGCTTCTGGAGGGTGGCGTTCCAGACCGTTGCCGCGCCGGTGCTCACGGCGCTGCTCTATCTGGTCGTGTTCGGCCAGACGCTCGAGGGCCGCGTGCGGGTCTACGACGAAGCGAGCTATAGCGCGTTCCTGCTGCCGGGCCTGGTCATGATGAGCGTGCTGCAGAACGCGTTCGCCAACAGCTCGTCGAGCCTGATCCAGTCGAAGATCACCGGCAACGTGATCTTCCTGCTGCTGCCGCCGATTTCCTACCTCGAATTCTTCGCCGCCTACCTGCTGGCGTCGATGGCGCGCGGCCTGGTCGTGGGCCTGGCGGTGCTGGGCGTGAGTACGCCGCTGGTCGCGTTGCCGCTCGCCGCACCGCTGTGGGCGCTCGCCTTTGCGCTGCTGGGCAGCGCGATCCTCGGTGCCATGGGCGTCATTGCCGGCATCTGGGCCGACAAGTTCGACCAGTTGGCGGCGTTCCAGAACTTCGTCATCATGCCGCTCACGTTTCTGTCCGGCGTGTTCTACTCGATCCATTCGCTGCCGGCGTTCTGGCAGGAACTTTCGCATCTCAATCCGTTCTTCTACATGATCGACGGCTTTCGCTACGGGTTCTTCGGCAGATCCGATTTCGCGCCTGCCGCGAGCCTCGCCGTGGTCGGCGCGAGTTTCGTCGTGCTGTCGGCGGCGGCGCTGCTGCTGCTGCGCTCGGGTTACAAACTGAGGGGTTGACATGGTGACGGTCGAGAGCGTGAAGCACGGCATCGGCGCCGGGTTGGCGTGCGAGCATCTCGAGGTGCTGGGCGACGGCCAGCATTTCCAGGCGCTGGTGGTGGCGCGCGCCTTTGCGGGCAAGAGCCGCGTGCAGCGCCACCAGCTCGTCTACCAGGCGCTCGGCGAGCGCATGCGCGAGGAGATCCACGCGCTTTCCATGCGGACGCTGACGCCCGAAGAGTGGCAGCAAGATGGATAAGCTCCTCATTACGGGAGGCAGGACGCTCGAGGGCGAAGTGCCCGTATCGGGGGCGAAAAACGCCGCGCTGCCGATCATGTGCACGGCGCTCCTTACGCAGGACCCCCTCAAGCTGGCGAACGTGCCGGCGCTGATGGACGTGCGGACCATGGCGCAGCTGCTCGCGCAGATGGGGGTCGAAGTCGGAGCGCGATCCAACGGCGGGATCGAGCTTCGCGCGCGCACGATCACCAATCCCGAGGCGCCGTACGAACTGGTCAAGACGATGCGCGCTTCGGTGCTGGTACTCGGTCCCCTGCTCGCGCGCTGCGGGCAGGCAAGCGTCTCGCTGCCCGGGGGCTGTGCCATCGGCGCCCGGCCGGTCGATCAGCACCTGAAGGGCCTGCAGGCGATGGGCGCGCGCATCGAGGTCGAGCACGGCTACCTGAACGCGCGCGCCGAAAGGCTGCGCGGTGCGCGCATCGCCCTGGACCTCGTTACCGTGACCGGTACCGAGAACCTGATGATGGCGGCGACGCTCGCCGAAGGCCTGACGGTGCTGGAGAACGCGGCGCGCGAGCCGGAAGTTGCCGACCTGGCGCGCTGCCTCAACGCCATGGGGGCAAGGATCGAGGGCGCGGGCAGCGACGTGATCCGCATCGAAGGTGTGCGCGCGCTCTGCGGTGCTGCGCACCGCGTCATGCCGGATCGCATCGAGAGCGGCACCTTTCTGGCCGCCGCGGCCGCCACGGGCGGCCGGGTCAGGCTCCTGGGCGCGGCGCCCGCGACGCTCGAGGCGACGCTCCAGAAGCTGCGCGAAGCCGGCGCCCGGGTGGCGGTCGCCGGCGACTCGATCGAGATCGAAAGCGACACCCGCCCGCTGTCGGTCAGTCTGTGCACCGCGCCGTACCCGGGATTCGCCACCGACATGCAGGCGCAGTTCATGGCGCTGGACGCCATCGCCCGCGGCACCGCCCTGATCAGCGAAACGATTTTCGAGAACCGTTTCATGCACGCGCTGGAGTTGCAGCGCCTGGGGGCGGACATCACGATCCAGGGCAACACCGCGGTGGTGAAGGGCGTCGAGCGGCTGCAGGGCGCGAAGGTCATGGCGACAGACCTGCGCGCCTCGGCGAGCCTGGTGATTGCGGGCCTGGTGGCGCACGGCGATACGCTGATCGAGCGCATTTACCACCTGGACCGCGGCTACGAGTCGATCGAGGCCAAGCTGGCGGGGCTCGGCGCGCGCATCGAGCGGGTAAACTAGGGCGCCACGACGCGCTGCGGTCGCGCAGGGACCGCGGTAGCGGGGGCTCAACATCCGGGAAACTCCACGTTGCAAATCATCGGCATCGCATTGTCCAAGGGGCGCATCCTCGAGGAGGCGGCGCCGCTGCTCGCCCGCGTGGGCTTGATGCCGCGTGAAGACCCGGAACGCTCGCGCAAGCTGGTGATCGCGACCGAGCGCCGCGACGTACGGCTGATCGTGGTGCGCGCTTCCGACGCGCCGACCTACGTCCAGTACGGTGCCGCCGCGCTGGGCATTGCCGGGCACGACGTGCTGGCCGAGCACGGCGGCGCGGGTTTGTACCAGCCGCTCGACCTCGGCATCGCCCGCTGCCGCATGGTGGTGGCGGTGCAAAAGGGCTTTGACTACAAGGGCGCCGTCCGCCAGGGCGCGCGCCTGCGCGTGGCCACCAAGTATGTGCAGACCACGCGCGCGCATTTCGCCGCCAAGGGCGTGCACGTCGACCTGATCCGGCTCTACGGCTCGATGGAGCTGGCGCCGCTCGTCGGTCTCGCCGATGCGATCGTCGACCTGGTGTCGAGCGGACAGACGCTCAAGGCGAACGGCCTGAGCGCGGTGGAGGAGATCATGCCGGTGTCGGCGCGCCTGATCGTCAATCAGGCGGCGCTCAAGACCAAACGGGCTCAGCTGCAGCCGCTGATCGATGCCTTTGCGCGGGCGGTGGCGTGAAGCTGCGGCGGCTTTCGGCAAGCGAGCCCGATTTCGACCAGCGGCTCACCGCCCTGACGCGCTACGAGGCGGCGCAGGACGGCGAGGTCGAGACGGCGGTGCGTGCGATCGTCGCCGCGGTGCGTTCGCAGGGCGACGCCGCGGTGCTCGAATACACGCGCCGCTTCGATCGCGTCGCGGCGCGCGAGCTGGCGCAACTGGAAGTGCCGCGCCACGAGCGCACCGCGGCGTTGGCATCGCTGCCGGCCGCACAAGGGTCGGCGTTGCGCGAGGCGGCCGCGCGCGTGCGCCGCTATCACGAGCACCAGCTCGGCGCATCCTGGCAGTACGAGGAAGCCGACGGCACGGTGCTCGGCCAGCGCGTGACGCCGCTCGAACGCGTCGGGCTCTACGTGCCGGGCGGCAAGGCGGCGTACCCGTCATCGGTGCTCATGAACGCGATCCCGGCCAAGGTGGCCGGCGTGGGCGAACTCGTCATGGTGAGCCCGGCGCCCGGCGGCGAACGCAACGCGCTGGTGCTGGCCGCCGCCGAACTGGCCGGGGTGGATCGCGTCATTTCGATCGGCGGCGCGCAGGCGGTGGCCGCGCTCGCCTACGGCACGCAGGGCGTGCCGCGCGTCGACAAGATCGTCGGGCCGGGCAACGCGTATGTCGCCGCGGCCAAGCGCCAGGTCTTCGGCCAGGTCGGCATCGACCTGATCGCGGGACCCTCCGAAATTCTCATCATCTGCGACGGCGGGACCGACCCGCAATGGATTGCGATGGACCTGTTTGCGCAGGCCGAGCACGACGAGGCGGCGCAGGCGATCGTGCTGTCGCCCGAGGTCGCTTTCCTCGACGCCGTAGAGGCCGCAATCACCCGGCTGCTGCCGCAGTTGGCTCGGCGCCCGATCATCGAAGCGTCGCTCGCGGCACGCGGCGCGCTGATCCATACGGCGGATCTCGGCGAGGCCTGCGAGCTGGCGAACCGGATTGCGCCCGAGCACCTGGAACTTTCGGTCGCGGACCCGCAGGCGCTGCTCCCGGCGCTCAAGCATGCCGGCGCGATTTTTCTCGGGCGCTGGAGTTCCGAGGCGGTGGGCGATTATTGCGCGGGCCCGAACCATGTGCTGCCGACCGCGGGCACGGCGCGCTTTTCCTCGCCGCTCGGGGTCTACGATTTCCAGAAGCGCTCGAGCCTGATTTCGCTATCGCGCCCGGGGGCGGCCCGGCTGGGCGCGCTCGCGGCAACGCTCGCCGAAGGCGAAGGCTTGTCCGCCCACGCCCGCTCGGCACGCATGCGCATCGGCTGAACCATGGCGCTCACCCCCCAGCAGCTGGTGCGCGCAGAAATCCTCGCGCTCAGGGCCTACCCGGTCGCGGACGCGGCCGGGATGGTGAAGCTCGATGCCATGGAGCTGCCTTACCGTCTTCCCGAGGCGCTGCGGCAGGAGCTGGCCGCGCGGCTCGCGCAGGCCGAGGTCAACCGCTATCCCGAACCCACCGGCAAGCGGCTGCGCCAGCAGCTTGCACGGCGCATGGCGGTGCCCGAGGGCATCGAGCTGATGCTCGGCAACGGCTCCGACGACCTGATTCAGATCGTGACTTTCGCACTCGCCCGTCCGGGTGCCGTGATGCTGATCCCGGAGCCGACGTTCGTCGTCTATCGGATCAATGCCACGCTTTCCGGAATGACGCTCGCCAGCGTGCCGTTGCGCGGCGACTTTTCGTTCGACTGCGATGCCTTTGTCGCGAAGCTGCGCGAAGTGAGGCCGGCGCTCGTGTTTCTCGCCTATCCGAACAACCCTACGGGCGTCCTGTATGCGCAGTCCGACGTCGAGGCCGTGATTCGCGCCGCCGAGGGACTGGTGGTGCTCGACGAGGCCTACCACGTGTACGCGCGCAAAAGCTTTCTGCCCCGGCTCGCCGAGTTTCCGAACCTGGTGGTGATGCGGACCGTCTCCAAGCTCGGACTGGCGGGAATCCGCCTTGGCTACCTCGCGGCGCGGCCCGAGTGGGTGGCCGAGTTCAACAAGGTGCGCCAGGTCTACAACGTAAGCGTGCTCACGCAGGTTGCTGCCGAGTTCGCGCTGGAGCACCTCGAAGTGCTCGAGGAGCAGGCTGCCGCGGTCTGCGCCGAGCGCGCGCAGCTGCGCGTGCAGCTCGCGGCGCTGCCGGGCGTGACGGTGTATCCGTCCGAGGCCAATTTCCTCCTGCTGCGGGTGCCGGATGCGCAGCGCGCGTTCGACGGGCTGTGCCGCCAGGGCGTGCTGGTCCGCAATTTCCACGGCACGCACCCGATGCTGGCGCAGTGCCTTCGCATCACCGTCGGCAAGCCGGAGGAAAATCGTATACTGCTCAACGCATTGCGAGAGGCGCTGTGATGAGAACGGCGGAAGTCGTACGCAACACCAAGGAGACGCAGATCCGCGTCCGGCTCAACCTGGACGGGAGCGGCGCGGGCAGATTCGCCACCGGCGTGCCTTTTCTCGAGCACATGCTCGACCAGGTGGCGCGTCACGGCATGCTCGATCTGGAAATCGAGGCCAAGGGCGACCTGCACATCGACGCGCACCACACCGTGGAGGACATCGGTATCGCGTTCGGCCAGGCGCTCGCTCGCGCGCTCGGCGACAAGGCCGGCGTGCGCCGCTACGGATGCGCCTACGTGCCGCTCGACGAGGCCTTGTCGCGCGCAGTGGTCGACTGCTCCGGGCGGCCCGGGCTCGAATACCACGTCAATTTCGCGCGCGGCTTGATCGGCGAGTTCGACGTCGACCTGGTGAACGTGTTCTTTCAGGGCCTGGTCAATCATGCGCAGATCACGCTGCACCTCGACAATCTGCGCGGCGTCAATGCGCACCACCAGTGCGAGACCCTGTTCAAGGCGTTCGCGCGCGCGCTGCGCGTTGCGATCGAGCCAGACGCCCGCGCAGCGGGGGTCGTGCCTTCGACGAAGGGCTCGCTGTAATTCTGTTCGGGCGTTCGACGCACGCGTGGACGTGATCGGGTTTTCCCCGATCTGCCGACCTGGCGTAAGGGCGCCAGGTCGGCAGACATGAGACTTCAAATGCGAGACAAACTGCTTGCTCGGCGCGGTGTTGGGGGATCGGAGCGCTCGCCTTGAAAATCGCGGTGGTCGACTACGGCATGGGCAATCTGCGCTCGGTATCGAAGGCGCTCGAGCACGTGGCGCCGCGGGCGCAGATCGCGGTGACCTCGGATCCGGCGCAGATCGCCGCCGCCGAGCGGGTGGTCGTGCCCGGACAGGGCGCGATGCCCGATTGCATGCGCGAGCTGGACGCGCGCGGCCTGCGCGGCGCGGTGATCGATGCCGCGCGCGCGCGGCCGTTTCTCGGGATTTGCATCGGCCTGCAGATGCTGTTCGACTGGAGCGAGGAAGGCGATGCGCGGGGGCTCGGCATCTTTCGGGGCGCCGTGCGGCGCTTTGCCGAGCCGCTGACCGAGCGTGCGAGCGGAGCGCGCCTCAAGGTGCCGCACATGGGCTGGAACCAGGTTCGCCAGGCCGCGCCGCATCCGCTGTGGCAGGGAATTGCCGACGGCGCGCGCTTTTATTTCGTTCACAGCTATTATGCAGACGAGACGGAAGCGGGCCTGCGCAGCGGCAGCGCCGACTACGGCCTGCCCTTTACCTGCGCGGTTGCGCGGGATAACATCTTTGCCGTACAGTTTCACCCCGAAAAAAGCCAGGTCGCCGGTTTGCTGCTGCTCACCAATTTCGTCCGCTGGCGACCCTGATTGCCGCCGTGCGTCCCTGAAATGAATTGCCGGCGCCGGGCACCCCGATGCTGATCATCCCAGCCATCGATCTCAAGGACGGACGCTGCGTGCGCCTGCAGCAGGGCCGCATGGACACGGCGACCGTGTTTTCCGAAGACCCGGTTGAATTGGCGCGCCATTGGTCCGGGCTGGGTGCGCGGCGGCTGCACATCGTCGACCTGAACGGCGCGGTCGCAGGCCGGCCGAAGAACCACAAGTTGATCGGGGAAATGATCCGCGCGGTCGGCGAGACGACGCCGATCGAGCTCGGCGGCGGCATCCGCGACCTCGATACGATCGAAAATTACCTGGACGCCGGGGTCAGCTACATCATCATCGGCACCGCGGCGGTCAAGAACCCGGGGTTCGCGCACGACGCCTGCTACGCGTTTCCCGGGCACATCATCGTCGGCCTGGACGCGCGGGACGGCAAGGTCGCGGTCGAGGGGTGGTCGAAGATGACCGGCCACGATGTCGTCGATCTGGCGAAGAAGTTCGAGGATTACGGGGTCGAGGCGCTCATTTACACGGACATCGGGCGTGACGGCATGCTGGGCGGGATCAACGTCGAGGCGACGCTGCGGCTCGCGCAGGCGATCAGGATTCCACTCATCGCGAGCGGCGGCTTGCACAGCCTCGACGACGTGCGCACGGTGTGCACCGCGCTCGAACCCGAGGGCGTGATCGGCGCGATCGCCGGGCGCGCCCTGTACGAAGGCCAACTGGACTTCGCGCAAGCCCAGGCTGCAGCCGACAAGGCTGCCGGCAGGGCTTGACCGTGGGCCTGGCGAAGCGCGTGATCCCCTGCCTGGATGTCACTGCCGGCAGGGTGGTGAAGGGCGTCAACTTCATCGGTTTGCGGGACGCGGGCGATCCGGTCGAAGTGGCCGCGCGCTACGATCGGGAAGGCGCCGACGAACTCGCGTTTCTCGACATCACCGCCAGTTCCGACCAGCGCGACATCATCCTGCACGTGATCGAGAGGGTCGCCGAGCAGGTTTTCATCCCGCTCACGGTGGGCGGCGGGGTGCGCCGCGTCGACGACGTGCGGCGCCTCCTCAGCGCCGGCGCCGACAAGGTTTCGATCAATACCGCAGCAGTGCAGGATCCGGACCTGGTGCGGCAGGCCGCCGGCCGGGTCGGCAATCAATGCATCGTCGTCGCGATCGATTGCAAGCGCCGCGGCCCGGGCGCCGGCTGGGAGGTCTATACCCATGGCGGGCGCAAGTCCACGGGACTGGACGCGATCGAATGGGCGCGGCGCATGGCGGCGACCGGCGCGGGAGAAATCCTCCTCACCAGCATGGACCGCGATGGGACGCGGGACGGCTTCGATCTCGAGCTCACCCGCGCCGTGGCGGACGCGGTGGGCGTGCCCGTGATCGCTTCCGGCGGCGTCGGCACGCGCGAACACCTTGCCGAGGGCGTGCTCGCGGGCGGTGCCGATGCCGTGCTCGCGGCGAGCGTGTTCCATTTCGGCGACTTCACCGTGCTCCAGGCCAAGGAGCACATGCGCGCGCGCGGCATCGAGGTCCGGTTATGAACGACTGGCTCGAGCAGGTGCGCTGGGACGAGCACGGCCTGGTTGCGGCGGTGGCGCAGGATGCGGCGAGCGGACGGGTGCTGACGCTCGCCTGGATGAATCGCACGGCGCTCGCCGAAACCGCGCGCCGCGGCGAAGCGGTCTATTGGTCGCGTTCGCGCCAGCGCCTCTGGCACAAGGGCGAGTCATCGGGCCACGTGCAGCGCGTGGTGGAGCTGCGCCTGGACTGCGACGGCGATGCGATCCTGCTGCGCGTCGAGCAGGCGGGCGGCATCGCCTGCCATACCGGGCGCGAACGCTGTTTTTACCGAAAACTCGACAAGGAGAGCTGGGTGACGACCGATGCGGTAATCAAGGATCCCGCCGCCATCTACGGCAAGACATGAAGACCGGACTGTATGCAACGCTGGAGCGCATTGCCGCGGTCATCGAAGCCCGCCGCGACGGCGATGCCGATAGCTCGTACGTGGCGCGGCTGTTTGCCGCGGGCGAGGATGCGGTGCTGAAAAAGGTCGGCGAGGAAGCGACCGAGACGATCCTGGCGGCCAAGTCGGGGGATCGGCTGCACCTGGTGCGCGAGACCGCCGACCTCTGGTTTCATTGCCTGATCATGCTGGCGAGCCATGGCCTGGGTCCGCAGGATGTGCTCGCGGAACTGCACCGGCGCGAGGGTATCTCGGGCATCGACGAGAAAGCGGCGCGCAAGCGCAAGCGCAAGGAAGGCGCGGCATGAGCGCTGAGGGCGGGGCCGCGGGCTGCATTTTTTGCCGCATCGCGCGCGGCGAAATCCCCGCGCGCAAAGTCTACGAAGACGACGATGTATTCGCTTTTCACGACCTCCGGCCGCAAGCCCCGGTCCATGTCCTGGTGATTACCAAGGAGCATGTAGCGTCGCTCTACGAGGCCGGAATGGCGCAGCAGCGGGCGCTCGGCAAGATGCTGGCGCTGGCGGGGGAACTGGCGCGCCGGGAGGGGGCGACGGACGGCTTTCGCATCATCGTCAACACCGGGCGCGTCGGGCATCAGGAGGTGTATCATCTCCACATGCACATCCTCGGGGGTCCGGAGCCGCTCGGCCCGATGCTCATGAGGAGGAAATAGCGCTCGATAGGAGGTCGTTATGGGCTCGTTCAGCGTCTGGCACTGGCTGATCGTTCTCTTGATCGTGATGCTGATTTTCGGCACCAAGAAATTGCGCAACATGGGCGCCGATCTGGGCGGCGCGGTGCGCGGCTTCAAGGACGGCATGCGCGAAGGCGGCGAAAAGCCGGCCGAAGCGGGACCCGCGGCGCAAGTCACGGGCAAAGTGGTCGAAGGCGAGGTCCGTTCCAAGACCGAGTCCAAGGCCTGACGCCTCCACACCACCGGCAAGAGGGGGCGCCTGCGGGCGCCTTTTTGTTCTCCAGTTCCCATGTTTGACATCGGGTTTTCCGAGCTGTTGGTGATCGGCATCGTGGCGCTGATCGTGATCGGCCCCGAGCGGCTGCCGCGCGTCGCGCGCACCCTCGGCCACCTGGCCGGGCGCATGCAGCGCTACGTCGCCGACGTCAAGGCGGACATCAACCGCGAGATCGAGTTCGAGGAACTGCGCAGGATGCGCGACTCCGTGCAGCAGGCGGCGAGCAGCGTGGAGAGCTCGTTCCAGACGGAGATCTCGAAGACGGAGTCGGAGTTGAATTCGGCGGCGGCCACTCTGGCCGCGGCTGAAGTTACCCCGGCGCCGGAAATGGCGAACGCGGACGCGAAGGCGGATGCCCCGGTCTCGCCGGCGCAGGAAGCCGCGCCGGCGAGCGGGGAACAACGCGAACCGACCGCCGCTTTGGAGAAGCACGGGTGAGCACCACCCAGGACACCTTCATTTCCCATTTGATCGAGCTGCGCCAGCGCCTGATGCGCTCGCTGGGCGCGGTGCTGGTGATCTTTGTGGGTTTGTTCATCTGGCCCGGCACCGGCGCGATCTACGACCTGCTCGCGCTGCCGCTGATGCGGGCGCTGCCCGAGGGCACGCGCATGATCGCCACCGGCGTCATCACGCCGTTCATGGTGCCGATGAAGGTGGGCGCGCTGGCGGCCTTCATGGTCGCGCTGCCCTACGTGCTGCACCAGGCCTGGGCGTTCGTCGCGCCGGGCCTGTACGAGCACGAAAAGCGCCTGGCGCTGCCGATCG
>MERE01000206.1 GCA_001771975.1 Betaproteobacteria bacterium RIFCSPLOWO2_02_FULL_68_150 | reverse complement strand
CAGATTTCCTGGAAGCGCGCATGCATTGCGTAGGCCTCGTTGCGATCGTCGAGGCAGATCACGCCGCGCCAGGAGGCTGCCTCCGGCCGCCGCACGAATTGCAGTGCGTCGAGCACCAGGAACGAATCGCGCAGTTCGCGGATCTCGTCGTGCGTGCGCTGCACCTGGATGGCGTGCGAAAAGCGTTTGAACAGGGCCGTCATGCGCGGGCAGTGCCCGCTGAGGTGGCTCGTGTCGTGGGTCGCGAGGTACAGGCGCCGCGTGCGGCTCGACTGCAGGAAACGCTCGATGCGCGCAACGCGCTCCGGCGAGTTGAGCCGCAGGGGCGCCAGGTCGGGATCGAATATCCGCAACTCGCGGCCATCCTGCGCCAGCAGGCGGTCGACCGCGGCCTGGAACGCGGCCTCGCTGTAGAACAGTTCGTATTCCGGCGGTGGGTGCGGGCGGGCGTCGCACTCGTCGCTCATGCGCCGGGCTCCAGGCGAAGAAAACCCGATCGATACCACGCGTAGAGCAGGCTGCCCAGTCCCGCGCGCGCCAGCCCGGCACCGGCCGAACGGCGGCGATCGGCCAGTGCGGCGAGCGCCCTGCGCTGTGCGGCGCGCGGCACGAAGTCCTCGCCGTTGAGAAAGAACCTCGCGCCGCGATACAGCAGCAGCGCCCCCGGGTCGAGAGCCAGTTCGCTTCGCGCGAGCCGCCGCAGGAAGACGCCCCGGGCCAATGGCCGGCGCGGCGGCCTGAACGTGACCTGCGGCTTCGGCAGCGTGAGGTGGCGGCCGAGCAGGCGCCGCACGTCGCGCTCGGTCCAGCGGATCCGGCGCGTGACGCGCCGTGCAAACTCGATCATGCGGCTGCCGATCTGTGCCGGCCGGGCAGCCGGCATCAGTCCCGGGTCGCGGTATTCGGCATCCGGCAGGCCGCGCTCATGCAGGTAATCGAGCAGCGCGAGCGAGAGTTCCGCGCCACGCGGCGCGCGAAAGCCGATGGAATAGGTCCAGCTCGGCTCCAGCGCGACCCCGTCGTGGCCCCAACCCGGCGGCAGGTACAGCAGGTCGCCCGGCTCGAGCAGATATTCCTCGTCCGGATCGAAATCGGCGATCTGCTGGAGCGGCGCGCCGGCCAGCAAACGGAAGCGCCGCGCCCGCTCCAGCCGCCAGATCCGCCTGCCGGGTCCCTGCAGGAGAAACACGTCGTAGCTGTCGAAGTGGGGACCGACACCCCCGCCCGGCGCGGCCAGGCTGACCATCACGTCATCGAGCCGCGCCTGCGGCACGAAATCGAAGCGCCGCAGCATCCGCTCGGCGCAGGCGAGGTGCAGGTTCAAGCCGTTGACGAGCAGCGTCCAGTCGCCCGCCGGGAGGCGCTCGAGCCGCGCGCCGGGAAACGGCCCGTGTTCGAGCGACCAGCGCTCGCCGTGCCGCATCACGAGCCGCGATTCGACATGGTCGCGCGCGGCGAGCGACCTCAGGCGAGCTGCATCGGGAAGGCCGGCGGGCAAAGTCCAGCCGGCACGTGCCAATAGCGGCCGCTTCTGCCAATGACGCCGCAGGAACTCGCGCGCCGACAAGCCGCCCAGCCAGCGTTGCCGCATCCGCGGATTGTATCCGCCGCATGCTGTGGTTCGCGCGCCACAGACGGCTTGTCAGGCTGCAATGCGCGTGCATTAGAATTCCACACGCTCCGCGATCATGATCCACAAGGGTCAAACTGCACCTGCGTTCTCGCTGCACGATGCCGACATGCAGCCGGTGAAGCTGTCGTCGTTCCGGGGCAAGAAACACGTGGTGCTGTTCTTTTATCCGCGCGACGGTACCCCGGGTTGCACGCTCGAGGCCTGCGATTTCTCCGACCACGAGGACCGGTTCGTGCGGCACGACTGCGTCATCCTCGGCGTCTCGCGCGACGATTGCCTCACGCATGCGGATTTCCGCGACCGCAACGGGCTCTCGATCGGCCTGCTGGCGGACCCCGAGGGCGAAGTCTGCCGCTTGTACGGCGTGCTGCAGGAACGCGAGAACGAAGGCGTGCGGCGAGAATGCGTGCTGCGCTCGACGTTCGTGATCGACAAGAAGGGCGTGGTGCGGCACGCGGCTTACGGCGTCAATCCGCGGCACCACGCGGCCGAGATCTTCGACGTCGTGCGCGCCCTGCGCAGCTGACTGCGACGCCGCGACGGCGCGCGCCTGCCGGCGGCGCGGCGTATGATTGCCGCCTGGGAGGGGACACCGGCATGGTGATGGACATTCTGTCCTACGGCATCGGTTCGCTGGCGGCGTTCGCGCTGCTGCTCTGGGTGGCGTTCATTTTCATCCGCGACATCACGCAGAAAAAGCACGCCGTGCTGCGCAGCTACCCGGTGGTCGGCCATCTGCGCTATTTCTTCGAGCAGCTGGGCGAAAGTTTCCGGCAATATTTCTTCACCGGCGACCGCGAGGAAATGCCCTTCAACCGCGCCACGCGCGGCTGGGTGTATCGCCTGGCGAAGAACGAGGGCGGCACGCTCGGCTTCGGCTCGACCTACGACCTGCACGAAGCGGGCGCCCTGATTTTCGTCAATCATCCGTTTCCGGTGCTCGAGGAAGAACGCCTGCCGACGCCTGCGCTCGTGCTCGGCGAGGGCTACTGCCGCAGCCCGTTCGAAGCGCGCTCGATCGTCAACATCAGCGGCATGAGCTACGGCGCGATTTCCGCACCGGCGGTGAGTTCGCTGTCGCGGGGCGCCGCGGTGGCGGGCTGCTGGCTCGATACCGGCGAGGGCGGCCTTGCGCCGTACCATCTGGAAGGCGGTTGCGACGTGATCATGCAGATCGGCACCGCCAACTACGGCCTGCGCGACGCGCAGGGCGAACTCAGTCCGGAACGCCTGATCGAGGTCTCGAAGGTGGTGAAGGCGTTCGAGATCAAGCTTTCGCAGGGCGCGCAACCGGGCAAGGGCGGGATCCTGCCGGGCCGCAAGGTGACTCCGGAAATCGCACAGATTCGCGGCATCGCGCCGGGGCGCGATTCGATCAGCCCCAATCGCCACCGCGACATCTCGTGCATGAGCGAACTGGTCGAGAAGATCGCGACGGTGCGCGGTCTCACCGGGCGGCCGGTCGGCGTCAAGACGGCGATCGGCGGCTGGCGCTTCATGAACGAGCTGGCCGAGACGGTGCATCGCCGCGGCCTCGAATTCGCGCCGGACTTCCTGGTGATCGACGGCGGCGAGGGCGGATCGGGCGCCGCGCCGCAGGCGCTCGCCGATCACATGGGCCTGTCGGTCGACGAGGCCCTGCCGCGGGTCGTGGACGCGCTGGTCGAATCGGGTTTGCGCCAGCGCATCCGGGTGGTCGCTTCCGGCAAGCTGATCACGTCGGCGCGCGCCGCGTGGGCGCTGTGCGTCGGCGCCGACTTCGTCAACACCGCGCGCGGATTCATGTTCGCGCTCGGCTGCATCCAGGCGCTGCGCTGCCACCAGAATACCTGCCCCACGGGCGTGACCACGCACAACCGGCGCCTGCAGCGCGCGCTGGTGGTGCAGGAGAAGTTCCAGCGCGTGGCGAACTACTGCATGAACATGAACCGGGAAATCGACATGATCGCGCACTCCTGCGGCGTACGCCACGCGCGCGAGTTGCGCCGCGAGCACGTGCGCATCGTGCAGGCGAATCACCAGTCGATCGCGCTC
Organism: Betaproteobacteria bacterium RIFCSPLOWO2_02_FULL_68_150; assembly: GCA_001771975.1. GTDB lineage: Bacteria > Pseudomonadota > Gammaproteobacteria > Burkholderiales > SG8-39 > 2-02-FULL-66-14. The sequence goes on along the minus strand of MERE01000206.1, from coordinate 15,773 downwards.
AACATGCTTTACCCCTATCCGGAGCCGGTGGCGCGGGTGAAGGCCGCTTGAGAGCGGCGTCGTGGGGGCTCGCGCTGGCGCTCGCGTGCCTGCCCGCGTCCGCGATGACGCCCGAGGGCAGGGAATTCCTCGAGATCGCGCGCCGGCTCGAGCCGGTGCATTGCGACAAGCGCAAGCTGCGGCGCGAGATCGCACTCGCCGAGGCCGAGCGCCGACACGACGCTGCGCAAGCGGCGCGCGCTCGATTCGACGCCCTGGGACGCAAGCCCGAGACGGCGCGCCTGGAAGCCCGGCTGGCGCAGCTCGAGCGCCGGATTTCCGACGGCAAGGGCGGCGTGCGCGACCCGGAGGATCTGGAGGCGATCAGCCTGCAGCAGCGGCAGGCGTTCTACCGCTGCGAGTGACGCTCAGCGCGCGCGCGGCCGCGCGCCGCGCTCGCTCAGCCAGGCGTTCCAGATGCGGCGCGCCGGAGCGATCAACTCGCCGGCCGCGATGCCGACCGGACCGTCGCCGGCGTGCATCCGCTCATCGCCCGCTGCGCCGTGCAAATGCACGCCCAGGGCAAGCGCCGCCTCGCCCGGGCAGCCCTGCGCCAGCAGCGCGCCGAGCATTCCCGAGAGCACGTCGCCCATGCCGGCCGAGGCCATGCCGGGATTGCCCGTGCAATTGACGAACCAGTGCCCGTCGCGCGCCACGATGACGCTGCCGTTGCCTTTCAGCACCACGTGCGCGTTTAGGTTGTGCGCGAGGTTGCGCGCCGCGTTGAGGCGGTCGGCCTGCACGTCGGTCGTGCTGAGCGCAAGCAGGCGCGAGGCTTCACCGGGATGCGGTGTGAGCAATGTCTCGGCGGTGCGTCGTGCGCAGGCGTGCCGAAGGTCGGAGTTCTCGGCGATCAGGTTGAGCGCGTCGGCATCGAGCACGCAGGGAATCTCGCTGGCGAGTGCCGCGGCGACGAGCGTCTCGGCGCGTTCGCCCTGCCCCAGACCGGGGCCCACGACGACGGCGTCCAATTCCAGGCCGAGCGCCTCGTCCGGATGACGCAGCATGAGTTCCGGCGCAACCGGGTCCACCGCTGGAGCGTCCGGCGCGAGCAGGCCAACGTAGACGCGGCCCGCGCCGAGCGAGAGCGCAGCTCGCCCGGCGAGCAGAGCGGCGCCGGCCATGCCCGCTGCCCCGCCGAGTATCGCGACGGAGCCTGCCTGACCCTTGTGGAAGTTTCTCCGGCGCGGCTTGAGTGATCCGGCGAACAGTTCCGGTGTGACCACCCAAGCGCTCGGCCCGACAAGTTCCGGGGCGCGCAACCCGAGGTCGGCGACTGAAACGACACCGCAGTGGTCCGGGCCGTCGAGCGTGAGCAATCCTGGCTTGAGCGCGATGAAGCTGACGGTGTGTGTCGCGCGCACCGCATGGCCGAGCACCTGGCCGGTGTCCGAGGCAACGCCGCTGGGGATGTCGAGCGCGAGCACCGGGCAAGTTTGCGCATTGGCCCATTCGATCAGCTTCGCGTAATCGCCCTCGATAGGACGCGCGAGGCCAATGCCGAATAGCCCGTCGACTACCAGGCCCCAGCGCCGGTCCGACGGAATTTCCTCGACGCGGGTGGCGAGCGTAACGCGGAGGAACCGCTCCGCGAGCAGTCGCGCGACGACGCGTGCATCGCCGCCGTTGTTGCCGGGACCGGCAAGCACCAGCACGTCCTTGTCGCGGTCGGACAGCAACTGTGCGGCGAGCTCGGCGGCGGCCGCGCCGGCACGCTCCATGAGCGAAGGCGCAACCTCGCCCGCCGCCTGCTCGACGCGGCGGATCTCCGAGGTCAGGTAGATCGGCTGGGACATGCTATCGCAGCAGCGCGTATGGGCCGCCTCTGTGCAGCGCCCGATTGTATGCGAGCATCGTTTTCGCGTCGCGCGGGTAGCACTTGACCTCGCAGTCGAGCCCAAGCTCCTCCAGCAGCCAGAGTACGCGCTGGGAGCGGGAGTTGTTGAGGTGATGGACCGCAATCATGATCAGCCCAGCTTGAACATCTTGCCGGGCAGGTAGGTCACGATCTGCGGAAACACCCAGATGAGCGCCACGGCCGCGACCATCAGCACGAAGAACGGGATCGACGCGCGCGCAACGTAGAACATGTTACGCCCGGTGAGCCCCTGCAGCACGAACAGGTTGAAACCCACCGGCGGCGTGATTTGCGCCATCTCGACCACCAGCACGATGAAAACGCCGAACCAGAGCAGGTCGATGCCCGCCGCCCTCACCGAGGGCAGGATCACCGCCGAAGTGAGCACCACCATCGAAATGCCGTCGAGAAAACAGCCGAGAACCATGAACAGCACCGTGAGCACCGCGACCAACTGCCACGGCGCGAACTGCTGGCCGGCGATCCAGCCCGCCATGGCGCGCGGAATTCCGGTGAAGCCCATCGCCACCGTGAGAAAGGCAGCGCCGGTGAGGATGAACGCGATCATGCATGAGGTTTTCATCGCTCCCATGACGCTGGCGCTGAAGGTATGCCAGTTGAGTGAGCTGGAAATGAGCGACAGCACGAGCGAGCCGGCGACGCCGATCACCGCCGCCTCGGTAGGCGTGGCGACGCCGGTGTAGATCGAGCCGATGACCCCCGCAATAAGCAGGATCGTCGGGATCAGGTAGCGCGCCGCGTAGAACTTCTCGCCGAGCGTGGTGACCGAGTCGCGTGGCGGTGTCTTCGCCGGGTTGAGCGCCGCCCAGGCGGCAATGTAACCGGAGAAGAGCAGCATCAGCAGCGCGCCGGGCAGCACGCCGGCGACGAACAGGCGTGCCACCGAGACATCTGCCGCCACGCCGTAGACGATCATGATGATCGACGGCGGGATCAGCAGGCCGAGGGTGCCGGCGCCGGCGAGCGAGCCGACTGCCATCGCTTCGTCGTAGCCGCGCTGTTTCAGTTCCGGAATCGTGATCTTGCCGATGGTGGCGGCGGTTGCGGCCGACGATCCGGAGATCGCGGCGAAAATGCCGCACCCCACGACGTTGCAATGCATCAGCCTGCCGGGCAGCGGCGCCATCCACGGCGCCAGGCCGCGAAACATGTCTTGCGAAATGCGCGTGCGGAACAGGATTTCGCCCATCCAGATGAACAGCGGCAGCGCCGTGAGTGCCCAGGAGGCCGACGATCCCCAGACGGTGGTGGCCATCAGCTTGCCCGCCGGCGCGTCGGTGAACAGCGCCATCGCCAGCCAGCCCAGTCCGAGCAGCGACAGGGCGATCCAGATGCCGCCGATCAGGAAGACCGCGAGCGCGGCGAGCAGGATGACGGCGACCAGGCCCAGATCCATCGGTGCTTCAGCGCTCGAAGGCGGGCTGGTCCGCCGCCTTGGCAGTTGCGGACGAATCGAACGAAGTCGGCCCGCCGCGCACGGCTTGCAGCAAGTCGTCGAGCATCGCGAGCAGCAGGACCGCCAGCCCCAGCGCCATGCCCGATTGCGGGATCCAGAGCTTTACCGGCACCAGGCCCTGCGACACGTCGTTCAACTCGAACGAGGTTTGCACCATGTCGCCGCTCCACCACGCGAAGAAACCGACGATGCACGCGCTCGAGGCGAGCGCGCCGAGTTCCATCGCGCGCCGCAGCCGCCCGTGCGTGTGGTGCAACACCAGCGTCATGCGGATGTGCTCGTTGGCGCGCAAGGTATAGGCCAGGCCCAGAAACGAGGAAGCCGCCATGCAGTATCCGGCGAATTCGTCGAACGAGTGCGCGGCGATGCCCGCGAGCCGGCTGCCGATCTGGACGAGCGAGAGGACCGCGATCGCGACCAAAAAAAATCCGGCCAGCAGGCCGGATGTCTTGTAGACGACGTTCAACGCGCCGCGCAAAGCATGCGCTCCCGGACGCGGCTCACTGGCCGTAGGCTTTCAGGATCGCCTCGCCATCCGGTCCTGCCTTTTGCGCCCATTCGGCGGCCATCTTCCTGCCGATCTCGGCGAATTCAGCCGCGAGTTTCGCCGACGGCTTGACGACCTTGATGCCCTTGTCCGCCATCGTCTTCACGTAGCGTTCGTTCTCCGCTTCGCTCGTTTTCCAGCCACGCTCCTCGGCGGTCCTGGCAGCGTTCATGACCGCCTTCTGCGTAGCCGCGTCGAGCTTGCCCCAGGCTGCCTTGTTCACGATCACGACGTTCTGCGGCAGAAACGCCTGCGTATCGTGGTAATGCGTGAGGTAGTCCCACGCCTGGCTGTCGACGCCGGTGGCGCCGGAAGTGATCATGGAATCGACCTGGCCGGTGCGGAAGGCCTGCGGAATTTCCGGCACCTGGATGGTGGTCGGGATCGCGCCCATCAGCTCGGCGAAGCGCGAAGTGGTCGGGCTGTAGGTGCGGAACTTTGCGCCCTTCAAGTCGGCAACGGACTGCAATTCCTTCTTGGCATACACGCCCTGCGGCGGCCACGGCACCGAGTACAGAACCATGATGCCTTGCGCGTCGAGCCGTTTCTCGATGGTCGGTTTCGCCACGCTCCATAGCTTGCGCTGCTTGGCGTAGCTGTTGGCGAGGAAGGGATTGGAATCGAAGGCGAAGATCGCGTTCTCGTTGGCGAGCACCGAGACCAGGATCTCGCCGATCGGAACCTGTCCGGTCTGCACCGCACGCTTGATTTCCGGGTGCTTGATCATCGAACCATTGGTATGCGTAGAGATGGTGAGCTTGCCGGCGCTGGCCTGGGCAACCTCCTGCGTGAACTGGACCACGTTCTTGGTGTGGAAGTTGCCGTCAGGGTACGGCGTCGGCATGTCCCACTTGGTCTGCGTCTGTGCAGTGCCAGTGGCGAGCATGAAAGCGCCCGCTACGGCCGCGGCAATGAACGATCGGCGATGAATCATTTTTCCTCCCGGGGTTAGGTGCGAAGCAGAGCCGCGACATCATCGGCCAACGCCAACGACGCTGTCAATCCGGGCGACTCGATGCCGAACAGGTGCACCAGGCCGCCGAGCGAGTGCTGTAAGGGTCCCGCGATGACGAAATCCGCCGCCGGCTCGCCGGGTCCGGAGATTTTCGGCCGGATGCCGCAATAGGCGGGCGCCAGCGCGCCCTCGGCCAGTCCGGGCCAGTAGCGCCGGATCGCGCCGTAGAACGCTTGAGCCCGCGCCGGGTCGACCGAATACTCGATTCGCTCGACCCACTCGACGTCCGGACCGAAGCGCGCCTGTCCCGCGAGATCGAGCGTCAGGTGCACGCCCAGGCCGCCGGGCTCCGGCACGGGATAGACCAGCCGCGAGAACGGAGCGTGCCCGGTGAGCGAATAATAGTTGCCCTTGGCGTAGAGCTCGCGCGGCACCAGATCCCCGGGAAACCCCTCGATGCGCCGAGCCACGCCCGGCGCGGTGAGCCCGGCGCAGTTGACCAGCTGGCGCGCCAGGATCCGCGTCGGCTCTCGCCCGCCGACTTCGAGCTCGAATCCGGCGCGCAACGCGCGCGCGCGCAGCACGGGGCTGCCCAGCGCCAGCATCGCCCCCGCGCGCCCGGCGTCCCCCAGGTACGCGAGCATCAGCGCGTGGCTATCGATGATCCCGGTGGAGGGCGAATGCAGCGCTGCGACGCAACGCAGCTCGGGCTCGAGTACCAGCGCCGCGTCGCGCTCCAGCCACTTGACGTCGGTGACGCCGTTGGCGTGCGCTCTGGCCTCGATGGCGCGCAATTCGGGGACCTGCCGCCGATCGGTGGCGACGATCAGTTTGCCGCAGCGCCGGTGCGGCACGCCGTGCTCGGCGCAGTAGCGGTAGAGACGCTCGCGGCCGCGCACGCAGGCGCTCGCCTTGAGCGAGCCCCGCGGATAGTAGATGCCGGCGTGGATGACCTCCGAATTGCGCGAGCTGGTGTGCATGCCGATCGCGGTCTCCGCCTCGAGGATCACGACCTCGCGGCCGGCGCTCGCGAGCGCTCGCGCCACGGCAAGTCCCACGACTCCGGCGCCGATCACGACGCAGGCGACGCTATCCATCGGACTGCACCTGCTGTTTCGGCAGCAGCGCCATCGCCAACCAGGCTGCGGCGCCGCCGAGGGCGGTCGCGCTCGCCATGGGGCGTGCGCTGCCGTCGAACAGCGATCCGAGGACGGCGCCGAGCACTGCGCCAATGCCGAACGCCAGGGCGCCCATGAGCGACGAAGCGCTGCCGGCGCTGTCGCGAAACGGCGACAGGGCGGCGGCAGTGGCGTTCGGGATGATGAAGCTCGAGGCGAATAGAAACGCGCCCATCGGGCCGGCCACGGCACTCCAATGCCGGATCTCCATCCAGGCGAGCGCCGCGAGCGCGATTCCCGAGCAGGCGGCGAACGAAGTCCCGAAGCGCAGCAGGCCGCGAATGCCGTGGCGCGCCACCAGGCGGCTGCTCGCGAACGCGCCGCCGATCTGTCCCAGCATCACCCCCGCGAACACCAGGCTGTACTGCCAGGGCGTGAGGCCGAAGCCGTGGATCAGCACGACCGCAGAATTGGTGACGAACGCGATGATGCCGAGCTGCGCGCCGAGCATCACGAGGAACGGTGCGACGAAGGCGCGTCGGCCAAGCAGCGCAGCGAAGCTGAGCGGACGCGCGCTCCGGTGCGTGCCGCCGCGCGGCAGGGGCAGCGTTTCAGGAAGCCCGCGCCAAACGGCCACCACGAGCGCGGCGGCAACGATCGCGTGCAGCCAGAACACGGCGCGCCAGCCGGAAGCGGCGAGCAAGGCGCTGCCCACCAGCGGCGCGCTGATCGGCACCAGGCCGAACACGACCATCATGCGCGCCAGCAGTCGCGCAGCCTGTTCCTGGCCGTAGAGGTCGCGCACGATGGAGCGCCCGACCACGGGGCCGCACGACAGTCCGAATCCCTGTGCAACCCGCAGCCAGGCGAGCGTCGTCGCATCGCCCGCCGCGGTGCTGGCGAGGCTGGCGGCGGCCATCAGCGCCAGGCCGCCGGCGAGTGCCGGCCTGCGGCCGCAGCGATCCGACAGCGGGCCCCACGCGAGCTGTCCGCAGGCGACGCCGGCAAACAACCCGGTCAGCGTGATCTGGACCGCACCGGGCTCGACGCCGAACCCGCGCGCCACTGCCGGAAGCGTCGGCACCGTCGAGTCGATGCCGAGCGCGACCAGTGCGATCAGAAAACCGAGGAGCAGCGTGATTTGAAGTGACGCGGGCGCTTGCGGCAAGGCACGCCAGTCTAGCATCGGCGCCACGCCCGCCGCAGGAAGAGCACCCCGGTCGATGTGCTGCTTATAATACGGCTTCGCCGCCAGCAGCCATGACGTCGCCAGCCGCCATCAATTCGTACGCGATCTTCTCCAAGACCGGCAAGGGCGTGCAGGAGGCCTCCGGCAAGACCGGGCTTCTTTCTCGCAGCGAGCGTGCCGTGCTGACGCAGATCGACGGCAAGACGACGTTCGCCGACCTGCAGCAGAAGTTCGACAAGACGCCGCCGGCAAAATTCGAGGCCCTGATCCAGCAGCTCGACAAGGACGGCTTCATCCGCGAAGTCACTATCGGCGTGTCGCGGCCGTCGGTCGCGCCCGTGGCGCCGCTGCCCAAGACGCCGCCGCCCAAGGCGCCTGCCGCCGCGCAGGGAGAAGAAGAACTCGATTTCACCCAGGCCACGCCGGGGGCGGCGCGGCGGCCCGCCCCGCCGGCCAGGCCGGTCGTCGATCTGGCGGCACAGGCGCGCGCCGAGGCCGAGCGGCGCGGCCGCGAGGAAGCCGAGACCGATTTCCGGGCGCGCGAACAGGCCATGGCGCTTGCGCGTGCCGAAGCGGAGGCGAAGGCCCGTGCCGAGATGGAGGCCAAGGCCGCCGCGCGCGCCGAAGCCGAAGCGCGCGCCCGCGCCGAGGCGGAGGCACGCATTCACGCCGAGGCCGATGCCAAGGTCAAGGCGGCACGCGAAGCGGCGGTGCGCGCCGCGGCCGAGGCCAAGGCCAGGGCCGAGGCGGAAACGAAAGCGCTGGCCGAGGTCGCCGAGCGCGAGCGGCAGGCGGCGGCGGGGCGCGAGCGCGAGGCGCTCGAGCGCGCGCACAAGGAGGCCGCGGAAAAGGCCCGCATCGAGGCCGAGTTGGGGGCGCGGTTGGAGGCGGAACGCAAGGCACGCGAGCAAGCCGAGCGGCAGGCGCGTGAACTGGCGGCGCAGCAGCATGAAGTCCGGGAGCGCGCGCGCAAGGAGGTCGAGGACAAGGCGCGCCGCGAAGCCGAGGAACTGCGTCGCCAGCTGGAGGAGGAACGCGCGCGCGCCGAAGGCGAGCGCCGCGCGCGCGAAGAATCCGAGCGCAAGGCGAAGGAAGAGGCGCAACGGCGGGCGCAGGACGACGAGGAACGGCGCCGGCGCGAAGCCGACGAGCGTGCCGCGCGGGAACAGGCCGAGCGCGCCGCGAAGGCGGAAGCCGAGCGCGCGGCGCGCGAGCAGCAGGAGCAGCAGCGCCGCGAGGAAGCGGCGCAGCGCGTGCGTGCCGAAGAAGAGCGCAAGGCCAGGGAAACCGCGGAGCGGGAAGCGAAGGAGCAGGCGCGCAAGGAGGCCGAGGAAAAGGGCCGTGAAGCCGAGGAGCTGCGGCGCCAGCTGGAGGAAGAGCGCGCACGCTCCGAAACCGAACGCCGGGCGCGCGAGGAATCCGAGCGCAAGGCGAGGGACGAGGCCGAACGGCGCACGCGCGAGGAAGAGGAACGGCGCCGGCGCGAAGCCGACGAGCGTGCCGCGCAGGAGCAGGCCGAGCGCGCCGCGAGAGCGCAAGCCGAGCGCGCGGCGCGCGAGGAGCAGGAGCAGCGGCGCCGCGAGGAAGAGGCCGAGCGTGCGCGCGCGGACGACGAACGCAGGGCCAGGGAGACGGCGGAGCGCGAAGCGCAGGAGCAGGCGCGTAAGGACGCCGAAGATCGGGCGCGCCGCGAAGCCGAGGAACTGCGTCGCCAGCTGGAGGCGGAGCGCACGCGTGCCGAAACCGAGCGCCGGACTCGCGAGCAAGCCGAGCGTCAGGCGCGGGAGCAGGCCGAGCGTCAGGCGCGGGAGCAGGCCGAGCGCCTGCAGCAGGAGGGCGAGCGCCGCGCCCGGGAAGATGCCGAACGCAAGTCGAAGGAGGAAGCCGAGCGCCGCACGCGCGACGAGGAGGAACGCCGGCAGCGCGAAGAAGAAGCGCGCAAGCGCCTCGTGAGCGAGGAATTGCGCAGCCCCGGGGAAGACGAGGCAGGCCGCAAGCGTGCGGAGCGTGCGCGCGCCCTGGTCTCCAAGGCAAAACCCGCCGCGTCGCTCGACGATTCGCTCCTCGCCGACCTCGATTCGTTTGCGCGGCGCGACGATGAAAATGCCAAGGCGGCGGCCGACGCAGCCGCCAGGGAAGCGGCCGAGCATGCGGCTATGGAAATCGCGGCGCGCGCGGCACGCGAGGCCGCGGAGCGCTCTGCCAAGGAAGCCGCGCAGCGCGCGGCGCGCGAAGCCGCCGAGCAGGCGGCACAGGAGGCCAGGCAGCGGGTTGCCAGGGAGACGGCCGAGCGCGCAGCAGCGCAGAGCGCATCGCCCAGCGCCGGCGAAGGCCAGGACGCGAGGCCGCGCAGCCTCGAGGAAGCGCGCAAGGAGGCTGAAGAGGAACGGCGCCGGGCGCGCGAAGAACAGGCGCATCGCGCGCAGTCGGCGGCGGACCGCGAAGCCGACAGCGAAACCGACCGCGAGCGGCGTACGCAGCAGGAGGAACACCGCCACCAGGCGCGGGAAGCAGTCGCAGGGACCGTGCTGGAGCAGGCGCTGGAAGAGGATCTGGTCATCGGTGATGACGAGCTCGATCTGCGGGAGATCGAACGCGAACGCAAGCTCCTCGAGCAGGCCACCGGCAAGCGCGAGCGCAAGCCGCTGCCCCAGGAGCCCCAGCCGCAGGCCGCCGAGGAACGCACCGAAAAGCAGCCGCTGCGGCGCGTCGAGGCCGTAGCCCGGTCGCGCGCCCAGGGCGATGAGTTCGGCGCGGTCGCGCCAGCGCAAGCGCGCCGCTCGGTAGCCTGGGCCAAGTACGGCGTGATCGGCCTGATCGCGTTGCTCGCTGCGGGGATCGGCGTCGTGCACGTGATGCCGATTTCGACCGGCAGCTACGAGAAGGCGGCGTCGGAGGCGTTGGGCGTGCCGGTCCGGATCGGCGGCGCGCGACTGTCGCTCGTCACCGGCATCCAGATGAAGTTCGAGCGCGTTTCGGTGGGTGATGCGGTGCAGATCGGTCTGGTGCGCGCGCACGGCGGAATCGGTGCGCTGACGGGCGATCAGAAGTCGTTCGACCTGATCGATCTCGAGGGCGTGAGCATTTCACAGGAGCAACTGGGCGACGCGCTGTTCGGCGCACTGAAGGGCGACAACCTGAAGATTGCGCGCGTCGCGGTGAAACAGGCCAGGCTGACAGGGGCGCTGCCGCTGCCGGAGCTCGATGCCGAACTGACGGTCGGCGGCAACGGGGCGCTGCAGTCGATCGTGCTGCACGGCCCCGACAAGCTGCAGATCAGGATGGTGCCGAGCGGCGGCACGCTCAGCCTCGAGGGGCACGCGGGCAGCTTCACGGTGCCGTTCGTGCCCGCTTTCACGCTCTCGGAATTCGGCGTCAAGGGCAGCGCAACGCGCCAGGGACTGAACATCTCGGAGTTCGACGGCCGCATCTTCGAGGGGGTGGTATCGGGCAGCGCGCGCGTGCGCTGGGGTGCGACCTGGTCGGTCGAAGGCGAGCTGCGCGCGAAGAACCTCAACGCCGCGGTGTTCGCGCCGACCCTCGTCTCGGAGGGCCGGGCGGAAGGGCGCGGGCTCTACTCGATGAGCGGACCTGCACCGGCGAAGTTCGGTGAGGTTGCGCGCCTCGAGGGCAGCTTCAAGATCGACAAGGGCGTGCTCGGCAGCTTCGACCTTGGCAAGGCGATCCAGACGGGCGGCGCGCAGAGCGCGGGGCGGACACTATTTTCCGAGCTCACCGCCCAGGGCGTGTACCAGAGTGGTTCGGTGCAATTGCGCAACGTCACGATTGCGGCCGGCGCCCTGAATGCCGGCGCGAGCCTCGACATCATCGGCGGCAGCACGCTTTCGGGACGCGTGATTGCCGACTTGAGGACGCCGGCGCAGACGCTGCGCGCGACGCTCGGCATCGGCGGCAAGATCGAGGATCCCGTGCTGCGCAAGTGATCGTGCGGCAGCGCGCGCCGGTATAATCCTTTCTTACCGGTCCGCCTGGATGTCACCGATCTTGCAGCTTCGCGGCGCACGCGCGCTGTCGGAGTTCCGCGTCGCCAAGCTGCTGCCGCAACTGCGGGCGATCCATCACGGCATTCGCGGCCTGCGCGCCGAGTTCTGGCACTTTGCCGAACTCGACGGCGCGCTTGCGGCTGCTGAACGCCAGCTCCTCGGGCGCCTGCTCGAATACGGCGCGCCGCCGCAGGCCGGCAGCGGCGCGGAGGTGCTGTTTCTGGTGGTCCCGCGCATCGGCACCGTGTCGCCCTGGTCGTCGAAGGCCACCGAGATCGCGCGCAACTGCGGCTTGACCACGGTGCGGCGCATCGAACGTGGCACCGCCTTTGTGCTCGAGGGCGAGGTGCCGCAGCACGCGCGCGGACGCGTCGCGGCGTTGCTGCACGACCGCATGACCGAGACCGTGCTCGACCGGCTGGAAGATGCGGCGCGGCTTTTCCAGCACGTGGCGCCGCGGCCGCTCGCCACGGTGGCGCTTGCCCGGCTCGACGAAGCCAATCGCGCGCTCGGCCTGGCGCTGACGCCGGACGAGATCGAATACCTGCAGCGCGCCTATCAGGCCATGGGGCGCGATCCGACCGATGCCGAGCTGACCATGTTCGCGCAGGCCAACTCGGAACATTGCCGGCACAAGATCTTCAATGCCGAGTGGATCATCGACGGCGAGCCGAAGGCCGAATCGCTGTTCGCCATGATCCGGCGCACGCATGCCGCCAATCCGCAAGGCACGGTACTGGCCTATGCCGACAACGCCGCCATCATGCAGGGGCGCGAGACCGAGCGCTTCCATACGGATGCCGACGGCGTCTACCGCGCGCACCGCGGACTGACGCACACGGTGATGAAGTGCGAAACCCACAACCACCCGACGGCGATCGCGCCTTTTCCCGGTGCCGCCACCGGCGCGGGCGGCGAGATCCGCGACGAAGGCGCCACCGGCCGCGGCGCCAAGCCCAAGGCGGGGCTGGTCGGGTTCTCGGTATCGCACCTGCGCCTGCCGGGCGCCGAGCAGCCCTGGGAGATGCCCGATCCCGGCAAGCCTGCGCGCATCGCAGACGCGCTGGCGATCATGACCGAGGGCCCGATCGGCGCCGCCGCGTTCAACAACGAGTTCGGGCGACCGAACCTTGCCGGGTACTTCCGAACCTTCGAGCAAAGGGTCGGCGGCGTACTGCGCGGCTACCACAAGCCGATCATGCTCGCGGGCGGCGTCGGCAGCATCGCCTCGCAGCAGGCGGCCAAGGCACCGCTGCCGGAGGGTACGCTGCTCGCGCAGCTCGGCGGCCCCGGCATGCTGATCGGCATGGGCGGCGGGGCGGCGTCGTCGCTGGGCGCCGGCGCCAATGTCGAGGACCTCGATTTCGACTCGGTGCAGCGCGGCAATGCCGAGATCCAGCGCCGGGCGCAGGAGGTGATCGACCGCTGCTGGCAGTTGGGCGAGGCCAATCCGATCCTCTCGATTCACGACGTCGGTGCGGGCGGACTGTCGAACGCGCTGCCGGAACTGGCGCACGGCGCCGGGCGCGGCGCGCGGCTCGATCTGCGCGCGGCGCCCTCCGAGGATTCGGGCATGTCGCCGCGCGAGATCTGGTGCAACGAGGCGCAGGAGCGCTACGTGCTTGCGCTGGCGCCCGATGCGGTGGAGCGTTTTCGGCGCATCTGCGAGCGCGAGCGCTGTCCGTTCGCGGTTCTCGGGGTCGCTACCGCCGATGGGCGGCTCCGTGTAGAGGACCCGCGGCTGGGCGGGGTGCCCGTGGACATGGAGCTGGCGCTGCTGCTCGGCAAACCGCCGAAGATGCTGCGCGAGGTGCGGCGCCTCGGGCGCGCGCTCGAGCCGCTCACCCTCACCGGCATCGACCTGAAGGCGGCGGCGTATCGCGTGCTGCGCCATCCGGCGGTCGCGGACAAGACCTTCCTCATCGCGATCGGCGACCGCAGCGTGGGCGGCCTGTGTTCGCGTGACCAGTTCGTAGGCCCCTGGCAGGTTCCGGTGTCCGACTGCGCCGTGACGCTGCTCGATTTTGCGGCGCATGCCGGCGAGGCCTTCGCCATCGGCGAGCGCACGCCGCTCGCGCTGATCGATGCGCCGGCTTCCGGGCGCATGGCGGTCGCCGAGGCGATCACCAACCTGGCGGCGGCGCGCATCGCATCGCTCGAATGCGTCAAGCTGTCGGCGAACTGGATGGCCGCCGCCGGCTATCCCGGCGAGGACGCCGCGCTCTACGATACCGTGGCCGCGGTGGCGCTCGAATTCTGCCCCAGGCTCGGCGTCTCGATCCCGGTGGGAAAGGATTCGCTTTCGATGCGCACGGCGTGGGGCGAACGGGAGGTGGTTGCGCCGCTCTCCCTCATCGTCTCCGCGTTTGCTCCGGTCGAGGATGCACGCCGCACGCTCACGCCGCAGCTGCGTACCGATTGCGGCGATACGGAGCTGATCCTGATCGACCTCGGCGGCGGCAGGAACCGACTCGGCGGTTCGATTCTCGCGCAGACGTGGTCGCGCTTCGGCGCCGACTGTCCCGACGCCGACGACGCGGCGCGCGTGAGCGGGTTGTTCCGTGCCGTGCAGGCACTGGCGCAGGCGGACCGGCTGCTCGCCTATCATGACCGCTCGGACGGCGGCCTGTTCGCTGCGGTCTGCGAGATGGCGTTCGCCGGACGCTGCGGCGTCACGCTCAATCTCGATGCGCTGGTGTTCGATGCCGCGGCGGACGACGTCGATGCTTTCAAGCGCGACAGCGTCAACCAGCTCGCCGGGCACGCCATCGAGCGTGCGCTGGCGGCGCTGTTCGCGGAGGAACTGGGCGCGCTGCTGCAGATCCGCGCCGGCGACCGCGACCGCGTGATGGATGCGCTGCGTGCGCAGGGCATCGGCGATTGCGCGCATGTGGTCGGCCTGCTGAACGCGCGCGACGAGATCCGCATCACGCGCGACGCGCGCGTCGTGTTCGCGGAGCGGCGCATCGACCTGCAGCGCGCCTGGTCCGAGACCACCTGGCGCATCCAGGCGCTGCGCGACAACCCGCAGTGCGCTCAGGAGGAATACGACCGCATCCTCGATGCGGACGATCCCGGGATCGGTTTTGCGCTCGGCTATGATCCCGCCGCCGACGTGGCGGCGCCGTTCATCGCGCGGGGTGCCAGGCCGCGGGTCGCAGTGCTGCGCGAGCAGGGCGTGAACAGCCAGGTGGAGATGGCGGCCGCGTTCGATCGCGCCGGATTCGAGGCGGTCGACGTGCACATGTCGGACGTTCTCGCCGGGCGCGCGACGCTGCAGGGGTACCGGGGGCTCGCGGCCTGCGGCGGTTTTTCCTACGGCGACGTGCTGGGCGGCGGGCAGGGCTGGGCCAAGTCGATCCTGTATCACGCCGCGGCGCGGGCCGAGTTCGAGCGCTTTTTCCTGCGCCCGGACACCTTCGCGCTCGGCTCGTGCAATGGCTGCCAGATGATGGCGGCGCTGAAAGAGATCATCCCCGGGGCGGAGCATTGGCCGTCGTTCGTGCGCAATCGATCGGAGCAGTTCGAGGCGCGCTTCGTGATGGTCGAGGTGGTGCCGGGACCCTCGATCCTGTTCGCGGGCATGGCCGGCAGCCGCATGCCGATCGTCACCGCGCACGGCGAGGGCCGTGCCGAATTCGCGCCGCAGCAGGACCCTGCGGCACCCCTGGTGAGCCTGCGCTTCGTCGACAACCGCGGCCAGGTGACCGAGCGCTATCCGCTCAACCCGAATGGATCGCCGCAGGGCATCACGGGCCTGACCACGCCCTGCGGGCGCTTCAACATCGTCATGCCCCATCCGGAGCGCGTCTTCCGCACGGTGCAGATGTCCTGGGCGCCCGACGTCCGTGCGGAGGATTCACCCTGGATGCGGGTCTTCCGCAACGCCCGCGCTTGGATCGGCTGAGCACGCACGGCGACGCGGAGCCGATGGCGCGCGCCTCGCCGCTGCCTCCGTCAGCTGCCGCCTAAAGCCTTCTCGGTCTGAAGAATGATCTCGGTCGCCGTCGCGGCATCCATGAACACGCCGCTGCGGGCGGTCGAGCGCATGCGCGTGGTTCTGGGACTGATGGCCTCGAGGTCGATCTCGATTTCGCGGTCGGCGGCGCGCGCCTTGATACGCTCGCCGTTGTCGATTCTTTCGGTTCCGGCGACCGTGATGTCCATGTGCTTGAGCGCGGCATTGACGCCCGCGCGCACCCGCGCGAGGGGCGCTGAAAAGGTGCGATAGGCGATTCCGGTGAGCGTATGCTGCACGCCCGCCGCCGTTCCGACGCCGAACATGGTCAGCGAAACGGGATCGCATCCGGAAAGGGCTATCGGTGCGGCGAGCGCAAAGAGCAGCGCGGCATGCTTCAGCCGCAGGCGCCGTGGTGGCTGGTTCACAGGGAAATTCTATCGATATTGGCGCTCGCGCGGGGCCGCGACGCCATGGCACGTCACCGGATGCGCGTCTGCAAGAGGCCGGCGGCGCTGCCGCACGTGTTATCTTTGCGCCCGCAATCGAACCCGGAGTGGGGGATCGGATGAGGCTCCTGCCAGGTGGCATGGGCGTTGGGCTGGCGGCCGCAATGTTCGCGCTCGGC
>MERE01000205.1 GCA_001771975.1 Betaproteobacteria bacterium RIFCSPLOWO2_02_FULL_68_150 | reverse complement strand
AAATACAGTCTCCGTGGCAACCCTCGAAGACATTCTCCAGCGGCAACCCGTCTGGCGCGGCGGCGCTCCCTCTGCTTCTGCGGCCAGGGCAGTGTCGACCGGGTTTGTGACGCTTGATCGCGAGTTGCCGGGCGGCGGCTGGCCGACGGGCACGCTCACCGAGATCCTGGCCGCTCGTGAAGGCGTGGGAGAGCTGCGTTGTGTGCTGCCTGCGCTCGCCGCGCTGACCGCAGAAGGCAAGCGCATCGCCTGGCTGGCGCCGCCGCATCTGCCTTATGCGCCTGCGCTTGCCGCCGCGGGCGTGAGGCTCGAGCATCTGGTGGTGGTGCGGGCGCCGGGCAGGCGCGATGCGCTGTGGGCAGCCGAGCAGGTGCTGCGCGCAGGCGCATGCCATGCGCTGCTCGCGTGGCTGCCGTCGGTGCGCTATGCGGAATTGCGGCGGCTTGCGGTTGCTGCCGAGGCAAGCCCCGGGTTCACGGTCTTGTTCCGGCCGCCTCAGGCGGCGTGCGAAAGCTCGCCTTGTTGCTTGCGGCTCGCGCTCGAATCGAGCGATGGGCGGCTTGTTGCCAGGATCCTCAAACGCCGGGGTGCGCCGCTCGCGGTGCCGCTCCGTATTCCGGTCGGGACACCCGTACGTGCTCTGGATCGCACTCCACCTTCCGCACCTGCCGCTCGAAGCCCTGCTGCGCGGCTGCGACCCGAGCCGGTGGCGTGACGAACCCTGGGCGGTGATCGAAAACCGCTCGGTGCTCGTCTGCAACGCGGCAGCACAGGCGCTCGGGGTCCGGTCCGGCATGCCGCTGTCTGCGGCGTGGGCGATCGCGCCCGCGTTGCGCACTGTGCCGCGCAACCTGCGCGCCGAGCGGGAAAACCTCGAGGGCGTTGCGGCCTGGCTCACCCGGTTCACGCCGCGCGTGTCGCTCGAGGCGCCACGCCAGGTGGCCGCAGAGGTTGCGGGGAGCCTGCGTCTTTTCGGCGGGATCGAGCGCCTCGAGCAGGGATTGCGTTCGGGCCTGGATGCGCTGGGTTTCAAGGCATGGCTTGCCAGCGCGCCTACTGCCCGGGCAGCGCTGTGGCGGGCGGCCGGTGACGCAAACGCGCTCGAGAACCTGCGGGTCGAGGTCACCGGCGCCGGCCCTGACATTCTCGACCTGCTGCGTAATCTCGGCATCAGGACGCTGGGCGAACTGATGCGCTTGCCGCGCGATGGCGTGGCGCGCCGCCTGGGCCAGGAATTGCTCGACGATCTGGACCGGGCGCTCGGAAAGATCCCCGAGCCGCGCGCGTCGTTCGTGCCGCCGGCCCGTTTTGCAGCGCGGCTCGAGCTGCCGGCGCAGGTGACGGAGGCGGAAGGCTTGCTGTTCGCCGCGCGCCGGCTGCTCGCACAGCTCGAAGGCGTGCTGGTCGCGCGACAGTCCGGAATACGCGGCTTCGCCCTGTCGCTCAGGCATCCCGGGATGCGACCCACGCGTGTCACGGTAGCGCTTGCCAATCCGTCGCGCGACGCGGTGCACTTCACGCTGTTGCTGCGCGAGCGCCTGGCGCGGCTCGAGCTCGTTGCCCCGGTGGAGGCGATCGGGCTGCAGGCGGCAGGCTTCGAGCCGCTGCACGCAACGACGGCCAGCCTGTTTCGCGATGTGCGTGACGCGGGCGAGGACTGGATGCGGCTGCTCGATCGCCTTGCCGCGCGTCTGGGCGAGACGGCAGTGCGCGGGTTGGCGATCCATTCCGAGCACCGCCCGGAGCTTGCCTCGCGAGCAGTTGCGCCGGAATCCTCTTCCGGGCCACGGTCGACTCCGCTGCCGGATGGGCAGGGACCGCGGCCGCTCTGGCTGCTGGAGACGCCGCGCCGCCTCGCGGAAAACGAGTTTGCGCTGCTGACAGGGCCGGAACGGATCGAGTCCGGCTGGTGGGACGGGCACGAAGTGCGGCGCGACTATTTCATCGCCCGCACCGGTGACGCCTCTCTGGTGTGGATCTTCCGCGAACGCGAAAGAGGCTGGTTCCTGCATGGCATCTTTGCCTGAGCTGCCGGCCTACGCCGAGCTGCATTGCGTTTCGAATTTCACTTTCCTGCGCGGCGCCTCGCATCCGGAGGAGCTGATCGGGCGCGCCGCGGCGCTCGGCTATTCGGCGCTCGCGCTCACCGATGAATGCTCGCTCGCCGGCGTTGTGCGCGCGCACGTGGCGGCCAAGGAGCACGGCCTGAAGCTGATCGTCGGGACGGAGTTCGCGCTCGAAAATGGCTTGAAGGTCGTGCTGCTCGCGACCGATCGCCGTTCTTATGGCGCGATCGCTGCGCTCATCACTGCTGGGCGAAGGCGCGGCCGGAAGGGAACTTACGCGCTTTCGCGCACCGACCTCGCCATGCTGGGCGGATGCGAAGTGCTGGTCCTGTTTGTGGCGCCGCATGATGCCGGTCCTGCATCCCGAGCCGGGATGACAGAGCAGGCGCGCTGGATTGCCGCGCAATTTCCCCGGCGCGCCTGGATCGCGGTGGAGCTGCTGTGCGGCCCCAACGACCGGTTGCGGCTCGATACGCTGCGCCAGCTTGGCGACGCTGTCGGCCTGCCGCTGGTCGCCGCCGGCGACGTGCATATGCATCTGCGCTCGCGCCGCCGGCTGCAGGATGTGCTCACCGCGATCCGCCTCGGATGGCCGGTCGCCGAATGCGGCCGGGCGCTGCACCCCAACGGCGAACGCCACCTGCGGCTGCGCGCTCGGCTGGCGCAGCTCTACCCGCCCGAGCTGCTTGCCGCGAGCCTCGAGATCGCCGAGCGCTGCCGCTTTTCTCTCGATGAATTGAGCTACGAATATCCGGAGGAACTGGTGCCCGCCGGCGAAACCCCTGCCTCCTGGCTGAGCAAGCTCGTCGACGAGGGCTTGCAGCGCAGATTTCCCTGCGGCACGCCGCGGAAGGTGCGGGAACTGGTGAACCACGAGCTGGCGCTGATCGCCGAGTTGCGCTACGAGGCATTCTTTCTCACCGTGCACGACGTGGTGAGCTTCGCGCGCTCGCAGCAGATCCTCTGCCAGGGGCGCGGCTCGGCCGCCAACTCGGCGGTCTGCTACGCGCTCGGCATCACCGAGGTCGATCCGGAGCGCATGTCGATGCTGTTCGAGCGTTTCGTATCGCGCGAGCGCAACGAGCCGCCCGACATCGACGTCGACTTCGAGCACCAGCGGCGCGAGGAAGTGATCCAGTATGTCTATGCCAAATACGGCCGCGAGCGCGCTGCGCTTGCCGCCACCGTGGTCTGCTACCGGCCGCGCAGCGCGGTGCGCGACCTCGGCAAGGCGCTCGGCCTCGGTCAGGAGGAAATCGAGCGGCTGGCGCAAACGCTTTCCTGGTGGGACGGAGGCTCGGTGCTGCCGGCGCGCCTGCAGCAGGCAGGCCTCGATCCTTCCAGCCCGCCGCTCGCGCGTCTGCTGGCGCTTGCCGCGGAACTGGTCGGTTTCCCGCGCCATCTGTCGCAGCACGTCGGCGGTTTCGTCATCTCGCGCGGTCCGCTCGCGGAACTGGTGCCGGTCGAGAACGCGGCCATGCCGGATCGCACCGTGATCCAGTGGGACAAGGACGATCTCGAAACGCTGGGGCTGCTCAAGGTGGACGTGCTCGCGCTCGGCATGCTGTCCGCGATCCGCCGCGCGCTCCACCTGGTCGGCGTGCGCATGCAGGACGTGCCGCCCGAAGACCCGGCGGCCTACCGCATGATCCAGCAGGCCGATACCGTCGGCGTGTTCCAGATCGAATCGCGCGCGCAGATGTCGATGCTGCCGCGCCTCAGGCCGGCCAATTTCTACGACCTGGTGATCGAGGTGGCGATCGTTCGTCCGGGCCCGATCCAGGGCGGCATGGTGCATCCCTATCTGAGGCGCAGGCAGGGGCTGGAACCGGTCACCTATCCGAGCGAGGCCGTGAAGCAGGTGCTCGAGCGCACCCTCGGCGTGCCGATTTTCCAGGAGCAGGTGATGCAGCTGGCAATGGTCGCCGCCGGCTTCACTCCGGGCGAAGCCGACCGGCTGCGACGTTCCATGGCCGCCTGGAAGCGCAAGGGCGGACTCGAGCATTTCGAGCAGCGCCTGATCCGCGGCATGCTCGAGCGCGGCTACCGGCGCGAGTTTGCCAAGGCGATCTATCGCCAGATCCTGGGCTTCGGCGAGTATGGTTTTCCCGAGTCGCACTCGGCGAGCTTCGCACTCCTCGTGTACGTCTCGGCGTGGCTGAAATGCCATCATCCGGCGGTTTTCCTGGTCGCACTGCTGAACAGCCAGCCGATGGGTTTCTACGCGCCGGCGCAACTCGTTCAGGATGCCCGACGCCACGGCGTCGAGGTGCGCCCGCCGGATGCCTGCGCGAGCGATTGGGATTGCACGCTGGAGGGGGCCGCGGTAAGGCTCGGATTGCGCATGATCGGCGGTTTTGCGGAGGCTGCGGCGCGGCGCGTGCTCGCGGCGCGGCCGTTCGAGTCGGTGGACGATCTTGCCGGGCGCGCCCGATTGACCCGCAGGGAACTGCGCTGCCTGGCCGATGGCGGTGCGCTGGCGGCGCTCGCGGGTCACCGGCGCCTGGCTCACTGGGCTGCCGCCGGCGCGGCGCGAGGCGAGGGTGCGCTCGCCTCGGTGCGCCTGCCCGAAGCCCGCGCAGCGCTGGCGCCGCCCTCCGAGGCAGAGAGCATCGTCGCCGACTACGCCAGCCTCGGCCTGACGCTCGGCCGGCATCCGCTCGCGCTGTTGCGACCCTTGCTGGCGCGCCAGCGTTTCTCTACAGCCGAGGCGCTGCACGAGTTGCCTCACGGGCGCAGCGCGCGTGCGGCAGGGCTGGTCACGTGCCGGCAGCGTCCCGACACCGAAAGCGGCGTGATGTTCGTCACGCTCGAGGACGAGACCGGCAGCGCGAACGTCGTCGTCTGGCGCGACCTCGCCGAGCGCCAGCGCCGGGAATTGCTCGGCGCGCGCCTGCTCGGCGTGCAGGGCGTGATCGAGCGCGACGGGACGGTGGTCCATCTGGTCGCGCGCCGGCTGAGCGACCAAAGCCCGCTGCTGGCGGACGCGCTCGGGCCGCTGGCGACGCGCTCGCGCGATTTCCATTGATCGGAAAGCGCGCCGTTGCGAACTTCGCTTCCCATGATCATCCTGCACTGCTACCGTTCGCACCGCATGCCCGAAGCTTTCGAAACCGTCGTCGTCCCGCGCGAGCTCGAGACGCTGATCCCGGCATTCCTCGCCAACCGGGGCAAGGAACTCGATGCCCTGCGCGCGGCGCTGGCCGCGGCGAATTTCACGCAGCTGCGCGAGATCGGCCATCGCATGAAAGGCGTTGGCGCGTCGTACGGATTCACCCGCATCTCCTCCATCGGCGCGCAGATCGAGAGCGCTGCCCGGTCGCTCGATCGCGTTGCGCTGGCGGGCCAGATCGAGGCCTACGCCGGCCACCTGCGGAGCGTGCGGGTGGTCTACGGTTAGGCGCGCTGTGCCGGCAGCGCGTTCCAGATCGTGCGCAACTGGTCCGGCAGATCCTTGGGGGAAAACGGCTTCGAGATCGTACCGGCGGCGCCGAGCGCGCGCAGTTCGTCGAGTTCCCGCGGCGAAGCCTTGGCGGTGATGAAGACCACCGGCAGATCGCGCGTCTCCGGGCGCTCGCGCATCTTTCTGCAGAGCGTCGGACCGTCGACGCGCGGCATCATCCAGTCGAGGATCACCAGATCGGGCTTGAATGCGATCATGCGCTCGATCGCCTCGGCGGGGTCGGCGATGACGTCGACCGACATCTTGCCGATGCGTTCGAGCGACAGGCGGACGATGCGCTGGATGTCCTCGTCGTCCTCCACGTAGCAGATGCGGGAAAGGGGCAGGGCGGGCATGCGCTCGCTCAGGCCTGCTTGGGCAGCTCGAACCAGAACGTCGTGCCGCCGCCCGCGCGCTCGCTGAACCCGATGCGCCCCCCCATCAGCTCGAGCAGCCGCTTGCAGATCGCCAGCCCGAGGCCGGTGCCGCCCTTCTGGCGCGTCAGCGACATGTCGGCCTGGGCAAAACGGCTGAAGATGCGTGCGTGAAAGGACGCCGGGATGCCGGGGCCGCGATCGTGCACGCCGACACGCACCTGCGCGCCCTGATCGAGCATGCTCACCTCGACCACTGCTCCTTCGGGGGAAAACTTGGCCGCGTTCGACAGCAGGTTGGTCATCACCTGCAGCACGCGCCGGCGGTCGACGCGCACCCGCGCCGGCAACAGCTCGCCGGTCACCTCGAAGCAGACCTTGAAGCGGTCGCCGTAGGCGCGGTTGAGCACCAGCGCCTCGCGCACCAGCTCGTCGAGCGGCATCACCTGCAACTCGACCGGCAGCTTGCCCGACTCGATCTTCTCCAGGTCGAGCAGGTCGTTGATCAGTTCGAGCAGGCGCTGGCTGTTGCGTTCCGCGATGGCGGTCAGTTCCAGCGTTTCCGCGTCGGGCGCGCCGACCACGCCCGAGTTGACCAGCTGCAGCGCGCCGATCACGGAGGTGAGCGGCGTGCGCAGCTCGTGGCTCAGGGTCGAGGTGAACTCCTGCTTCAGGCGTTCCGCCTCGAGCTGCTGCGTGATGTCGCGCCCCTGCGCGATGACCGAGATGACGCGCCCTTCGGAATTGACCAGCGGCGTCAGGCTCCATTCGCACACGATCTCGTTGCCGTCGCGGCGGCGCGTCCTCTGGCGCAGCAGCATCGCCGGTTGCCGCGTGTGCAGCATCGCCTTCCAGCGCACGGCCACCTCCAGGCGGCGCTCGGGCGGGAACAGATATTCCGCGATCACGCGGCCGCTCAGCTCGTTCTCGCCGTAGCCGAAGATGTTCTCCGCCGCCGGATTGACGTGCAGCGCGCGACCCTGCGGATCGAGTTCGAATACCGCGATCGGCGAGCGCTCGACGAACAGCGCCAGCTTGCGGCCCGACGCCTCGACCTGGCTGCGCGCGACCGACAGCTCCTCCAGCTGCTGCGCGAGGCGCTGGTTGAGCGCGGTGTACTCCGCATTCAGCTTGCGATAGGCGTGCTGCGACCGGAAACCCGACAGAAAAAGCTGATTCAGCCGGTAGGCGACGCCGACGCTGACGGCGTAGAACATGGGCACCAGGACTGCCACGGCCTGGAGCAGGTGCTCCTCGTGGGTGGCGAGGCCGTAGGTGAACGGCAGCGCGATCGGCGCGCCATAGAGCGCGTACATGGGCCAGGATGCGGCATACATCGAGATTCCGCCGACCATCACGCCCGCGAGCACCAGCAGGATGAAGAGCTGCTCGTGCTCCCCCGTCAGGCCGAAGAACATGCTCGCCAGCACGCCCCAGATGGTGCCGTTGGCGAGTGCGCCGATCGCAAGCCGGCGCATCCAGCGACGCGCCTGTCCGGTGTTCGCGCTGCGCTGGAACCCCCACCAGAGTCCCGCGCGCGCCGCCGTGATGGCGAGCGCCATGCCGGCCCAGCCGTAGACGACCCACCCATGGCTGCTGTAGCGCAGCGCGTAGACCGCGACCACGATGATCGCCACGCTGGCGGCAAGGCCGACGGGCAGCTGGCTGTACAGCTGCGCCGCGCGATCGGCGACCAGCAGCCGCGGCTCGGGTGTGACCGCGGAATCGGCTCGTGCGGAGGGGCGAACGGCTTCGGTCGCCGCGGCAATCGGGTTCATTCGATGGCAGGGATTGTCCCCGCCATTATAAAAGCGCGCAAAGGCCGCGCCGGCTAGAGCCCCTTGCCGCTGCGGATCACGCCGACGCCGATGCCCTCGATCGCCAGTTCGTCCTGGCGCAGATCGAGCTCGATCGGGTCGAATTCCGGGTTTTCCGGGAGCAGTTGCACCATATTGCCGCGGCGCCTGAAGCGCTTTACGGTCACCTCGTCCGCGAGGCGCGCCACCACGATCTGACCCGAGCGCGCCTCATGGCTGCGATGCACCGCGAGCAGGTCGCCGTCGAGGATGCCCGCGTCGCGCATCGACAGGCCGCGCACCTTCAGCAGGTAATCCGCGCGCGGCGTAAACAGGTTGGGGTCGAGCTGGTAGCGGCCCTGGACGTGCGCTTCGGCAAGTATCGGGCTGCCGGCGGCGACGCGGCCGATCACCGGCAGTTCCATCAGGCGCCCGAGGCGCGCCGCCGGACGCGGGTCGCGCACGCGCAGCCCGCGCGAGGCGCCCGCAAGGATCTCGAGCACGCCCTTTTTTTCCAGCGCGCGCAGGTGCTGCTCGGCCGCGTTCACCGAGCGAAAGCCCATCGAGCGGGCGATCTCGGCGCGCGTCGGCGGAAAGCCCGACACCTCGGTGAGCTCGCGAATCAGCCGCAGGATCTCGGCCTGGCGTTCGGTCAGCGGTTCCATGACGGCGCAGTCGCCTCCATACTGTGGCTACATTCAGCAGTGGAATTATATCCAGTATGCGGTGCGGCGCAAGGGCGCGACAATGCGTGCATGGTGGCCTTGGTGGTACACGGTGGTGCCGGGCACTGGGTCGAAGCCGAGCGCGACGCCGCGGTCGCCGGGGTGCGCCGGGCGGCCGCCGCGGGGTGGCGGATACTGGACGCCGGCGGCACGGCGCTCGATGCGGTCGCCGCGGCGGTGGCCGCGCTCGAGGACGATCCGCTGTTCAACGCGGGCCGGGGCGCGGTGCTCAACGCCGAGGGTGAAGTGGAACTCGACGCCAGCATCATGGCGGGCGATACGCTCGCCTCGGGCGGCGTGACCTGTCTCAGGCGCGTGAAGAATCCCGTGCTCGTCGCGCGCCGCGTCATGGAAACGACCGACTGCGTCCTGCTGGCCGGCGCGGCGGCGACCGCGTTCGCGCGCGAGCAGGGCTTCGCCGACTTCGACCCGGTGACCGACAGGCGCCGCGCGCGCTGGGAGGCGGAGCGCCAAAGCGCTGCAAGGGATGATTCGGTGCCGGGAACCGTCGGTGCGGTGGCGCTTGACGCCGGCGGCAGGCTTGCCGCCGCCACCTCGACCGGCGGCCGCGAACTCAAGCGCCCCGGCAGAGTCGGTGATTCGCCCGTTCCCGGCGCGGGCAATTACGCCACCGCCCAAGCTGCGGTGTCCGCCACCGGCTGGGGTGAGTACATGCTGCGCATGGCGACCGCGAAGGCGATCGCCACCCGAATCGAAGGTGGTGCGACGCCGGACGCCGCCGCGGCCGCGGTGCTTGCCGAAATGCAGCGCGTGTTCGGCACGCCCATCGGCGTGATCTGCCTCGATGCGCGCGGTGCGATCGGCGTCGTGCACGGCACCGAAGGCATGCCGCATGCCTGGCGCGTGCACGGCGACCGCGAGGTTGGCGCGCGCTTTGCCGTCTAGTCCGGCTCGGGCTCGATCAGCTTCTCGCTCTCGTTGCGCGCGTTGCTGACCGCACGGCTCACGCGCCGAACCGCGATCTCGCCCGGATCGCTGGGGCGCAACAGTTCGCGCACGTCGTTGCCTGGTGCGCCATCGAGCCAGCGTGCGTAATCGCGCGGCGCCACGATTACCGGCATGCGGTCATGGATCGGCCGCATCGCCGCGTTCGCAGCGGTGGTGATGACAGCGCAGGTTTCGAGCACGCCGTGCGGGCCGCGCCAGGACTCCCAAAGGCCCGCAAGTGCAAACAGCTCGCCCTGCGCGGGATGGATGTAGTACGGCTGCTTGCCGCCGGCCTCCGCTTTCCATTCGTAGAAACCGCTTGCCGGAATGAGGCAGCGACGCTTGCGGAATGCTTCGCGAAACGACGGTTTTTCGGTCACGCTCTCGGCGCGCGCATTGTTGAGTTTCGCGCCGATTGCCGGGTCCCTGGCCCAGCGCGGCACCAGTCCCCAGCGCACCAACGCCGCCTGCGCCGCGCTTTCGCCCGCGCGCACGACCAGCACCTGCGACGCCGGCGCAATGTTGTAGCGCGCCTTCAATTCGGGCGGCGCGGCGAGCCCGAACTGCAGCGCGACCACCTGCGGATGGGCGTGGAGCGCGTAGCGGCCGCACATGGGCCCATGGTAGCGCAGGTTAGAATCGACCGATGCTCATCCGCTCGCTGCTCGACACCGACCTGTACAAGTTCACCATGATGCAGGTGGTGCTGCACCATTTTCCGGGCGCGCAGGTCGAATATCAGTTCAGGTGCCGCACCGAGGGCGTCGATCTGCGGCCGTGCCTCGACGAGATCCGCGCCGAGGTGGCGCACCTGTGCACGTTGCGCTTCCAGGAGGCGGAGCTCGCGTACCTGCGCGCGCTGCGTTTCATGAAGTCGGATTTCGTCGATTTCCTCGGCCTGTTCCAGTTCAACGACAAGTACATCGAAATCCGCCGCGCGCCGGAGGCGGAGGGACGGATCGAAATCACGATTCGCGGCCCGTGGCTGCACACGATCCTCTACGAGATCCCGGTGCTGGCGATCGTCTCCGAGGTCTACTGCCGGCGCGCGCAGCCGGCCGCGCACCCGGCCGAAGGCCGGCAGCGGCTGCAGCACAAGATCGAACTGGTGCGCACCGTGGAGCCGGCGCTCGATTTCAGGATTTCGGATTTCGGCACGCGCCGGCGTTTCTCGCTCGCCTGGCACGACGAGGTGATTGCCACGCTCAAGCGCGAGGTGCCGCAGTATTTCGCCGGCACTTCGAACGTCTGGCTGGCGCTGCGCAGCGGAGTGCTGCCGCTCGGCACCATGGCGCACGAGTACATGCAGGCCTGCCAGGCGCTCGGGCCGCGGCTGCGCGACGCGCAGGTGTTCGCCTTCGACAAGTGGGCGCAGGAGTACCGCGGCGACCTCGGCATCGCGCTTTCCGACACCTATGGCTTCGAGGCCTTCCTGCGCGATTTCGACATGTTCTTCTGCAAGCTGTTCGATGGCGCGCGGCACGATTCCGGCGATCCTTTCGACTGGGGCGAACGGCTGATCGCCCATTATCAGAAGAACCGCGTCGACCCGCGCGCCAAGACGCTGATTTTTTCGGATCAGCTCTCGTTTCCGCTGGCCATCGAGATCGCGCGCCGCTTCCACGGCCGCGCCCGGACGTCGTTCGGCATCGGCACCAATCTCACCAACGACGTCGGCGTCGATCCGATCAACGTCGTCATCAAGATGACCGAATGCAACGGCCAGCCCGTGGCCAAGGTGTCCGATGCGCCCGGCAAGACGGTGAGCAAGGATCCGGGTTACCTCGCCTACCTGCGCCAGGTCTACGGCCTGGAGAAGACGGGGTCGGCGTAGCTTTCTTGCGCAGCGCGATCCCCGCAAAGGCGACTCTGATCACGACCTCGCAGCACCGCACCGCGATCGCGGTGCTGGTGACCTGTTTCCTGCTCAATCTGCTCGGACGCGGCAGCGGCGACACCTATGCCGTGTTCCTGCTGCCGCTCGAGCGCGAGTTCGGCTGGGCGCGCTCGCAGCTCACCAGCGTGTACTCGGCGTACCTGCTGGTCGGGGCTTTCGTCGCGCCGATGGCCGGGACGCTGTTCGACCGCTTCGGGCCACGCGCCACCTATAGCGCCGGCCTGCTGGTGCTGGCAGCCGCCTTCGGCCTCGCTTCGTCGCTCGGCAATCTCTGGGAGTTCTATCTCTTCGTCGGCGTCATGATCGGCGTCGGCGTGGGGCTGGTGGGCATGGTGCCGGCCTCGGCGCTGATTACGCGCTGGTATCGCGAAAAGCTTGCCACCGCCATCGGCATCACGTTCGCCGCAGGCGGCATGGGCGGGTTGCTGTTCGTGCCCTCGGTGCAGCTCCTGCTGGGCACTTTCGACTGGCGCACGGTGTATCAGATGCTCGGCGCCCTCATGCTGATCGCCGCGCCGGTCGCGGCGCTGGCGGTTCCCTGGAAAACCTTCGTTCTCGGGCATCCGGCCTACCGCGGCGAGCAGCGGGAGCGTGCAGCGGCGCAGGGGTGGACCATTGCCGGCGCCATGCGAACGCGCATCTACTGGGGGATGGTGCAGGTGTTCTTCTTCACCGCGACCGCGATGTACATCGTCCTCGTCCAGGCGGTGGTCTACCTGATCGACATCGGCTTCTCGCCGCTCGCCGCCGCGACCGCCTATGGCCTGACCGGAATGCTCTCGGTGATTTCGGTTTCCGGCAGCGGCGTTCTCTCGGACCGTTTCGGCATGCGGCAGACCGCCAGCGCGAGCTTTGTAGGGACCGCCGCAGGCGTGCTGCTGCTGCTCGTCATGTCCTACGCCAGTTCCACGCCGTTGCTGATCCTGTTCGTGCTGGTGTTCGGCCTGTGCATGGGAGTGCGCGGGCCGATCATCTCGTCGATTGCGACGCGCCAGTTTGCCGGCCCGCGCGTAGCGACGATTTACGGCACGATTTATTCCTTCAACGCCATCGGCGCCGCCTTCGGCTCGCTGATCGGCGGGGTGCTGCATGATCTCACCGGCGGTTACCGCTACGGGTTCCTGTTCTCGCTGTGCGCCGTGGGGATTGCGGTGGCGCCGTTCTGGAGCGTGCGCGCGCTGCGCGATTTCCGCTAGAGCCGCAACTCGGCGGCCTGTTGCGCGAGCAGCTCGCGGAAACCCGGCGCGGCGATCGCGATCATGCGCCGTGCGCGTTCCCTGAGCGTGAGGCCGCGCAGGTCGGCAGCGCCGTGCTCGGTGACGATCACGCCGGCTTCGCTGCGCGGCGTCGCAACCGGTCCTGAGAGCCGCGCGACGATGCGCGACGCCTTGCCGCCCGCAGCCGAGGGCAGCGCGACGATCGATACGCCGCCGGGCGAATGGTTCGCAGCGCGGATGAAGTCGAGCGCGCCGCCGACCGCACCGACGTAGCTGCCGCCCGCGACTTCGGCGTTCACCTGGCCCGTGAGATCCACTTCGACCGCGGAATTGATGGCGACGAATCGCTCGATGCCGCCCAGCACGCGCGGATCGTGCGTGTAATCCGAGGAGCGCAGCCGCAGCTTCGGGTTGCGGTGCGCGAAATCGAACAGTTTCTGCGTCCCGAGCAGGACCCCGCCCGTGGCGTCGGTGATCACGCCGCGCTGCATCAGATCGACGATGCCGTC
>MERE01000204.1 GCA_001771975.1 Betaproteobacteria bacterium RIFCSPLOWO2_02_FULL_68_150 | reverse complement strand
AACCGGTAAGACGCTCAGAGACTGGGCGGTCAAGGAAACGCTCGCGGCGATAGGAACACGCTGTCGCTTCAAGGGTTTCCCCGGTCTCCGGCCTTCCGGACCCCGGAAGGCCGGAGATATGAGAACTGCAAACCGCGCCCGCGCACGAGTATCCGCGTCGGTCGAGCCCTCAAATTGTCATCACCGTCTTGCGGGACTCCAGTTGCTCGATCGACGTAAGGCCGCGCCGGCGAATCATGGGTTTCCCCGGTCTCCGGCCTTCCGGACCCCGGAAGGCCGGAGATGTGAGAACTGCAAATTCGCGCCCGCGCACGAACGTTCGCGCGGGTCGAGTCTTCAAATTGTCATCACCGTCTTGCGGTACTCCAGTTGCTCGATCGACGTAAGGCCGCGCTGGCGAATCATGGGTTTCCCCGGTCTCCGGCCTTCCGGACCCCGGAAGGCCGGAGATATGAGAACTGCAAACCGCGCCCGCGCACGAACGTTCGCGCGGGTCGAGCCTTCAAATCGTCATCACGGTCCTGCGGTAGTATTTCAATTCCTCGATCGACTCGAGAATGTCCTGGTAGGCCTCATGCCGGCCTTGCTTGACGAGCCCTTTCATGGCCTCGGGTTTCCAGCGCCGTACCAGTTCCTTGATGGTCGACACGTCCAGATTGCGGTAATGGAAGTGAGCTTCGAGCCGCGGCATCCAGCGCGCCAGGAAGCGCCGGTCCTGGCAGATCGAATTGCCGCACAGCGGCGAAGTGCGCGCCGGCACCAGCTGCGCCAGATAGTCGAGCGCGAGCGTCTCCGCGCCGGCCTCGTCGAGCGTCGCCGCGCGCACTTTCTCGATCAGGCCCGACTTGCCGTGCACGCTCGTATTCCAGGAATCCATCGCCGCGAGCACTTCGCTGGGCTGGCGCACGACCAGCACCAGCCCGTCGTCCATCAGGTTGAGCTCGGAATCCGTGACCAGCAGGGCGATCTCGATGATGCGATCGGACTCGGGCACGAGGCCGGTCATCTCCAGGTCCACCCAGGCAAGGCGGTTCGGGTCGGCGGCCATGCTTTATCCGTTTGATCTCCCGCGGTATTCTCTCATGCCATGGGAACGACGTTGACCTGGGGTTTCGCGGCCGCCCTCGCGCTGGCGACCGGCACGCGACTTTGGCTCGCGCGGCGCCAGATCAGGCACGTGCGTACGCACCGCAATGCCGTGCCGGCAGGCTTTGCGGACGCGATTCCGCTCGCCGCGCACCAGACCGCGGCCGATTACTGCGTCGCCAAGACACGGCTCGCCGCGATCGATCTGCTGGTCGGGGCCGCAGCGCTGGTCGCACTCACGCTCGGCGGCGGCTTGCAGGCGCTGATCGACGCGCTGGCGACGGGGTTCGATCCGGCCGGCCTCTGGCACGGGGTCGCGCTGATCGCATCGGTGGTGCTGCTGCTCTCGCTGCTGGAGCTGCCGCTCACCCTCTGGCGCACCTTCGTGATCGAGGCGCGCTTCGGGTTCAACCGCCAGACGCCGGCGCTGTTCATCGCCGATCTCGCGCGCCAGGCGGCGATCGGCGCCGCGCTGGGAATGCCGCTCGTGATCCTGGTGCTGTGGCTGATGGCGAGGATGGGGCAGAACTGGTGGCTCTATGTCTGGCTGGCGTGGATGGCCTTCAACCTGCTCGTGCTGCTCCTGTATCCCACCCTGATCGCGCCGCTGTTCAACAAGTTCACGCCGCTCGCCGACCCGGCGCTGGCGGGCCGCGTCGAGGCGCTGCTGGCGCGCTGCGGGTTCCGCTCGAGCGGCCTCTACGTCATGGACGGATCGAAACGCTCGAGCCACGGCAACGCCTACTTTACCGGCTTTGGTGCGGCCAAGCGCATCGTGTTTTTCGACACCCTGTTGTCGCGACTGGCGCCGGCGGAAATCGAGGCGGTGCTCGCGCACGAGCTCGGGCACTTCAGGCGGCGCCACGTCTGGAAGCGGGTCGCCTTGCTGTTCGGCCTGTCGCTCGCCTTGCTCTGGACGCTGGGACAGCTGATCGGGCACGCCTGGTTCTTCCATGGCCTCGGCGTGCGGACCCCCTCGACCGCCGCGGCCCTGCTGCTGTTTTTCCTCGTCGTGCCGGTGTTCACGTTTTTCCTCCAGCCGCTGACGAGCCTGTATTCGCGCCAGCACGAATTCGAGGCCGATGCGTACGCCGCATCGCATTCGAGCGCGGCCGACCTGGTCCGGGCCCTGGTGCGGCTCTACCAGGACAACGCTGCGACCCTGACGCCGGACCCGCTGTTCTCGGCGTTTTACGACTCCCACCCACCTGCCGCGCGGCGCATCGCGCGGCTTCAGGAGAACCCCGGCTCATGAACGAACTGGCTGCCAGGAAATGCAAGCCCTGCGAAGGCGGCGTGGCGCCCTACTCCGAGCAGGAGGCAACCGAAACTCTCAAGCAGCTGAAGGGCTGGATCCTCGAGCACGGCAGGCTCGTCAAGGTGTACCCGTTCCCGAACTATTTCCAGACCCTGGCGTTCGTCAATGCGCTCGCCTGGATTTCGCATCGCGAGGACCATCATCCGCTGCTGAGCGTGGGCTACAACCAGTGCCGCGTCGAGTACTGGACCCACGCCATCGGCGGCTTGTCGGAGAACGATTTCGTCTGCGCGGCGAAGTGCGATGCCCTGTTCGATCTTTGAGGTCTCTGCTCGCTGAGGGCGATGCGTGCGGCGCGTGTACGGCTCGTTTGATCTCGTCGCGGTGCACCACGCGCGCAACGTGCTCGCCAGCGAGGGAATCGGCGCCGTGGTGCGCAACGAGATCCTCTCGTCGGCCGCAGGCGAGCTGCCGCCGGCCGATTGCCAGATCGAACTCTGGGTGCTGAGCGATGCGGATGCGCCCCGCGCCGAGGCCTTGCTGCGCTTCGAGAGCGACGTGCCGGAGGGCTCAGTGGCGCCCTGGCGCTGCGACCGCTGTGGCGAAGAGTCGGAGGCGCAGTTCACGCAGTGCTGGCAATGTGGCCTCGTGCGACAGCCCTGAGGGGTGCTTGGCGATCCGGTTTGTACAAGCGACCGGGTCTGCAATAGACTGAAAACAAAACCTACCGCGGAGATCGCAGCGATGGATGAAGTGACTTGGCCGGCACCACCCGAATACGAGTATCCGCCTTCGATCGACAGTTACGGCCCTGAGCTGTGCGTTCTCGCTTTCGGTGACGGGCGCGAAGCCTTCGGCAACCTGCTCGCCTACTCGGAAGCGGCGCAGGCGCTGCGCTTCCAGTCCGACCAAGGCGATCCGCCCGCACACGTCTTCGTGAACGAGCTGCGCGAGATCCGGCTGCAACGCCCGGTGAGCATGAAGCGGCAGGACCGGTTGTTCGAGGGCGTCGGCGTGGCCGCGGACTTCGGCGACGACGAAAAGTACGCCT
Source organism: Betaproteobacteria bacterium RIFCSPLOWO2_02_FULL_68_150 (assembly GCA_001771975.1). Classification (GTDB taxonomy): domain Bacteria; phylum Pseudomonadota; class Gammaproteobacteria; order Burkholderiales; family SG8-39; genus 2-02-FULL-66-14. The sequence continues at coordinate 12,128 of MERE01000204.1, read as the reverse complement.
ATTCGATCCAGCTGCGGGACGGCGCGTTGCTGGCCGGCGAAACCATCGGATTCATCAGGACCGAGGCGGGCGTTTACCTGTATCCGCCGGAGGGCGCCGACACGGTGCGCCGCCGCTTCATTGCGGCGCACGCGATCCAGAGTTTCGACGTTCGCGAGTCGCAAAAGACGGCGCCGGCAGCAACGACGCCGACGATGAACAATGCCAGGCTGGCCGAAGTCTACCGCGACACGCCGGACAAGTATCCGCACCTGCTGGAACTACGCTATGCGCGCGTCCTGAACCGCATCGCCGAGCTGTGGCTCAGCCCGCAGCTGGACCACTATTTCGAGGAACTGCTGGTCGACCGGCGCGGCGGGCGCCAGGGATTTCCCGCCGAGATCATGAGCGAGCTGATGGCGCTGTACGCCAAGCACACCTCGATCGTCGCTGCGAACGCCAAGGACCCGCTGGATCCCTGGGGGTTCGAGGCGATGCGCAAAGAGCTCCAGGAGATGGGGGTCGATTGCACGCAACGCCGAATGCTGCAGGCGGTCGAGAAGGGCGACGTGCGCATACTGGAAAAACTCATCCGCGCCGGAATGGACGTCAACCATATCGGCGACGGGGGCTGGACGCCGCTCATGGTGGCCGCCTTCAACGGCCAGGAACAGGCCGCCCTGATGCTGATCGAAGCCGGCGCAACCGTCAATGCGCGCGACAAGAGCGGCTACTCGCCCCTGCACTGGGCGGCGATGAACGGCTACGTGCAGGCGGCCGCCGTGCTGATGCGCAAAGGTGCGTTGGTGAACCTGCAGAACAATTTCGGCTGGACACCGCTCCTGCACGCCGCCGGCCGCGGTCACCACCTCGTGGTCAAGGCGCTGCTGGAGAACGACGCGCATCCCGATCTGACCGAAAAGGAGGGCTGGACGCCGCTGCACAAGGCGGCGGTCAACGGCCATGTCAAGGCAGTCGAAGCGCTGCTCGATGCCGGCGCGAACCAGAACCTCAAGCACAAGGACGGCGCGACGCCGCTGATGCTCGCCACGGAAAAGGGGCATCGCGAGGTGCGCGCGGTGCTCGTGGCGCAGGCGCGCATCGACAACGCCAACCAGCCCCGCAGCGGGAACCCGGCCTGAAAAGCGTGCCGGCCGCCGCTCAGAACACCCGGGTCGCGCTCAACACGATCAGAACGAATACCCACAGCACGAGCGAGCGCCACAGCAGACCGACCGTGCTGTCGAGAAATGGCACATCGGCTGCTTCGCCGACCCCGAGATCGGGGCGCGGAACGGGCCCTTCGATCTCGCCCAGCGGCATGCCGAGGCGCACGCCGATCGCCCCGGCGCCGGTAGCCAGCACGATGCCCATTGCGGGATCCGCCCACGCGCGCGCCTGCGTGCGCCAGCAGTAGACCGCGTCCTCGAAATCGCCCACCACCGCAAATGCGGCTGCCGTGAGCCTGACGGCCGGCCACTCCAGCAGCGTGCGGATCCACGCCGCGGTGCGCCCGAACGCGCCGAGACCGCCCCAGCGGCGATCCAGAAAGACCGCCAGCCGGTACACGATCGCGCCGCTTGGTCCCGGCAACAGCATGTACCAGAACACGACACCGAACACATGGCGATGCGACGCAACCAGGGCCTCTTCGATCGCCAGCCGGATGACCTCCTCGCGGCTGCGATGCGTGCCCGGTTCGCCGCGCCAGGTGCCGATCAGCTCGCGTGCCCGGTCGATCTCGCCGTCGCGAACGGCCGTCTGGATGCCGGTGAAGAAATGGCTGAACTGGCGGAAACCGAGCGTGAGATACAGCGCGAGCGCGTTGAAGGCGAGCGCGAAAAGCGGATGCAGCCACAGCAGCAGGTAATGCAGCGCTACGGCGGCGAGCGCCACCGGCAGCACCGCGACCAGCCAGGCCACCGTGCCGTGGCGCTTCTCACCGGCGTTGAACGACGCCTCCAGCCAGCTGGCCGCACCCGTCAGGAATGCCGACCAGGCTTTGCGCTCGCCGATCGGACGCCACTGTTCGAGCAGCAGCGCCGCGATGATTGCAAGGACTCCCATGGCGCGGTCGAAGATAGCACAGCGCGCCGCGCTATCGTCCGCCCAGCAGGTCGCGATAGAGATTCACCAGGATTGCTGCAGTCGCGCCCCAGATGTAGTGCTGGCGGTAGGGCATTGCGACGTAGTGCACCTCGCGACCGTGGAACTGTCGCGAATGCCGCTGGTGGTTTGCCGGATCGAGCAGAAACGAAAACGGCACCTCGAATACCTCCTCGACCTCGTGCGCGTCGAGCCGCAGCTCGAACGGCGGCGTCACCAGCGCGACCACCGGCGAGACACGATATCCGGTGCGCGTACGGTAGTCGGCGAGCCGTCCCAGCACCTCGATCCGCCGCCGATCGAGTCCGATTTCCTCCTGCGTTTCGCGCAGCGCGGTGGCCTCGGGCGATGCGTCATGCGCCTCGCAGCGGCCCCCGGGAAAGCTCACTTGCCCGGAGTGGCTCCGCAGATGCTCCGTGCGGCGGGTAAACAGGACGGTCAGCTCCGCCGACCTGAGCACGATCGGGATCAGGACCGAAGCCGGCGTCAGGTCAGGGTCGCCTGCGGCAGCGCCCTGGTCGCCCGCAATGGCCGACGGTACGCCGCGCGCGGCGGCAAAATGATGCCGCAGCCAGCCGGCATCCAGCTCGATCGCCCGTTCGTGTATCAGGGTGGCACGCAAGCGGAATAGCCGCCGTCAGCGTCGTGTTCTAGCCATGACCGGCATAATATCCCGGCCGCAAGGCAGTCCCTCGACCACCTAAGGAGGATCCATGAAACGCACCGCTTTGTTCGTTGCCCTTGCCTTCGCCAGCAGCATGGCTCTGGCGTCCACCTGTCCCAAGCTGATGAAGCAGATCGACGCCGCGCTACCCTCGGCAACGATCAGCGCCGCGCAAATGCAGGAAGTGAAAAAGCTGCGCGCCGATGGAGAAGCTCAGCACAAGGCCGGCAAGCACGCCGATTCCGAGGCTTCGCTCAACAAGGCCAAAGGAATGCTCGGCATCAAGTAGCAGCAGTTTCTGAAAGCGGAAACGCCGCCCGAGGGCGGCGTTTGCGCGTGCAGCGCCGCCGGTTACTTGATCGCCTGGAGCTTTTCGAACACCTCTTTGGGCCAGGGCAGCGCCGAGCCGTCCGGCTGCTTGCCTTGCTGGTAGAACTTCTGCACCGCCGCCATGAACGGCTTGCGGTCGACCATCACCACTGTCTTGCCGCGCTTGCTGAAGTCGGTCATCAGTTTCTTCTCGACCTCGATGATCTCGCCGGTCGCCCTCGCCGCCGCCTGCTGGAACACGGCGGCAAAAGTCTTGCGGTCCGCGTCGGACAGCTTCTTCCACAGCGGGCCGCCGACGATGGTGAGCAGCGCGTCGGTAATGTGGGCGGTGATGTTGATGTGGGACTGCACCTCGTAGAACTTCTTCGCGTCGATGGTCGGCAGCGGGTTCTCCTGCGCGTCCACGGTCTTGTTCTGCAGCGCGAGATAAACTTCGGCGAACGCGATCGGCGTCGGGTTGGCGCCAACCGCGCGCGGGAACAGCGTGTACAGCGGCGCGTCCGGCACCCGGATCTTGAGGCCCTTCATGTCCTCGGGCCTGTTGAGCGCCTTGTTGGAAGTGGTCTGACGGTTTCCATAGTAGGTGATCGCCACGATTCGATTGCCGTCGGAGCCCTTCTGGTAACCGTCCGCGAGGTCCTGAAAGAGTTTCGACTGCGTGTATTTCTTCCAGTGATCGAAGTCGCGGAACATGAACGGCGCGCCGCCGATGGCGATCGGCCCGTAGGCGCGCTGCGCGAAGAGCTGCCCGGTGTAGATGATGTCCACGGTGCCGAGCGTGAGACCCTGGCCGATATCGGTCTCCTTGCCGAGCGTCGACGCCGGAAAAACTTCCATGGTGTAGCGGTTGGAAGTGCGCTTGGCGATCTCGCTCGCCGCCCACAGCGCCGCCGTGTGGTAGGCCTCGCTGGTCTCGTAGACATGCGCGAACTTGAGTTTCTGCTGGGCGAATGCCGTGCCCGAGACGGCGAGCGCTGCCGCAGCGGCCAGCGCCGCGATTCTGAATTTCATCGGTGAGCCTCCTTGAGTGTCGGACGGCGCGTAGAATCGCGCCCTCGCCGAGGATTCTAGCGTGTTACCTGAACGGTTAAAAGGCGCCCTGCTGATGACGGCCGCGGCCGCCTGCTTTTCGACCGGCGGCGTGTTCGTGCGCCACCTGCCGGCGCTCGAGGCGCAACAGATCGTGTTCTGGCGCTCGCTGTTCGCGGGCGCGTTCATCCTGGGCGTGCTCGGCCTGTGGCACGGCCGCACGCTGCCGGCGCGCGTGCGCGCCGCCGGCTGGCCGGGTTTCACCTCGGCGTGTTTCCTCGCCGCGACGTTCTTTTTCTTCCTCTTCTCGATCAGCCGCACCAGTGTGGCGAATGCCTCGGCCCTGATGAGCACCGGCCCGTTGTTTCTCGCCGTCGCGGCGTGGGCGTTTCTCGGCGAGCGGCCGCGCGGCGGCACCTGGCTCGCGATCGCAGCGGCGCTGGCGGGCACGGGACTCATGTTCTCGGAGGGGCTGGGCACGGGGCAGATGCTGGGCAACCTGCTCGCACTCGGCGTGCCGGCCGCTTTCACGGTGAACTACGTCGTGTTGCGGCGCGCACCGGCCGCCACCGACCCGACGGTGGCAGCGCTGCTCGCGGCGCTGATTGCGGTGCTCGCCGCAGCGCCCCTGATCTGGCCGCCCGCGATATCGGCGCGCGATCTGGCAGTGGTGGCGGCGCTGGGCATCGTCCAGATCGGCTGCGGGTTGGTGCTGATGACGCGCGCCTATCACCGCTTGAGCGCGAGTGAACTCGGTCTGGTCAGCCTCGCCGAGCCCGTGCTCGCGCCGCTCTGGGTCTGGCTCGCGATCGGCGAGCGCCCGGGACCGGCGGCGCTCGCCGGCGGCGCGCTGGTGCTCGCCGCCGTGTTCCTGAACCAGCTGCTCGCGTTCAGGGCAGGAGCACGATCGAGCCGGTAGTCTTGCGGCCTTCGAGGTCGCGATGCGCCTGCGCTGCGTCGGTGAGCTGGTAGCGGCCCGTGACCGCGATCTTCACCTTGCCCGAGCGCACCACACCGAACAGCGCTTCGGCCGCCGCCTCGAGGTCGGCGCGCGCGGCGACGTAGTTGACCAGCGTCGGACGCGTCAGAAAGAGCGACCCTTTTTGCGCCAGCAACCCGACACTGAAAGGCGGCACCGCGCCCGAGGCGTTGCCGAAAGAAACCATCAGCCCGAGCGGGCGCAGGCAATCGAGCGAACCGTCCCAGGTGGTCTTGCCGACCGAGTCATAGACCACCGGCAAGCCCTTTCCAGCGGTGATCGCTTTCACGCGCTCGGCGAAATTGTCACGCGTATACACGATCACGTGATCGCAGCCGTGCGCCTTGGCCAGTGCCGCCTTCTCGTCCGAACCGGCGGTGCCGATCACCGTCACGCCCATCGCCTTCAGCCACTGGCAGGCGATCAGGCCGACACCGCCCGCCGCCGCGTGCCAGAGCACGGTCTCGCCGGGTTTCACGGCGTAGGTGCGGTGGATCAGGTACCACACGGTCATTCCCTTGAGCATCATCGACGCCGCCTGCTCGTCCGAGACACCCTCCGGGATCTTCAGCAGGCGATCGGCGGCAAACAGCCGCGCCTCCGCGTACGCTCCTGGCGGCGCACCGGTGTAGGCTACGCGGTCGCCCGGCTTGACGAGCGTCACGCCCGGCCCCACGGCCTCGACGACGCCTGCGCCTTCGTTGCCGGCCACGCACGGCAGCGGCAGCGCATACAGCCCGTTACGCTGATAGGTATCGATGAAATTGACCCCGATGGCGGTGTGACGGATGCGTGCCTGATTCGGTCCTGGATCGGGCACCGCGACATCATCGAGCTGCAGTACTTCGGGTCCTCCGGTCTTGTGAAAGCGGATCGCTCGGGTCATGACTTGTTCTCCTCATCTGAGTGACGGTCCTTTGCTTCCGGCGCCATGGCCGCGCCCATCGCCTGCTGCATCGCCGACCATGGCCAGAACATCGGATTGGGCTGCTGTGCCGCTGCCGCATCGCTGCCGGCGTCCACGCCCGCGCGCATCGCCTGCAGCGCGGCTTTCTGCATCTCGAGGCCCTGGATCGCCATGCGCAGCATGTTCAGGTTCATGGCGAGCCAGCTTTCCACCGCCTTCAGTTCCGCAATGCGTTTCTCGACTTCCTGCGGATCGAGCGTCGGCATGGCGAGCCCCGGCACCGGCACGCCGAGCGGCCCCCACAGGCGGCGAAACACCTCGAACGGATCCTGCGGCGCAGGCGCATCGGCCATGACTCAGTCCTCCTCGAAAAAAGCGCGCACTTCGGTCTCGCGGCTGGCGGTGTCCTGGTACCCCAGATCCACCAGCGCGCGACAGAACGACTCTTCGAACAGCAGGTAGCTGGCCAGGTTCGACCCGGAGCGGGCCATGGCGCCGGTCGGCCGCAGCACGAAGCGTACCATTGGCGGCAGCTCGTGCACGAAGCGCGCCGCGATGCGCTCGATCGGCTGCGAAGGGGAAATGAAAAGCACCTTGATCGGGCGCAGCTCGACCCCCTTCGCGGCCGCAACATCGACCGGAATCAGGTTCAGCGTCCGGTTGATGCGGCTCATGCGCTCGATGTCGACCATCAGGCTGTCGAGAAAGATCGAATTGAGCGCATGGCCCGCGATCTGCGCGAGCGATGGGTACACGTTCGAGCGCGCCCGCGCCTGGTCCGTGACCTGCCGGCCGGTGCCCACCACCAGGACGCGGTCGGCTCCGAGGTGGAGTGCCGGGCTCACCGGAGCGATCTGTCGCATCGACCCGTCGCCGAAATACTCGCGGTGCAGTTTCACCGCCGGAAATATGAATGGCAGCGCCGACGATGCGAGCAGGTATTCCAGCTTGAGCGCCACCGCGGCACCGATACGCTGGTTGCGCTCCCAACCCTCGAGACCCGGTGGGCCCTGGAAGAACGACACGCTCTGGCCGCTCGTGTAGCCCGAGCTCGTGACGCTGACGGCGTACAGGGCGCCCGCATCGATGTGCGTCTGGATGCGTTCGAACGGCAGGAACTTCCCCAGGAGTTCGCCCAGCGGCGCGTTGTCGAGCAGCGAGATCGGATTGCGGCGCGAGATCCACGTCATCGCGCCGAGCCAGCTGGCGCCGCGGCGCAGAATGCTGGCGACGTCGGTGCGATAGACCAGCTCGCAGCGCATGTGCTCCCAGACCTCGAGCAGATTGCCGACCCCGCGCGTGAAATTGTCCGCGAACACCGCGAGCGCCACGGCGTTGATGGCGCCCGCCGAAGTCCCGCACAGGATCGGAAACGGATTGGACGCCGGATTGCCCAGGATGTCGCGTACCGCCTTGACGACCCCGACCTGATAGGCGGCGCGCGCCCCGCCACCCGTCAGGACCAGCCCGGCACGCGTCGTACGTCGATTCATCGGCGGGCGCAGCCGCGCAGCAGCGGCCAGTGACTCGGCATCGGAAGTGCCCGCGGAATCAGAACAGGGTCTGCTCGTGGCCCCGCGGCGCGCCCGCGTCGACCACCGTGAGCGCAGTCATGTTGACGATCCGGCGCACCGAGGCCGAGGGCGTCAGGATGTGCACCGCACGCGCCGCGCCCAGCAGGATCGGGCCGATCGTGACGCCGTCGCCGGCGGTGGTCTTGAGCAAATTGAAAGCGATATTGGCCGCATCGAGCGTCGGCATGACGAGCAGGTTGGCCGCGCCCTTCAGCCGCGAATGGGGAAATACCCTGAGCCGGATCTCGTCCGACAACGCCGCGTCGCCGTGCATCTCGCCCTCGATTTCAAGCTCGGGCGCGCGCTCCGTGAGCAGCGCGAGCGCCCGCCTCATCTTGCGCGAGGAGGCGATGTCCGCGGAACCGAAGTTCGAGGCCGACAGCAGCGCCACCTTCGGCACGATACCGAAGCGGCGCACTTCTTCGGCCGCGAGCAGCGTCATTTCGGCGATGTTTTCCGGATCGGGGTCGGGAGTCACGTAGGTGTCGCAGATGAACACCGTCTGGCCGGGCAGCATGAGCGCGTTCATCGCCGCATAGTGCTTCACGCCCTGGCGCAGGCCGATCACCTGGTCGATGTACTGCAGGTGCAGCGCATGCGTGCCGAACATGCCGCACAGCATGCCGTCGGCCTCGCCCTTGTAGATCATCATGGCGCCGATCAGCGTCAGGCGACGGCGCATCTCGATCTTGGCGTACTCGGGCGATACGCCCTTGCGCTCCGTCAGTCGATGATAGGTTGTCCAATAGTCGCGGTAGCGCGGGTCGAACTCGGGATTCACCAGCTCGAAGTCGCGCCCCGGGCGCACCCGCAGGCCGAGCTGCTCGATGCGCCGTTCGACCACCTGCGGCCTGCCGATCAGCATCGGCTTTGCCAGCCCCTCGTCGACCACGGTCTGCGCCGCGCGCAGCACGCGTTCGTCCTCGCCCTCGGCGTACACCACGCGCCGCGGCGCGGCCTTGGCCGCCACGAACAGCGGCTTCATGATGAGGCCGGAATGGTAGACGAACTGGCCCAGCGACTCGCGGTAGGCATCCAGGTCGGCGATCGGGCGCGTCGCAACGCCGGACCCCATTGCCGCGCGCGCTACGGCCGGCGCAATGCGCGCGATCAGGCGCGGGTCGAAGGGCCGCGGAATGAGGTATTCCGGGCCGAATTTCAGCTCCTCGCCGCCGTAGGCCGTGGCCACGATGTCGGAGGCCTCCGCCTGCGCCAGTTCCGCGATCGCGGCTACCGCCGCGAGCTCCATCTCGGTGGTGATTGCGGTCGCACCCACGTCGAGCGCACCGCGAAAGATGAACGGGAAGCACAACACGTTGTTGACCTGATTCGGGTAGTCCGAGCGTCCCGTGGCGACGACGCAATCGGGGCGCGCCTGATGCGCCAGCTCGGGCCGGATTTCGGGCTCCGGATTGGCGAGCGCGAGGATCAGCGGCTTCGCTGCCATGCGCTGCACCATCTCCGGCTTGAGAACGCCCCCTGCCGACAAGCCGAGGAAAATGTCCGCGCCGCCGATCACCTCGCCGAGCGTGCGCGCGCCGGTGCGCCGGGCGTAACGCGTCTTGTCCGGATCCATCTCTTCGGTGCGGCCCTCGTACACCACGCCCTTGATGTCGGTCACCGTGATGTTCGACTGCGGCAGCCCCATGCGCACCAGCAGGTCGAGGCACGCGAGCGCCGCTGCGCCGGCGCCCGAGGCAACCAGCGTCACTTCGCGCAATGCCTTGCCGACCACCTGCAGCCCGTTCAGGATTGCAGCGCCGACGATGATCGCGGTGCCGTGCTGGTCGTCGTGAAACACCGGGATCTTCATGCGCGCGCGCAGCGCGCGCTCGACCACGAAGCATTCCGGCGCCTTGATGTCCTCGAGGTTGATGCCGCCGAAGGTCGGCTCGAGGCTGGCGATGATCTCGATCAGCCTGGCGGGGTCGCGCTCGTTCACCTCGATGTCGAAGACGTCGATGCCGGCGAACTTCTTGAACAGCACCGCCTTGCCTTCCATCACCGGCTTTGCGGCGAGCGGGCCGATCGCTCCCAGCCCGAGTACCGCCGTGCCATTGGTGATCACGGCGACCAGGTTGGCGCGCGAGGTCAGCAGCGCGGCCTGCGACGGATCCTGTGCGATCTCGGTGCACGCGAAGGCGACCCCGGGCGAGTAGGCGAGCGCCAGATCGCGCTGGTTGGTCAGCTGCTTGGTGGGGAGGATCGCGATTTTCCCCGGTCGCGGCAGCCGGTGGTATTCCAATGCGCTGTTCTTGAGCTGCTCGTCCACGTGGACTCCTCGCCCCGCGCGTGCGATCGCGGCACCGAGGGGTACGAATTATAGCAATGCGTCGCTCCGTATAATGGCACCTGCCATCGACTCCCTAGAGCGCATGCAGGCCGCGCGGCGCGTCGCGCAGATCCAGCCTTTCGAGGTGATGGAAGTGATGGCGCGCGCTTTCGCGCTCGAGTCGGCGGGGCGGCGCGTGGTGCACATGGAAATCGGCGAGCCGGATTTCACCGCGCCGGCGCCGGTGGTCGAGGCGGCGGCAAGAGCCCTGCGCGACGGCGTCACGGCGTATACGCCGGCGCTCGGCATCGCGCCGCTGCGTGAGGCGATTGCGCAGTTTCATGCCGCGCACCTGGGCGCAGCCCCCGCGGCCGATTGCATTGCGGTCACCGCCGGTGCTTCGGGCGCCCTGCTGTTGGCGCTGGCGCTCTATGTCGATCCGGGAGACGAGATCCTCGTGCCCGACCCCGGCTATCCCGGTTACCGGCATTTCGTACGCGCGTTTGAAGGCGTGGCCAGGCCGTTGCCGCTCGGTGCGGCGACGCGATTCCAGCCCACTTGCGCCATGGTCGAGGCAGCCTGGGGCCCGCGCACGCGCGGCTTGCTGCTCGGCACACCCAGCAATCCGACGGGAACGCTGATCGCGCGGCCGGAACTCGAGCGCATTGCCTCGTTCCTCGCGGCGCGCGGCGGCCTGCTGATCGTGGACGAGACCTACCTCGGACTGGTGTACGGCCATGCGCCGTCGAGCGCGGCGAGTCTGCCGGGCGAAGTGGTGACCATCAACAGTTTTTCGAAGTACTTTTGCATGACCGGCTGGCGGCTCGGCTGGATCGTGCTGCCGCGGCGGCGCGTGCGCGAGTTCGAGAAGCTGGCGCAGCACTTGTTCATCTGCCCGTCGGCCATCGCGCAGCACGCTGCGCTGGCCGCCTTCCTGCCCGAATCGCTCCGCGTTCTGGAGCAGCGCCGCGCGCAATTCGAGCGCCGCCGCGACTTCCTGTTGCCCGCAGTCGAGCGGGCCGGGCTCAGGGTTCCGGCGGCTCCCGACGGTGCGTTCTACCTTTACGCCGATTGCTCGCGCTTCGGCGACGCGAGGGACTTCGCGTTCCGGCTGCTGCAGAGCGAGGCGGTCGCCCTGACGCCGGGCACCGACTTCGGCAGCAACCGCACGCAACACTGCGTCCGGCTGGCTTACACCCGCGATGCGGCTGACCTGGAGGAGGCGGTTGCGCGTCTGGCGCGCTTTTGCGCCTGAACCGCGCCAAGGCGCGGGTTGGCGCCGGGGCGTGCCCGCCCCCGCTGTCCCGGTTACGCGTCGCTCCGGCGCAGCCGCGCGATCAGTTGATCCAGGCGCGCGCGCTCCGCGAGCACCCGGCCGGCATATTGCGCTGACGGTTCGTCCACGGCGCCGCCGTACATCTGCAACCCGGACTCGAGATCGCCGGCACGGCGCAGGTATTCGCGCAGGATGCGAGTCCCGATCTCGATATTGAGCACCGGGTCGAGCAGCGCGGCGTCGCCCCCGTGCCCGGAGAGCTTGTCCTGGTGGAATTTGGGCAGCACCTGCATCAGGCCGACTGCGCCGAGCGCGCTTTCGGCGAAAGGGTTGAAGCGCGATTCGACCGCGACCACAGCGAGCACCAGCAGCGGGTCGACCCGATGTTCGCTGCCGGCACGGAACGCGGCAGTCACGACGCCACTGACCGCGTCTCGCGCCACGCGGAAGCGCTTGGCGATGGATTCGGCCAGCATGCGTTGCTCGCGCTCGGCGGCATTGGGCCGTGCATCGGCGTGCGTCGGTCCGGTGGAGGCGAAATCAGTCCATGCCGTATCCGCGGTTTGCGCACTGGCGGTCTGCTGGATCTGAATGCGGGGTGGAATGACGATCGCAACGGCGACCAGCGCCGCCAAACCGGCGGTGGCGACCGCCAGATTGCGCCGTAAGGGGGGGTGATGGGGAACGCCTGGCAGACGCGCGTCCTCGACCAACTTTGTCGTTGCAGTCATCTTGAACCTCCTTGCTGCCGGGCACAGTGAAGTTCCGCCCTGAGTTCCTACTAGCTGGCGGGAGACTAGCCTGACGGCCCGGTGTTCGGTATCGGACCGCCCGCTACCCGCCATCCGGCGCTAAGCTGGGACTGCTTCCGCCAGTGCAGAATCCGCCTTTCGTCAAGGCTGCTGCAGGCGTTTTCCAAGCGGTCTGCTGCAACGCAGCGAAACCGATAGTATGACAATTAACCCTTATTCGTCAATAGCTTCTAAATTCCTTGGCATCGCGCACGTTTGCG
>MERE01000203.1 GCA_001771975.1 Betaproteobacteria bacterium RIFCSPLOWO2_02_FULL_68_150 | reverse complement strand
GCAAAGCGGCGCTGGTCAAGGTGCGCACGGGGCTGCGCAAGGCGGGCGCGGTAGAGATCCTCGATGGCGTGGCTGCGGGAGACCAGGTGATCACCGAGGGCGTGCAGAAGATCGGGCCGGGGTCTCCCGTGATGGTGATGGGGGACGCGCCGCCCAAGCCGGCGGCGGCTGCGATACCGGAGAAAAAGGGATGACGGTGCGGTCTTGCCTTTACCATCTCTCGGTTTTTCCGCGTTTTCTGCGGAAAAGCCGAGACCTTGGGGCCATCGCACTGGTACGACTGTGCTACCGAGTGGGGGCGCATCAGGGTCTCGGGCTCTCCGGCAAGAGCGCCGGAAAGCCCGAGAGTGTGTAAAGGCAATGACGGCGTTGCTTTGCTTTTTCCATCTCTCGGTTTTTCCGCGCTTTTTGCGGAAAAGCCGAGACATTGGGGCCATTGCACTGGTACGACGGTGCTACCGGGTGCGGGCGCATCAGGGTCTCGGCTTTTCCGGCAAAGACGCCGGAAAAGCCGAGATTGTATAAAGGCAATGACGGCGTTGCTTTGCTTTTTCCATCTCTCGGTTTTTCCGCGTTTTCTGCGGAAAAGCCGAGACCTTGGGGCCATCGCACTGGTACGACGGTGCTACCGAGTGGGGGCGCATCAGGGTCTCGGGCTCTCCGGCAAGAGCGCCGGAAAGCCCGAGAGTGTGTAAAGGCAATGACGGCGTTGCTTTGCTTTTTCCATCTCTCGGTTTTTCCGCGCTTTTTGCGGAAAAGCCGAGACATTGGGGCCATTGCACTGGTACGACGGTGCTACCGGGTGCGGGCGCATCAGGGTCTCGGCTTTTCCGGCAAAGACGCCGGAAAAGCCGAGATTGTATAAAGGCAATGACGGCATTGCTTTGCTTTTTCCATCTCTCGGTTTTTCCGCGCTTTTTGCGGAAAAGCCGAGACATTGGGGCGATCGCACTGGTACGACGGTGCTACCGGGTGCAGGCGCATCAGGGTCTCGGGCTCTCCGGCAAGAGCGCCGGAAAGCCCGAGAGTGTGTAAAGGCAATGACGGCGTTGCTTTGCTTTTTCCATCTCTCGGTTTTTCCGCGCTTTTTGCGGAAAAGCCGAGACATTGGGGCCATTGCACTGGTACGACGGTGCTACCGGGTGCGGGCGCATCAGGGTCTCGGCTTTTCCGGCAAAGACGCCGGAAAAGCCGAGATTGTATAAAGGCAATGACGGCGTTGCTTTGCTTTTTCCATCTCTCGGTTTTTCCGCGCTTTTTGCGGAAAAGCCGAGACATTGGGGCGATCGCACTGGTACGACGGTGCTACCGGGTGCGGGCGCATCAGGGTCTCGGGCTTTCCGGCAAGAGCGCCGGAAAGCCCGAGAGTGTGTAAAGGCAATGACGGCGTTGCTTTGCTTTTTCCATCTCTCGGTATTTCCGCGCTTTTTGCGGAAAAGCCGAGACCTTGGGGCCATCGCACTGGTACGACTGTGCTACCGAGTGGGGGCGCATCAGGGTCTCGGGCTTTCCGGCAAGAGCGCCGGAAAGCCCGAGAGTGTGTAAAGGCATGAGACGCGCCTAAAGGCCATGCAACTCCCCGAACTTTGCATCCGCCGCCCGGTGTTCGCCACGGTCATGAGCCTCATGATCGTGCTGCTGGGGCTGGTTTCGTTCCAGCGCCTGAGCGTGCGCGAATACCCGAAGATCGATACGCCGGTGATGTCGGTGCGCACGGTGTACAAGGGCGCGAGCCCGCAGGTGATCGAGTCGCAGATCACGCAGCCGCTCGAGGATTCGCTCTCGGGCATCGAGGGCGTGCGCACCATCAAGTCGGTGTCGCGCGAAGAGGTTAGCCAGGTCACGATCGAGTTCGTGCTCGAGCGCAACGTCGACGCAGCGGCGAACGACGTGCGCGACCGCGTGGCACGGGTGCGCGCGGCGCTGCCCGCGGCGTCGGACGACTCGGTGGTCTCCAAGATCGAGGCCGACGCGCAGGCCATCATGTGGCTGCGGCTGTCATCCGACCGGCACTCGGCGCTCGAGCTGTCGGACTATGCCGACCGCTACGTGGCCGACCGCCTGAAGACGCTGGCGGGCGTCGCCTCGGTGATCATCGGCGGCGATCGGCGCTACGCCATGCGGCTGTGGATCGACCGCGACCGCCTCGCCGCCTACGGACTCACGCCGCAGGATCTGGAGAACGCGTTGCGGCGCCAGAACGTTGAGATCCCCTCGGGCCGCATCGAATCGATGCAGCGCGAATTCACCGTGCTCACCCAGGCGGACCTGCGCAGCGAGTTCCAGTTCAACGAGATGATCGTTGCCGAGGCGCGCGGCTACCCGGTGCGGTTGAAGGACGTCGGGCAGGCGCGCCTGGGCGCGCTCGACGAGCGCAACATCGTGCGCGTCAACGGCATCCCCGCGGTCGGCATGGGCGTGGTGAAGCAGTCCACGGCGAATACCCTTTCGGTGGCGCAGGGCGTGAAGGTGGAACTGGCACGGCTGCAGGGCACGCTGCCGCCCGGCATGCAGCTCGCGATTGCGTTCGATTCGTCGATCTTCATCGAGCGCTCGATCGAATCGGTCTACCGCAGCATGGCGGAGGCGATCGCCCTGGTGATGCTGGTGATTTTCGTCTTCCTGCGCTCGTTCCGCTCGACCCTGATCCCGTTCGTCACCATTCCGGTAGCGTTGGTCGGCGCCTTCTTCATCCTGTTCCTGATGGGTTTCACCATCAACGTGCTGACGCTGCTCGGCCTGGTGCTCGCGATCGGCCTGGTGGTGGACGACGCCATCGTGGTGCTGGAGAACTGTCACCGCCACGTCGAGCTCGGCAAACCGCCGCTGCAGGCTTCCGCCGACGGCTCGCGCGAGATTGCCTTCGCCGTGGTGGCGATGTCGCTCACGCTCGCGGCGGTGTTCGCGCCGCTCGGCTTCATGACCGGAAATACCGGGCGCCTCTTTACCGAGTTCGCGCTCACCGTGGCCTCGGCAGTGGTCGTCTCGGGCGTGGTGGCGCTCACGCTGACGCCGATGATGTGCTCGCGCATCCTGAAGGAGCACGAGCAGCACGGCGGCCTGTATCTCGCCATGGAGCGCTTCTTCCATGGCATGACGCAGGGTTACCGCAGCCTGCTCACCCGGCTGCTGGCGCTGCGCTGGGTGGTGGTGCTCGCATTCGTGCTGGTCGCGGCGGCCGGGGCGCTGCTCTACAAGACGCTGCGCTCGGAGCTCTCGCCGCTCGAGGATCGGGGCTTTTTCATCGCGCTGGTGATCGCACCCGAGGGCGCGTCGGTCGAGTACACCGATCGCTACGTGCGCCAGCTCGAGGGGCTGCTCGCGCAGGTGCCGGAGATCAAGTCCTATTTCACCGCGGTGGCCCCCGGGCTCGAGCGCCCCAACCCGGTGAATTTCGGCATCGGCTTCAGCCAGCTCGCGCCCTGGGAAGAGCGCAAGCGCAGCACGCTGCAGGTCACCAACGAGCTGGCGCCGAAGATGTTCGCCAGCATGCCCGGGGTGCTCGCCTTCCCGGTGAATCCGCCTTCGCTCGGGCAGAGCTTTCGCAACGCGCCGGTGCAATTCGTCATCCAGGCCAATTCCTACGAGGACCTGGAGCGCTTCTCCAACGCGCTGCTGGAGAAAGCCCGGGCCTCGGGGCTGCTCGCCAACCCGGACGTCGACCTGCGCCTCAACAAGCCGCAGCTCTCGGTCGAGATCGACCGCGAGAAGGCGGCGAGCCTCGGCATCGACGTCGAGACCATCGGCCGCACGCTCGAGACGCTGCTCGGCGGGCGCCAGGTGACCCGCTTCCAGCGCGAGGGCAAGCAGTACGACGTCATCGTGCAGCTCGAAGCGAAGGACCGCGAGCGGCCGGCCGACCTGACTTCGACCTTCGTACGCACGCGCGACGGCCAGCTGGTGCAGCTGCAGAACCTGGTGAAGGTGCGCGAGACCGTAGGCCCGAAGGAGCTGAACCACTTCAACCGCCTGCGCGCCACCGTGCTGTCGGCGAACCTCGCGCCGGGGCGTTCGATCGACGAAGCCCTGACGTTCCTCGAGAAAGCCTCGGCCGAGGTGTTCGACAAGAACGCGCGCTTCGAGCTCGACGGCGTGTCGCGCGAGTTCCGCGAGTCGGGCGCGGCGCTCTGGATCACGTTCCTGCTCGCGCTCGGCTTCATCTACCTGGTGCTGGCGGCGCAGTTCGAGAGCTTCGTCTCGCCGTTCGTGATCATGCTCACGGTGCCGCTCGCGATGACCGGTGCGCTGGGCGCGATCAAGTTGACCGGCGGCACGCTCAACGTCTATTCGCAGATCGGCCTGGTGATGCTGATCGGGCTCATCACCAAACACGGCATCCTGATCGTCGAATTCTCCAATCAGTTACGCGCCCGCGGCGTCGCCAAGCTCGACGCGGTGATCGAAGCTGCCACGCTGCGGCTGCGGCCGATCCTGATGACCACCGGCGCGATGGTGCTCGGTGCGGTGCCGCTCGCGATCGCGACCGGCGCCGGGGCCGAGGCGCGCCAGGCGATCGGCTGGGTGATCGTGGGCGGGCTGCTGCTCGGCACGGTCTTCACGCTGTTCGTGATTCCCACCGCCTACGTGCTGCTCGTAGGCCGCTTGACCGAGACCAAGGCGAGTCCCCATGAGCAAGTACCTCGTCCGGCAGGCTGACGTCCGCCCTTATGCGCCGGCCAACCACACCGGCACGCGCAACTTCCGGCTGATCGGCCCGCAAACCGTCGGCGCGAAAAACCTCGAAGTGCTGATCGGCGAGGTCGAGCGCGGCAAGGGCGCCCTGCCGCACGCGCATCCGGGCATCGAGCAGGCGTGCTATCTGCTCGAAGGCAACGCCCACGTCGAAGTGGCGGGCGACAAGTTCGAGATGGTGCCGGGCGAGGCGTGCTTCTTTCCTGCCGACGCGCCGCATCTTTTCATCGTCACCAGCGAGCGCGCCCGCGTCATGGTGATCTACTCGCCGCCCTACGGCGAAGATCCCGCCAAGGCGGTGCGCATTGGCTGAGCCGGGACTCGCATCGGGCAAGGGCGCGTGGTCGCCGCTGGCGGGAATCCGGGTGGTGGATTTCTCGCTCTTCGTGCCGGGGCCGTTCTGCTCGTCGATCCTCGCCGACCTCGGTGCCGAGGTGGTCAAGGTCGAGGCCCTCGCCGGCGATCCCGGCCGGCGCTACATTCCGGTGCAGTTCCGCACCGAAAACCGCAACAAGCGCTCGCTGGCGCTCAATCTCAAGGCGCCGGAGGCGAAGGAAGTCGTGCAGCGGCTGGCGCGCGCCGCCGACATCGCGCTCGAAGGGTTCCGCCCCGGGGTCGCCGAGCGCCTCGGCATCGACCACGCCGCGCTGCGCCGGCACAACGGCCGGCTCATCTACTGCTCGATTTCGGGCTACGGCCAGACCGGCCCCTGGCGCGAGCGCCCCGGGCACGACGTCAACTACGTCGCCGCCGCGGGCGCGCTGGCTTATCCCGGGCAATGGCTCGCACCGCCGGTGCGCTCCTCGATCGCGATCGCCGATATGGGCGGCGGTAGCGCGGCGGCGATTGCGGTGCTCGCGGCGCTCGCGGAGCGCGCGCGCACGGGACACGGCGTGCGGCTCGACCTGTCGCTGTTCGAGACCGCGTTCTTCTGGGCCGCGATGCGCCATGGCCTCGACCC
>MERE01000202.1 GCA_001771975.1 Betaproteobacteria bacterium RIFCSPLOWO2_02_FULL_68_150 | reverse complement strand
GCGGAGTAGCCGAGAACCAGCTCGGCGGGCGACGCGCCGGGGTTCGTGATCGAGTGGACGTGTCCCCGCGGAACCACCACGCAGGCCCCGGCGCCGAGCGTCGCGACCTCGGCCCCGACCCGGCACTCGACTTCGCCGCGGATCACGTAGATCGACTCCTCGCAGTTGGCGTGCACGTGGGTGTCGCCCGATTTGCCCGGATCGATCACCAGGCGGGCGAGCGAAAGCTCGCGGCTGTTGCCGACTTCGCCGCCGGCGAGCCAGTCGATCGATCCCCAGGGAAACTCGTTTCTCACGTGCCTGTCCATGACCATGCTCCTCTTTCTCAAGCCAGCGGCCGGCCGCCGTCCACGGGAATGACGCAGCCGGTGAGCGGCTGCAGCAGTGTAGCGGCCGCGACGACCGCATCGCCGATTTCCTCCGGCGTCACCAAGCGCCCGATCGGCGTTCGTGCGAGCTGATCCTTGCGCCAGGCCAGATCCATTCCCCTGACGAATTCCGTGTCCACCAGACCCGGAGATACCGAGACCACGCGAATGCGCGGGGCCAGGGCGCGGGCGAGGGACTTGGTCATGCAGTCCATCGCCGCCTTGGATGCGCAATACGCGACGTTGCTGCCGGTGCCGAGGCTCGCCGCGACCGACGAGATGTTGACGACCAGGCCGTCGGCGTGCTGCGCCAGCAGCGGCTGGAACGCGCGAATCGCGGCAAAGGCGCCGCGCCAGTTGGTGCGGAAAATCTCGTCGATCAGCCCATCGTCCAGCCCCTCGAGGTCGGAATGCGCGACAAAGCGGGTCGTGCCCGCGCAGTTGACCAGCACGTCGCAACGCGAAAGGCGTTCCCCGGTTTCGGCGGCAAGGGCGCCAAGCGACGCCGAGTCCGTGACGTCCACGCGTCGTGCGAAGTGGCCCGCCCCAGGCAGGGAATCGACCAGCGCTGCGGCGGCCGCGGAACTGCTGCGGTAGGTGAGCACCACAGTCGCGCCAGCGTGCGCCAGCCGCGCGCAAATCGCCGCGCCGATGCCGCCGGCTCCGCCGGTGACTGCGGCGACTTTGCCGCGCAGCGTGGCCGTCAAGCCGCCGCCTTGGTCCCGTAGCGCTTGACGCGCAGATCGGCTTGGGCCTTGTGCGCGGCGAAACCCTCGAGCGCGCACAGCCGCGAGCAGTACTCGCCGATCATCGCGCTCGCCTCCGGCTTGACGCGCTGGTAGGTACAGGTCTTGATGAACTTTCCGACCCACAGCCCGCCGGTGTAGCGCGCCGCCTTGCGCGTCGGAAGGGTATGGTTGGTGCCGATCACCTTGTCGCCGTAGGCGACGTTGGTCTCCGGCCCGAGGAACAGCGCGCCGTAGTTGGTCATGCGCTCGAGGAAGTAATCCGGGTCGCGCGTCATGACCTGCACGTGCTCGGAGGCGATGCGGTCGGCCTCGGCGACCATTTCGTCGTAAGTATCGCAGACGATCACCTGGCCGTAATCGAGCCAGGCCACACCGGCGACCGCCGCGGTCGGCAGGGTGCGCAGCTGGCGATCGACTTCGGCAACGGTTTCGCGCGCCAGCCGCTCGCTGTTGGTGAGCAGTATGGCGGGCGAGTTCGGCCCGTGTTCGGCCTGTCCGAGCAGGTCGGTCGCGCACATTTCGGCGTCGCAGGTCTCATCCGCGATGACCAGCGTTTCGGTCGGACCCGCCAGCAGGTCGATGCCGACTCGCCCCGTAAGCTGGCGCTTGGCCTCGGCGACGTAGGCGTTGCCCGGGCCGGCGACCAGATCCACCGCGGCGATGGTCTCGGTGCCGATCGCCATCGCGCCGATCGCCTGCACGCCGCCGATGGTGCAGATCTCGTCGGCTCCCGCAAGATGCAATGCGGCGACGATGGCCGGGTGGGGCTTGCCCTGGTACGGCGGCGCGCAGGCGATGATGTGCTTGACGCCGGCGACGCGGGCGGTCACCACGGTCATGTGCGCCGACGCGATCAGCGGGTACTTTCCGCCCGGGACGTAGCAGCCGACCCGGTTCAAGGGGATGTTGCGGTGCCCGAGAACCACCCCCGGCAGCGTCTCGACCTCGACGTCGTGCAGCGCATCGCGCTGGATTTGCGCGAACTTGCGGATCTGCGCCTGCGCGAAGCGGATGTCGTCGAGCGCCGATCCCGGAAGCTGGCGCATGAGGGTCTCGATTTCGCCGGGCTTGAGGCGGAATTCGGCGGGATTCCAGCCGTCGAATTTCTGCGAGTACTCGCGCACAGCAGCATCGCCGCGCTTTTCTATGTCCGCGATGATCGACTCGACGGTCTGCCGGACCCTGGATTGCTCGGCGGCGTCCTGCTCGGCGCTGATGCCGCGCTTGAGAAAACGTATCACTTGACCTCCGTCAACGGTTGGCGACAGGCCGGGCGACCTGAACGAAACACCATTGTATGGCCCGTGCTTTTACTCTAACTTGTCGGCCGATTCCACTGTCACTCAAGGAGACGTTGATGCCACGCCGCTACGACGCGAAAAGATTCGACATCCAGCATCTGAGAGCCACCGCCGAGCGGTGCAAGAACTGGGGCCGCTGGGGGCCGAACGATGAAGCCGGGACGCTCAATTTCATCTCCCCCCAGGAGGTCGTCGATGCCGGCCGCCTGATCCGCAAGGGGAAAACCTTTTCGCTGGGTCTGAATTTCGACCGTAGCGGACCGCAACGCGGCCTGTGGGGGAACCGCTTCAATCCGATTCACACCATGCTGGCGACCGGCACGGATGCGGTATCCGGCAACCAGGACGCAGGCAAGCTGCGCTATGCAGACGACATGGTGTCGCTGCCGCTGCAATGCGGTACCCAATGGGACGCACTGGGTCACATCTTCTACGGCGACAAGATGTGGAACGGCTACGACGCGCGTCTGGTCGATTCCAACGGCGCGCAGAAGAACGGCATCGACAAGGTGAAGGACCGGATGGCGGGTCGCGGCGTGCTGCTCGACGTTGCGCGTCAGCTTGGGGTCGATTGTCTCGAGGACGGCATGGCGATCACCAACGACGACCTCGACGCCGCGGCGCGCGCGCAGAAGGTCGAGATCCGGCGCGGCGATTTCGTGATCGTGCGTACCGGGCAGATGGAACAGCGCCTCGCGCGCGGCGACTGGGGCGGCTATGCGGGCGGCGATGCGCCGGGACTCGCTTTCGAGACCAGTGAGTGGATCTACAGGAAGGAAATCGCCGCCATCTGCACCGACACCTGGGGCTGCGAGGTACGGCCGAACGAGACCGACGACGCGAGCCAGCCCTGGCACTGGGTCGTAATTCCCATGATCGGCATCACGATGGGCGAAATTTTCTACCTCAAGGAACTTGCGGCGGACTGCGCCGCGGACCGGGTGTACGAATTCTTTTTCTGCGGGCCGCCGCTGCCGATCACCGGCGCAGTCGGCTCCCCGATCAACCCGATGGCGATCAAGTAGCCGCGAGCACCGCGGGCAGGGTTGCCAGCGCGGACCCGCGCGGAACGTCAGGCCCGGGGCGCGCGCTGCAGCAGGTACCAGTCGAGGATCTGCTCGCCGTTCCAGAACACGACGTCGGGGTGCTGCCGCAGGTGCTCGTAGACCTGCTCGAGGTACTTGATGCGGAACGGCTGGCCCGTGATGTAGGGGTGGATCGCGATCGCCATGATCTTGGCGCGCTCGGCGCTCTCGAGGTGGTAGCGCTCGAAGGCATCGACGCACTTGCGCCTCCAGTAGGCCGCCTCGTGGTGCTGCACGACCATCATCGGGATGTCGTTCAGCTCGGCCGAGTAAGGCAGGGTGACGAGCGGGCCGTGCGCGGTCTGGATCTCGGTCGGCTCGTCGTCGTAGAGCCAGTCGCCGATGTATTGCACGCCGGCTGCGGCGAGCAGTTCGGGCGTCTCGAGCGTTTGCGTGAGCCCGGGCCCGAGCCAGCCGCGCGGGCGCCGGCCGGTGAATTTTTCCAGCGTCTCCAGCGACCTCGCGATCATTGCCTTCTGGTCGTCCTCCTTGTGGATCGCGCCCTGCTCGAAGCTGTGGCCCATGAACTCCCAGCCGGCGTCGCGGCAGGCCGCGGCGACGCGCGGATAGTCGAGGCAGACGCGCGCGTTGACCGAGAGCGTCGGCCGGATCTGCAGCTGCTCGTAGAGGCGGTGGAAGCGCCAGAAGCCTACGCGCATGCCGTACTCGTGCCACGACCAGTTGGGCACGTCGGGCAGCATCTGCACCCCTGCCGGCGCCGGCAGCACCTGCCGCGGCATCGGCTTGCCGATGTCCCACACCTCGAGGTTGACGATGGTCCAGACGACGACGCGCGCGCCACCCGGCAGCCGCAGCGGCGGCCGATCGACGATCGCGGAGTAGGGTGCGCGCTCGCGCGGTTGCATCGGCATGCGGTCTCGTCTCCCGGGACTTCGGTCAGTCCGCGCTACGCAGGCCGATCGGCGGCGCCGCCAGTTCGACGATGCGGGCGATCATCCGGTCGTTGACGCTCCGGTGGTCGATGCCCGCGAGCGGATCCCGGTGGCTGGCCCACTCGGTGCGCAGTTGCAGCCAGTCTGTCTCGGTGAGCACCATGCGCGCCACCTTCATCACCACTTCTTCCTCGGTGCGCATGTGCTCGTGGTAATCCTTGACGTAGCGCTCGCTGGCCGCGGCGAGCGCCTCGAACTCGTCCTCGCCGCCCTGCTCGGAGCCGAGCAGCAGCTGCTCCAGGCTGCGGATCGCGCCCTCGCCGCCGGCGTGGTCGCGCATCAGCGCATCGAGCACCGGGTCGATCTCGCTCGTCCTGTGGCGCAGCGCCGCGAACAGGAAACGTTCTTCCTTCGGGTGATGCACGCGCTCCGGGAACACGTCGAGGTAATGCAGGATCGCGCGAATCGCCTGCGCATCGAGCGCCTTGCCGCCGCTGCGCCTGTCGTTGACGAGATACAGCAGGGCGTGCAGCACGGCAGCGATCGAGCGGTGTTCGCTCCAGAGCACGGCGAGCAGTTGGCTCATGTCGGCAACCCGCTCGAGCGGTGGTGGTTGGGCGATGCTTTTGGGCGCCGGCCGCGCGGCGCGATTCCCGCCATTGCCCCGAGCACCGCGCACACCGCGGCAGTATCCTCCCGGCCCCGGCCAGTCGCCATCGCCGCCGTGTAGATCGGCGCGCTCGCCGCAAACAGTGGCGTCGGGCAACCGAGGCGGGCTGCGAACTCGCCGATGATGCGCATGTCCTTTTGCCAGATCTCGACCTTCATGGTCGCGTCCGAGTAATCCTCGGCGACCATCATCGGGCCGCGCACCTGGAACATGCGCGACCCCCCCGCGCCGTCGCCGATCACGTTGTATACGAGCGCCGGATCAAGTCCAGCCTTGCGCGCGAGCGTGAACGCCTCGGCGGCCGCGACGTTGTGGATCGCGACCAGCAGGTTGGCGACGAGTTTCATGCGCGTGCCGTTGCCGAAGGCGCCGACGTGGTGATGCGCGCGCGCGAACCCGTCGAACACCGGCGCGCAGCGCCGGTAGGCGCGGCGCGGACCGCTCGCATACACCACCAGGTCGCGCGTGCGCGCCTGGGCGCCGGTTCCGGAGAGCGGTGCGTCGAGCATCGCCGCGCCGGCCGTGGCAAGGCGCTTCTGCGCCGCCCGCTTGTCCTCCAGAGACAGGGTACTGGTTTCCACCACCACGCGGCCGCGCCGCCTGTGCCCTGCGACGGTTTGCACGACCTCCTGCAGCGCCGCCGCTGAAGGCAGCGATGTCACCAGGATCTCGCAGCGTGCGGCCACGTCGCCCACGGTGCGATGCGGGTGGCCGCCCGAAGCGGCCAGGGCGCGCCGTCGCGCGGCGACGATATCGTAACCGTGCACTTCGAATCCGGCGCGCACCAGATTGGCGCTCATCGCCGAACCCATGATTCCCAACCCGATCACCCCGACCGTGGCGGTGGTCGTTCGATCCGCATCGCGGCTTTGCGTCATGTTGCGGCAATGTTACCCGAGGCCGGCGCTGGCCTCGAGCCCGGCCTGGCCCATGCGAGGCCGGCCGTTCAGGCGCACCATCGTCGCAGTACACTCCGGCCACCGTCTCACTTTGGCTCATCGCATGAGTGCGGCCAGCGCCGGCCCAACGGCCGCGGATTTGCTCGAACCGGTGATTCGCGCGGCGCGGGACGCCGGCGAGCGCCTGCGCGAGGAATTCTTCCGGCCCACGGGACCGCGCGGCGAGCGCGGCAAGGCGCCGGTCGATACCGAGATCGAGGAGTCCCTGCGCGCAACGCTGCAGTCGCTGCTCGCAGGTTCCTTCCTCGGCGAGGAAACCGGACTTGCGGCGGGGCCGATCGGGCAGTACCGCTGGGTCGTGGATCCGCACGACGGCACGAACGAGTTCCTCAAGGGGAACCGCGGCTCGGCGGTCTCGATCGCGCTGCTGCGCGGCGCCAGGTTCTCCGATTCCGCGCCCGAGGCTGGAGCCGCGAAAGCCGAGGTCGCGCTCGGCGTCGTGCATTGTCCGCTCGCGCCTGACCGCGGCCCGGACACCATCGCGTGGGCGCAGGGCTGTGGTCCGATCCGGCGCAACGGCCGGCCGCTCGAGGTCGATCTTTCGCGCGCGCGCCTGGAGCGCGGAGCGATCGTCTGGACGACCGCGTCCGCGGCGCTGCGGCCGCATGCGTTTTCGCGCGCGCTCGCGCCGGCGCGCTTCGTCGCCATGCCGAGCATTGCGTATCGCCTGGCGCGCATCGCTGCCGGAGATGGTGCGGCTACGCTCTCGCTGCACTCGGTGAATGAATACGATATCGCGGCGGGCGCGGCGCTGGTGCGCGCAGCGGGCGGCGTCTTGCACGATGCCGAGGGGCGCGAGATCGCGTTCACCGGGGCGAGGGACGCGCTGGTACCCGGATGCATCGCCGGCGCACCCGACGCAGTGCGCGATCTGGCGGGGAAGGACTGGGAGAGCGTGTTGCGCGAACCCAGGATCGCGCCGCGCATGGCGCTTGGCTTTCCGCGCAGCGCCGACGATGCGCGCCTCGCACGCGCGCAAGGCTGCCTGCTCGGGCAGCTGATCGGCGACAGTCTCGGTTCGCGGGTCGGGTTTCAGATCGCCGGACAGCCCGCGGCCGCTGGTGAGCTGGCGCTCGCCCTGGCGCGCAGCATCGCGCGCCACAGGCGCTACGATGCCAGCGCGGCGTTCGCCGCCTACCAGGATTGGCTCGCGTCAGGTCCGTTCGACGTCGGCGGCACGACGCGCGCGGGAATTTCCGGAAAACCCGACCCCGGCAGCACCTCGAGCGGATCGCTGATGCGCGTATCGCCGATCGGGATCTGGGCCGCGGGCGATCCGGCGCGCGCGGCGCGCGCGGCGCGCGAGGACTCGGCGCTCACGCATCCCAATCCGGTCTGCCTGGAGGCCTGTGCAGGATACGCAGCCGCGATCGGAGCCGGCGTGGCAGGCGGCACGCGTGCAGACATGCTGGCCGCGGCGCTCGCGCACTGCGGCGGCGAGGCGCGCGCCGCGATCGGGCGTGCTTCGCAGGGCGCGCGGCCGGGCGATCGTGCAAGCCGCCTCGACCGGGTGCTCGTCGCGCTGCAGAACGCGTTCTATCAGCTGCACCATGCGAGGAGCTTCGAAGCGGCATTGATCGCCACGGCCAGCGCAGGCGGCGACACCGACAGCCATGGCGCCGTCGCCGGGGCGCTCGCAGGCGCGCTGCACGGACGTACCGCGATTCCGCAGCGCTGGCTGCTGTCCGTGCTGTCCTGCCGGCCGAGCGCCGATTGCGGCGTATCGCAGGCAAGACCCACCGCTTACTGGCCGGACGATGTGCTCGATCTCGCTGAGGGGTTGATCGCCGCCTAGGTTGCGTCCATCACGCGGCGCCACGCGGCCGCGAGTTGCTCAGGCGGCCCTGACCTTCTCCGGCGCCACCTGCCAGGTCTCCGCCACCACCTGGAGCAGCGCGGCAAGGAGGGGGTCGGACGCACGCTCGGCGCGGTAGATGAACCACAAGGTGGTGCGCACGCGCGCCTTCGACCAGATGCACACTTCGCCTGCCTGCTCGCGCGCCAGCGCGAGGTCCTCGCGCATCAGCGACACGCCGAGCGCCGACGCGACGAGGTTGCTGATCACGAACTCGTTGTCCGCCTCGATGACCTTGCCGGGTGTGACATCGTGCTCGGCGAATAGCGTCTGCAGAAGCCGGTGGTGGGTGCTGATCGGCGGCGTCACGATCCACGGCAGGGCGGCGAGCTCGCGCCAGCTCGCGCCGTCGATGCGCGCCTTCCATTCGGCGGGCGCGGCGACGCGATAGACGAGTTCCCTCAGTGCAAGCCCGGCCACTTGCGGCGAGCCGATGTCGCCGTAGTAGAAGCTCGCATCGAGCGTACCGTCGCGCACCGCCTCCAGCGCGGCGCCGGTGATCTCGTGGTGCAGCTCGAGCTCGAGCAGCGGATAGCGCTCGACCGCCTTGCCCAGGATATCGCCGAGGCGGATGAACTGCGGATCGCTCAGCGTGCCGATGCGCAGCCGCCCGGCCGTTTCACCGCGCGCCGCACTCGCGGCCTGGCGCAGCGCCTCGGCGGCGGCGAGCACCTTCTCGGCATGCACGAGCAGCTCGCGGCCGGCACGCGTGGTTTGCATGCCGTTCGGCGTGCGCTCGAACAGCCGCACCTCGAGTTCCTCTTCCAGCGCCTTGATCTGGGCGCTCAGGGCGGGCTGGCTGATATGCAGGCGTTCGGCCGCCCGGGTCAGCTGCCCGGCGTCGGCTACCGCGGCAAAAGCGCGCAGTTGGTAGATTTCCATGGCTGGTCCGGAATCATTCTAGCGCGAAAATGCTGCACTGCGTCAAAGACTTGCGAGGCATCGTCCAAACTGATCCTAAGTATCTGTAATTACGAATTGATTATTGAGCTTCGCGGGTCGATATTGAGGCCATGTCAAGCGGCCGGAAGGCCGTCAAGGAGCTAGTCATGAAAGCCTGGTCCCCGATCTATGAAGGCGACAGCATCATTCACTACCGCGGAGCGCTCACCCTGCCCGAAGCGGCACCTACGATACCCGAAACCGGCGGGCGCTCGGCGTTCGCCGCGATCGGCGATGCGGTCCGCGGCCTGTTCCGCTGGTTGGAAAGAAGCGCCGAGCGGGCACGTTACCGCCAACTCGAAGGTTATCTCGCCGAATCGAGCGACGTGTTCGATCTCGAACGGCGCATCCGCAACCTCGAGCGCAGCTACGGCGCGTTCGATCCTTACTCCTGAGCGAGAGGACTGCATCATGTACAAGATTGAAAAAACCCGATCCATGGATTCCGACGCCTGGCAGGACCTGGACCGCGAGCGCGCGATCGAAAAGGCACGCGCGGCACTGAGCACGCCGGGCGACGTCGTGACGGTGATCGATTCCGTTTCCGGCGAAACGCTCTGGGCGGGCGTCTACGGGCGCGACGGCCGCCGCCAGGAGTGGACCGGCCAGGAGCCGGACCGGGTGCGCGTGCTGCCGGCGCTCGCCAGCGCCACGCATTGAGTTGGCGTGACGCCCGCGCCGCGTGCGCGGGTGCGTTCGATTTGCAGGGGACCGGGGTTCGGCCTAGACTGCACGCTCCGCCAGAATTGCGAACGCCCCGGTCACGGGGCGTTTTTTTATCGGTATGACCGCTGCACAGTTCGATCCCGATTCGGCGCGCTTCGGCTCTTCGCGCTCGCAAAAGCGCCTCGAGGACGATCGCCTGCTGGCCGGCAGGGGGCGGTACAGCGACGACCGCAGCTTTGCGGGCGAGGCGTGGCTCGTGCTCGTGCGCTCGCCGCACGCGCACGCGCGCATCGTCGCGGTAGACCTTGGCGCCGCGCGCTCGGCGCCCGGGGTGATCGCGGCCTGGTCGATCGAGGACCTGCGCGCCGGGGGCGCAGGGCAGATTCCGTTTCCGCCGCTATTCAAGCGCGCCGATGGCGCGCCGATGGCGGCGCCGCCGCGCACGCTGCTCGCCGACGGCAGAGTGCTCTACGTCGGACAGCCGGTCGTCGCGGTGATCGCCGAGACGCGCGAGCAGGCGCAGGACGCGGCCGAAGCGGTCGTGGTGGATTACGACGCGCTGCCGTGCGTCACCGATCCGCGCCGCTCGATCGAGCCGGATGCGCCGCAACTTTGGTCCGCCGCGCCGGGCAACGTTTCCGCCGAGGCGCGCTACGGAGATGCGGGTGCGGTGGACGAGGCGATCGCGCGCGCCGCGCACGTGACGCGGCTCCGGCTGCACAACCAGCGCCTGATCGCGTTCGCGGTCGAGCCGCGCTGCTCGATCGGCGTCGTCGAGAACGGCCGCGGCGCGCTCTACACGCAGAACCAGACGCCGACCGGGGCGCGCGATTCGCTCGCCGCGGCGCTCGGCGGCCAGGCTGCGGATTACCGCGTCATCGTGGGCGACATCGGCGGCGGTTTCGGCATGAAGACGGGACTCGCCAATGAGGACGCGCTGGTGTGCCACGCGGCGCGTTCACTCGGCCGTCCGGTGCGCTGGCGCGCCGACCGGAGCGAAGAGTTTCTCGCCGCGCACATGGGGCGCGACCAGCACTATGACGCGACGCTGGCGCTCGACCGGGACGGGCGCATTCTCGCGCTGCGCATGGACATGCTCGCCAACTTCGGTGCCGTGCCGGTGGGTTCCACCGCGATCATTCCGCTTGCGCTCGGGCCGAAGGTGCAGACCACGGTGTACCGCGTGCCACGGATCGATTTTCGCGTGCGCGGCGTGCTCACCAATACGATGGCGACCGGCGCCTATCGCGGCGCGGGCCGGCCCGAGGCGAACTACCTGATGGAGCGCCTGATCGAGCAGGCGGCGCGCGAGATGCGCATCGACCCGGCGGAAATCCGCCGCCGCAATTTCGTGCCTGAGGGCGGTTTCCCCTTCAGTACCCATCTCGGCGACGTGTACGACTCGGGCGCGTTCGGCCGGATGCTCGATGCCGTGCTCGAGCGCTCGGATTGGAGCGGTTTCGCGGCACGGCGCGAGGATGCGATGCGGCGCGGCAGGCTGCGCGGGCGCGGGCTCGCGTCCTACCTCGAATGGACCGGCGCGATCCCGACCGAGACCGTGGACATCCAGGTCGATGCCGACGGTACGGTGACCGTGTTCTCCGGCACGCAGGCGATGGGGCAGGGGCTGGAGACGACGTACACGCAGCTGATCACCGAGGTGCTGCAAATCCCGATCCGGGGCGTGAGGATCGTGCAGGGCGATACCGACCGCGCCACGGGCGTGGGCAGCGTCGGCTCGCGATCGGCATTCGTGGGCGGTTCGGCGACCGTGGCGGCGGGCCGGCGCGTCATCGTGCGCGGCCGCGAGCTTGCCACCGAGGCGCTGGAAGCGGCGCCCGGCGACATCGAGTATCGCGACGGGCGTTTCTCGATCGCGGGCACCGACCGTTCGATCACGCTGGCCGAGACCGCGGCGCGCGAGGCGCAAGGCTTCATCCGCGTCTCGGCGACCGAAACGCCGTCGGCGCCCTCGTGGCCCAACGGCGCGCAGGTGTGCGAGATCGAGATCGATGCCGAGACGGGCGAAGTCGAGGTGGTGGCGCTCACCAGCGTGGACGACATCGGCCGCATCATCAATCACGCGATCGTGGAGGGGCAGATCCACGGCGGCATCGCGCAGGGGGTCGGCCAGGCGCTCTACGAGCACGCGGTGTACGACCCGGACAGCGGGCAGCTGCTCACCGGCTCGCTCATGGATTACTGCGTGCCGCGCGCCGACCAGTTGCCGCCGATGAACGCGGCTTTCGACGAAAGCGTGCCCTGCAAGACCAATCTGCTCGGAGTGAAGGGCTGCGGCGAGATCGGCACCATCGGCGCGGTGCCCGCGGTGGTGCACGCGGTGCTCGATGCGCTCCAGGGGCGGGACACCGCGCAACTCGAAATGCCGTTCACGCCGGAGAAGATCTGGCGCGTGCTGCAAGGGGCCGGTCAACGGGCCTGAAAGCGGGCGCGTTAGGACGCAGTGACCGCCTGCGGGCGGGGATCGGAGGTGCGATGCAGATGCGCGCAAGCGAGCGCCATGCGCTCGACGCAGCGGTACTCGCCTCGATCCTGCTGCATGCCGTGCTGTTGAGCGCGCTGCCGGGCTGGCGCGATTGGCAGCGGCCGCCGGCGCCGATCCTGGCGCGCCTCCTGCCGGAGCCGTCGCCCGCCGAGCACGCCGCGCTGCTGCAGCAATCGTCGCTTTCGCTTGCGAAGCCATTGTCGTCGAAGCGCTCCGCGTCACAGCGGGTAGAGACGAGCGCGCGCGAGGCACTCGCGCCTGCAGCCAACGCACCGGAGCCGGCGCAAGATTCTTCGCAGAGTGCGGCCGAGCCATCGGCATCGGTCGGTGTAGCGAACGTTGCCGCGCCGAGAACCGAGCCGGTTTCGCCGCCCCCTGCGGCGCCGGCTGCAGATGCCGGGACGCTCGCCCGATACCGGCTGGCGATCATTTCGCTTGCGAAGGGCTTCAACCGCTATCCG
>MERE01000201.1 GCA_001771975.1 Betaproteobacteria bacterium RIFCSPLOWO2_02_FULL_68_150 | reverse complement strand
TGGGAGTACTCCGAATTGATGCCGGTGCTCGCTCTGGGCGGTATCCGGATCGGCGCCTCGCCGCTCCTGCAGTGGGTGCTGGTGC
The DNA here is from genome assembly GCA_001771975.1 of Betaproteobacteria bacterium RIFCSPLOWO2_02_FULL_68_150. GTDB lineage: Bacteria > Pseudomonadota > Gammaproteobacteria > Burkholderiales > SG8-39 > 2-02-FULL-66-14. Next base: position 5,946 of record MERE01000201.1, on the reverse strand, counting down.
CGCCCCTCGCGCTGTGGGTCGCCCGCGCCGGTGTGCGCCCTCGGGCCTCAGGAACCCGGGATGTCCCTTGAATTCACGGGGTCCGGAAACCCGCGGTGCACGTTTGAGCCAGATCAATTCCGGCGCCGGCGCCCTAGGCACACTGTGCGCGCCTTGCGGCGGATGCCTATGAGATATCGATCGAACCGGTGGATTGCGCGGCTGCTGCTGGCGGTGATGGCGTTCGCGCAGGCGAGCATCGCGTTCGCGGACTGTCCTGCGGATCGCGGCAAGCTGTCGCATGTGCTGGCCACGGACGCGATGCTGTCGTGCGACACGGGCGTGATGTCGCTGACCGAGTACGGGCCGCAGTACGCCAATCGATGCCTTGCGCATTGCACCGCCGATCTGCAGATCCCTGCGGCGGCGGTCGCGATCGTGCGCAGCGCAGCAGACGCGCCGGTGCTGTTCCTGGCGCGCGCCGAGCACCGCCCGGTGCGGCCGGCGGGGCTGCAAGGGCCCGCTCCCGGTACCCCGCCGCCGCGCATCCTGCTGCATTCCTTGCTGATCTGATCCAAGTGCCGTGAGTGGCGCAGGACTCATCCTGCGCGATGGCTGTCGCCTGTTTACGGAGGACAAGATGCTTCGTTTCGTCGTATGGATCGGTTTGGTTGCCTGCGCGCTGCCGGCGCCGGCGCAAGTGCTGACGCTGGAAGCGGCGCGCGAGCGCGCCCTCGCGCGCCAACCCGCTCTCGCCGCGCTCGAGCTGAACGCGCGCGCGCTCGCCGACGCCGCGCCCGCCGAGGGCGCGTTGCCCGACCCGCGGCTCAAGTTCGGCCTGCTCAACCTGCCGACGCGCAACTTCCCGAACCAGTCGTGGGAGGACATGACGCAGATGGTGGTGAGCTACGAGCAGATGCTGCCAGGCGGCGACAAGCGGCGGCTGCGCGAACGTCGCGCGCTGGCGGAGGCCGAACAGGCGCGCGCCGAGAGCGCCGGCCAGCGGCAGGCCATCCTGCGCGAAGTCGGCGTCGCCTGGGTCGAGGCCTGGCAGGCGGTTGCGGCGGAACAGAAGGTGCGCGACCTGGACCGCGAATTCGGTCACGCCGCGGAGCTCGCGCGGATCGCCATCTCGAGCGGCCGCGGCTCGCAGGCGGAGGTCTTCGCCTCGCGCCAGATGCAGAGCCTGGTCGCCGACCGCGGCTTCGAGCTGGCGTCGCAGGCGGAACGGGCGCGTGCCGCGCTCAGGCGCTGGGTGCCGGATGCCGGCGCATTCGACTTGCCGACGGACCTGCCGTCATGGCGCGAGCCGGCACCGCTCGCCGCTCTGGCCGGGATGCTCGAGCACCACCCGCAGCACGCGATGCACGTGCGCGCGCAGGGCACCGCCGAGGCCGACGTGGCGCTCGCGCGCGAGGCGACGGCGCCCGACAAGAGCTTCGAGGTGGGTTATGGATTCCGCGCCGGGCAGAACCGCTCCGACATGCTCATGTTCCAGGTGGCGTTCGAGCTGCCGGCGTGGCGGGCGCAGAAGCAGGACCGGCTGGTGGAGGCGAAGCTGAAGCTCGCCGAACGGGTGCGCGAGCAGCGCGCCGACCACCTGCGGCAGCTGCGCGCGGAACTCGACGCCGCGTATGCCGAGTGGCGCATCGCCGGCGAGCGACTCGCCAACTTCGGGGGCGCGGTGCTGCCCGCGGTGCGCGGGCGGCTCGATACGCTGATTGCAGCGCAGTCGGCAAACCGCGCCGAGTTCGGGCAGGTGCTCGAGGCGCGGCGGCAACTCATCGAAACCCAGTTGCAGGTGCTTGCGCTCGAGGCGGTGCGCGCCAGGGCGCGCGTCGCGCTCGAGTACTTCGAACATGCGGGAGAAACGAAATGAAACAGCTTGCTGCGTTCGTCATGATCGCCGCCGCGTTCGCCGCCGGCGGCTATTGGTACGGGCAGCGCGGTGTGCACGCGCCCGCCACCGAGCCGGTCACGGCGAAGGCTGACGCCAAGGCCGAGGCCAGGGCGAGCGCCAAGGCCGGCGCCGGGGAGCGCAAGGTCCTCTACTGGCATGACCCGATGGTTCCGCAGCAGAAGTTCGACAAGCCGGGGCGCTCGCCCTACATGAGCATGGACCTGGTGCCGGTGTATGCCGACGAGCAGGCGGGCGAGGGCGGCGTGGCGGTGAGCGCCCGCGTGCGCCAGAGCCTCGGCATGCGGATGGGCAACGCGGAAATGACCGAGTTGCGCCAGGACCTGGTGGCGGTCGGCTACGTGCAGGCCGACGAGCGGCGTATTGCGCGCGCCGAAGTGCGCGCCCAGGGCTGGGTCGAGCGGCTGCACGTGCGCGCGGTCAACGACCCGGTGCGCGCCGGTCAGGTGCTTGCCGAAATCTATTCGCCCGAGCTGCTGCAGGCGCAGGAGGAGTACCTGCTCGCGCGCCGCATGGCGCAGGGCGCTGACGAGCCGCTGGCGCGCGCCGCGCGCCGGCGCCTCGAACTGCTCGGCATGGGCAGCGCCGACCTCGCCAGGCTGGAGCAATCCGGAGTCGCGAGCCGCCGCGTCCCGCTGCTGGCACCGATTTCCGGTGTGCTCACCGAGCTCGGGGTGCGCGAGGGCGCGATGGTGCAGGCCGGAATGCCCGCGTTCACGCTGACCGATCTCTCCTCGGTGTGGATCACGGTCGAGGTGCCGGAGGCGCAGGCCGCGGTGCTGCGCCAGGGGCAGCGCGCCAGCGCCACGGTGCAGACGCTGCCCGGCCAGCGTTTCGACGGGCGCGTCGACTACATCTACCCGGAGCTGAACGCGCAGACCCGCACCGTGAAGGCGCGCATCGTGTCGCCGAACCCGGCGTCGGCGCTCAAGCCCGGCATGTTCGCGAACGTTCTGCTCGCCGCCACCCTGCGCAAGGCGGTCACCGTGCCCACGGAAGCCGTGATTCAGACCGGGACGCGGACCGTCGTGATCGTCCTCGAGAAGGATCGCTTCCGCGCTGCGACCGTGAAGGTCGGCGCGGAGACCGACGGGCGCACCGAAATCCTCTCCGGCCTGAAGGAAGGCGAACCGGTGGTCGCCTCGGGCCAGTTCCTGATCGATTCCGAGGCGAGCCTGCGCGGCGCGCTGGCTCGGCTGGACGGCGAGGCCGCGCCGCAGCCGGCCGGCGCGGCCGCGCGGCACAAGGGGCGCGGCAGGATCACCGACATGCACATCGTGAAAGGACACATCGAGATCGAGCACGAGCCGATCCCCGCGCTCAAGTGGCCGGCGATGACGATGGAATTCGTGGTCACCGACAAGCCTTCGCTCAGGGCGCTGAAGCGGGGCGACTTCGTCGAGTTCGAGGTGCGCGCCAAGCCCACGCCGGACAACGAATACGTGATCGAGAGAATCGAGCGCAGGGTGGCGCCGTGATCGCGGCGCTGATCCGCTGGTCGATCGGCAATCGTTTCCTGGTTCTCCTGGCCTCGGCACTGATCGCCGCCTGGGGCGTGTACGCGGTGCTGCGCACGCCGCTCGACGCGCTGCCCGACCTCTCGGACGTGCAGGTGATCATTCGCACGCCGTTTCCCGGGCAGGCGCCGCAGATCGTCGAGGACCAGGTCACCTACCCGCTTACCACCACCATGATGTCGGTGCCCGGCGCCAAGGTGGTGCGCGGCTACTCCTTCTTCGGCGATTCGTTCGTCTACATCCTGTTCGAGGACGGCACCGACCAGTACTGGGCGCGCTCGCGCGTGCTCGAATATCTCAACCAGGTGCAGTCGCGGCTGCCGGCGCAGGCGAAACCCGCGCTGGGACCCGACGCCACCGGCGTCGGCTGGATCTACCAGTACGCGCTGGTCGATCGCAGCGGGCGCCACGACCTGGGCGAGCTGCGCGCGCTGCAGGACTGGTTCCTCAAGTACGAGCTGAAGGCGGTCGCCAACGTCGCCGAAGTGGCCTCGGTCGGCGGCATGGTGCGCCAGTACCAGATCGTGCTCGACCCGGAGCGGCTGCGCGTCTACGGTATTCCGCACGGCAAGGTTATCGCCGCGGTGCAGGCGGCCAACCGCGAGACCGGCGGCTCGGTGGTGGAACTGGGCGAGGCCGAATACATGGTGCGCGCGAGCGGCTACCTGAAGACCCTGGACGACTTCCGCTCGATTCCGCTGGCGATCGGCAAGAGCGGCGTGCCGGTGATGCTGAAGGACGTCGCGCGCGTGCAGATGGGCCCCGAGATGCGGCGCGGCATCGCCGAGCTCGACGGCGAGGGCGAGGTCGCCGGCGGCATCATCATCATGCGCTCGGGCAAGAATGCGCTGACGACGATCGGCGCGGTGAAGGCGAAGCTGGCCAGCCTGCAGGCAAGCCTGCCGCAGGGCGTCGAGATCGTCGAAACCTACGACCGCTCCGGCCTCATCGAGCGCTCGGTGGCGCACCTGCGCGACAAGCTGGCGGAGGAATTCGCGATCGTGGCGCTGGTCTGCGTGCTGTTCCTGCTGCACCTGCGCTCGGCGTTCGTCGCCATCATCACGCTGCCGCTCGGCGTGCTGGCCGCGTTCATCGTCATGCATTACCAGGGGGTGAATGCCAACATCATGTCGCTCGGCGGCATCGCGATCGCGATCGGCGCCATGGTGGACGCGGCGATCGTGATGATCGAGAACGCGCACAAGAAGCTGGAAGGGCACACGGTCGAGGGCGAGGCGCGCTGGAAGCTGATCGGCGAGGCGGCCGCCGAGGTCGGGCCGGCGCTGTTCTTTTCGCTGCTCGTCATCACGCTTTCGTTCGTGCCGGTGTTCGCGCTCGAGGCGCAGGAGGGGCGGCTGTTTTCGCCGCTCGCCTACACCAAGACCTACGCCATGGGCGCCTCGGCGATTCTCGCCGTGACGCTGATCCCGGTGCTGATGGGGTATCTGATCCGCGGCCGCATTCCGGAGGAACGGAAAAACCCGCTCAACCGCTGGCTGATCGCGCTGTACCGCCCGCTGCTCGCCGCGGTGCTGCGCTTTCCCAAGCTGACCCTCTTCGCGGCGCTGGTCGCGCTCGGCGCCACCGCGGTTCCCGTCACGCGCCTTGGCGGCGAGTTCCTGCCGCCGATGTACGAGGGCGACCTGCTCTACATGCCGACCGCGCTGCCGGGGATCTCGCCCGCCAAGGCGGCCGAGATCCTGCAGCAGACCGACAAGCTGATCGCCACCGTGCCCGAAGTGAAACGCGTGTTCGGCAAGATCGGGCGCGCCGAAACCGCCACCGACCCGGCGCCGCTGGAAATGGTCGAGACCACGGTGCAGCTCAAGCCGCGAGCCGAATGGCGCGTGGGCATGACCGTGGAGAAGCTCATCGAAGAGCTCGACGCCCTGGTGCAGCTGCCCGGGCTTTCCAACATCTGGATCCCGCCGATCCGCAACCGCATCGACATGCTCGCCACCGGCATCAAGAGCCCGCTCGGCATCAAGGTGGCGGGCAGCACGCTCGCCGAGATCGAGCGCGTGGCGGAGGCGATCGAGCGCGTGGTGAAGGACGTGCCGGGGGTGAGCTCGGCCCTCGCCGAGCGCGTCACTGGCGGGCGTTACATCGAGGTCGACGTGAACCGCGACGCCGCGGCGCGCTTCGGGCTTTCGGTGATGGACGTGCAGTCGGTCGTCGCGGCCGCGATCGGCGGCGAGAACGTCGGCGAGACGATCGAGGGTCGGAGGCGCTTTCCGATCAACGTGCGCTATCCGCGCGAGTTGCGCGATTCGGTCGAGCGGCTGCGCGCGCTGTCCGTGGTGACCGAGGGCGGTGCGCAGATCGCGCTCGGCTCGGTGGCGCGCATCGCGATCACCGACGGGCCGCCGTCGATCCGGAGCGAGAACGCGCGGCTCTCGGGCTGGATCTATGTCGACATCCGCGGCCGCGACCTTTCCTCGGTGGTGGCGGACGCCAAGCGCGCGGTCGAGGCGAACGTGAAGCTGCCGCCGGGCGTCTCGGTCGCCTGGTCCGGGCAGTTCGAGTATCTCG
>MERE01000200.1 GCA_001771975.1 Betaproteobacteria bacterium RIFCSPLOWO2_02_FULL_68_150 | reverse complement strand
GCCGCGATGGTCTGCACCTCGATCAGGTACGGCTCGCCCACCAGCCGGTCGATGACGAGCAGCGTGTTCGGCGGGTACTTGCCGTCCGGGAACAGCTGCGGGAATTCGCGCAGCCGCCAGGCCATGAATTTCGGGATGTCCTGCGAGTGCACCAGATAGGTCGTGAACTGGACCACGTTGCGCCAGTTCGCGCCGGCCGAGGCAAGCGCTTTGCCGATCTGCGCGAACGCGCCGCTGCACTGCGCGTCGAAGCCGTCCCCCGGCGCGAGCATGCCGGCGATGTAGATCGTTTCGGCGGCGTTCTTCACGCGCGTCAGGTGCGAGTACTGGCCGAGCGGCTTGCCCAGCGCTTCCACATTGAGGATCGTGATGTCGGCCATGTGCGGGTCTCCTATTTCTTGCGTGGCAGCAGCTGACTGGCCAGATCGAGAAAATCATCGGCGTTGCAATCGAAGGCGCGTTCGGGTTTCAGGTCGGCGCGCACCTTGGGGCCGTACTCGAGCGGCCGGCGCACGAAGGCGGTGCGCAATCCGCAGGCCTTGGCGGCGTACAGGTCGTCCTTGTGCGCGGCGACCAGCATCACCTGTCGCGGCGCGAGGCCCAGCAGGCGTGCGGCACCGAGATAGGCTTCGCGGTCCGGCTTGTAGTGGCCGAACAGCTCGGCCGAGAGCACGCAGTCCCACGGCAGGCGCGCGTGCCTGGCCATGTCGACGAGCAGCGCCACGTTGCCATTGGACAGCGTTGCCAGCGTGAACGCGCGCTTCAGGCGCGTGAGCCCGCGGCGCGCGTCGGGCCAGGGCCGCAGCCGGTGCCAGGCGCGGTTGAGGTGGTCCTTGTCGGCTTCGCTCAGCCGCTGGATGCCGAATTGCCGCAGCAGGTCATCGAGGATCATGCGGTGCAGGGCGTCGATCGTGGTCCACGGCAGCTCGCCGGATCGGACGCGCGCCATGGCGGGCCGGTAGCCCGCGCGCCAGGCGTCCGCAAACGCGGCCCAGTCAACGCGCAGATCCCGTTCGCGCCCGAGCCTGCGGCCCTCGCGAATGATCGAGCCGCGCCAGTCGACCACCGTGCCGAACACGTCGAACACCAAAGCGCTGACTGCGGGCCGCCGCGCGATCATTGCATTTGCACCGTGCCGTTCACGGTGACCACGATGCGTGTGGAGCCGGGCTCGAGCACAGGCGCCGCGACCTCGGCCGACAGGGCACGCATCGCCAGCGGCCGCGGCGGGACGGGTCCGCCCCCCGAAAGGTTCAGGTCCCGGATGCGGTAGCCCTTTGCCTTGAGTGCGTCGCGCGCGAGGCGCGCGCGTTGCTCGAAAGCCGCGATCGCCTCGCCGACGAGCGCGTTCTCGGCCTGCTTGCGCGTCTCGCCGGAGACGCCGAGTGCCAGCTGCGCCAGCACGAGACTCGACTGAAGCTTGCCGATCAGCTCGGTGGCGGCGGCAAAGTCGGCCGACTCGAGCCTCAGCTCCTGGCGAACGCGCCAGTGTGCGACCCGGTTCTTGTCGTACACCGGGTAGGTCTGGTAGTTGCCCGAACGCGCCCGGACGTTGGTGTAGCTCCGCGCCAGATCGAGCGCGCGCAGCATCGCGCGGTTGATCCCGTCGGCGAGCTGTGCCGCATTGACGCCTTCGGCCTCGGCCGCGAGCGTGGCGTGCAGCGTGTCATTCGCCACCTCGCGCTCGGCCTGTGCCGAGAGCGTGACGAGGTTGAACAGCGGCGGCGCAGCTTCCTGCGCCGGCGCCGCCAGGGGAGCGAGCAGGCACAGCGTGGCCGCGCGCAGGATCATGGCTTGCGCACGTGGCGCCAGAGCAGGTCGTCACGGCCCGCGGCGCGGTTAAGCGTGCGCCCGAGCACGAACAACAGGTCGGACAGCCGGTTGAGGTACTGGCGCACCGGCGCGCTCACGCTCTCGCTGCGGCCAAGCGCCACCACGCTGCGCTCGGCACGCCGGCAGACCGTGCGTGCCAGGTGCGCGGCAGCCGCCGCGCGCGTGCCACCCGGGAGGATGAACTCCTTGAGCGGCGCCAGCGCGGCGTTGTGCGCAGCCGTAAGATTCTCGAGCCGCGTGACGTGCGCCTCGCCCAGCAGGGTGTGGCCGGGAATGCACAGCTCGCCGCCGAGATCGAACAGGTCGTGTTGCACCTGCGCGAGCGCCTCGCGCGGAGCGGCGGGAATCTCTTCGGCGAGCACCAGCCCGATCGCCGAGTTCAGCTCGTCGACATCGCCCAGTGCCTGGATGCGCGGCGCGTCCTTCGTCAGGCGCGAGCCGTCGCCCAGTCCGGTCTCGCCCGCATCGCCGGTGCGCGTCGTGATTTTCGATAGCCGGTGGCCCATGGCTGGAGCAGAATTATAGGCTCCGCATGATGCGGGCCACAGGAGGTCGACATGGCAGCGACGATTCGCAAGCTGGGCTATTACTCGGTAAGGGCGCCGAACCGCGCAGGCGCGGGCGCGAAATTGCTGGACGCGCTCCGCCTCGATGGCGTGAACCTGCTCGCCTTCACGGGCTTTCCCGAGGGCGGCGGGGCGCAGGTCGATTTCGTGCCGGAAAGCGATGCCGCCTTTCGGCGCGCGGCCAGGCGCGCCGGGATGAAGCTATCGGCACGCAAGGCCGTATTCCTGTTGCAGGGCGACGACCGCCCGGGGGCGCTGGCGGGTGCGGCGGGCAAGCTGGCCGCCGCGCGCATCAACATTACCGCGCTCGACGCCGTATGTTCAGGCAAAGGGCGCTTCGGCGCGATTTTCTGGGTGAAGCCGAAGGACGTGGCACGCGCCGCTCGCGTGCTGGGGGCGCGGTCGGGTTAGGCCGAGTTCGTCGGGAGGGTTCGCGCCCTGATTTGAGCGCGCTGCGAATTTGACGTTCCCCGGTCTCCGGTTTTTTTTTGGAACGATCGCCACGCGATCGTTCCAAAAAAAACCGGAGAGATGAGGAAAATCGAATCCGCGCGACGCTCCGTCATGGCGCTGGAATGCAGGAACGTTAACCCCCGGCGCCCTCCACGATCTCGAGCAGCACCTCGGCCGCCCGCGCGCATTGCTCGCGCGTCACGTCGAGGTGCGTCACGGCCCGGACGGTGCGCGCGTCGAACGCGAACGCCAGCACGCCGCGCTCGGCAGCGCGCGCCACGACGGCCGGTGCGTCGGGTGCGCCTTCGCCGAGGCGGAATACGAGGATGTTGCTGTGCACCGAATCCGGGTCGAGAAGGATGCGCCGGCTGCTCGCGAGCCGCTCGGCGATGAGCCGCGCGTTGGCGTGGTCATCGGCCAGGCGCGCGAGATTGTGATCGAGTGCGTATAGGCCTGCCGCCGCGTAGAAACCGACCTGGCGCATGGCGCCGCCGAACATACGCCGGAAGCGCAGCGCGGTCCTGATGAGTTCGCGCGGCCCGGCCAGCAGCGAGCCGCCGGGCGCGCCCAGGCCTTTCGATAGCGCGACCGACAGCAGATCGAACGGCGCTGCCAGCTCTGCCGGCGGGCGGCCGCTCGCGATGGCGACGTTCCACAGCCGCGCACCGTCGAGATAGGTCGCGACGCCACGTTCACGCGCTGCAGCGCAGATGCGCTCGGCCTCCGCCTGCGGAAAAATCACGCCGCCCGAACGGTTGTGCGTGTTCTCGATCTCGACCAGTGCGGTAGGCGGGTAGATCACGTGGCCACGCGGCTTGAGGGCGGCAAGAAACTCCTCGGCTGTGAAAACGCCATTGCGGCCGATCTCGCTGAACTGGACCCCCGCGTTCGCCGCCGAGCCGCCGGTTTCGTGCCAAACGGCGTGGCACTCCCGGCTGACGATCACGTCGTCGCCCGGTCGGGCGAGGACCCGCAGCGCCACCTGGTTCGCCATGGTGCCGCTAGGCAGCCAGAGTGCCGCTTCCTTGCCGAGCAGGGCCGCGACCCGTTCCTGCAGCAGGTTCATGGTCGGGTCCTCGCCGTACTGGTCGTCGCCTACGGGCGCTGAATTCATGGCTGCGCGCATTGCGGGCGAGGGGCGGGTGACGGTGTCGGAGCGCAGGTCGATCGGTTCGGGCATCATCGCTGGGGTCCTGTCAATGGTTGGGTAGAGGGCCCTTGCGCACGGCCTGGCTTTCGATCCAGCCTTTCGCCAGCGTGGTGGTGAGTTTCTCGCCCTCCCGTATTCGCGCCGCATCGCGCAACACCACCCCGGCCTCATCGCGCGTGATCGAATAGCCGCGCGCGAGCACGGCGCCCGGATCGAGGCCCTGCAGACCCGCGCGCGCGAGTGCCAGGCGCGCGGCGCAGCCGTCGAACCGCCGGCCCATGGCGGCGCAAAGGCGCGCCGCAAGTTGCCCGAGGAGCTGGCGCGAAGCGCGCAGCCGCGCGGCCGGATGCACGATGCGGCGCGCGAGCGCATCGACGCTTTGTATCGCGTACTCGATGCGCCGGCGCGCCTCGCGCGAGGCGCGCGCCGCAAGCTGCAGCACGCGCCCGAGCAGTTCCGCACGCGCGGGGCTGACCAGTTCCGCGGCGGCGGTCGGCGTTGGCGCGCGCCGGTCGGCCGCAAAATCGGCGATCGTGGTGTCGGTTTCGTGGCCGACACCCACGACCACGGGAATGCCGCAGGCGCGGATTGCGCGCGCCACCGGTTCTTCGTTGAACGCCCACAGGTCCTCGATCGAGCCGCCACCGCGCACCAGCAGCAGCACGTCGCACTCGGCGCGCTCGCTCGCTCGCGCCAGCATGCGCGCAATCCGGTCGGCCGCGCCTTCCCCCTGGACAGGTACCGGATAGACGATGACCGGGATCGAGGGGTTGCGGCGCGCGAGCGTCGTCAGCACGTCGCGCAGGGCCGCGGCCTGCAGCGACGTGACCACGCCGATGCGCCGCGGGTGCTCCGGCAGCGGCCGCTTCGCCTCGGGCGCGAACAGCCCTTCGCGCTCGAGTTTCACCTTCAGCTTGAGGAAGCGCTCGTACAGCTCTCCGACTCCGGCGCGGCGCATCGACTCGACGTTGAGCTGAAAGCGGCCGCGCGGCTCGTAAAGCGTCACCAGTGCGTGCGCCTCGACGCGCAAGCCCTCGCGCGGCTCCCATTCCAGGTGCGCGGCGCGGCCGCGGAACATGACGCAATCGACCTGCGCTTGCGCGTCCTTGAGCACGAAATACAGATGCCCGGAGCTCGCCGGCCGCAAGCCCGAAATCTCCCCCGCGACCCAGAGCAGCGGATAGCGCCGCTCGAGCAGCTCGCGTACGTCGCGCGCCAGCTCGGCAACGCTCAGAACGGGTGCGCCGGCGCCGTTTTCCTGCGGCATGGAGCCTTTCGAGAGAATTCGAGGCGATGCGTCGGGGCGCTACTTTAATCCGCATGTATCCCTTGACAGCAAGTAAGCTTTATGCGATCCTTGCGCCATAGGAGATACAGTTATGAAACAGTTCACGTACAAAGCCTTCAAAGCCCAGTATCCAGACGACGACGCCTGCCTGCAAGCGATCCTTGAGAGGCGCTACGGCAAGGCCGAAGCCTGCCCCAATTGCGGCATCGTCGGCAAGCTAACCAAGATCACAGGACGGCGAGCCTACGCTTGCAAAGAAGGTTGCCACATCTACCCTTGCGTCGGCACGATCTTCGAGCATTCCAGCACGCCGCTTTCGCAATGGTTTCACGCCATGTATCTGTTGACCGCGACACGCAACGGCGTAGCGGCCAAGGAACTACAGCGGCAACTTGGCGTGACCTACAAATGCGCATGGCGCATCGGCCACCAACTACGCATCCTCATGACAGAAAGGGCCAAGGCCGACGATCCAGGCCAGCTTTCAGGCCACGTCGAAGTAGACGAGACATTCATCGGCGGTCGCAAGCATCGCACTAAGAAACGTCGCCACGGCGACAAGAGCAGCAAGACCGTTGTTATGGGCATGGTTCAGCGCGGTGGCCCATTGATCGGCAAGGTGGTTAAAGGCACTCACACCATGTCGCTCATTCCCCAAGTAATGGAGAACGTCGCGCCGGGAACCACTATCAGCACCGACGAGTGGAAACCCTACAAGCATCTGCCAAGCCTCGGCTATACGCACTTCAGGGTGAACCACAGCGCCGAGGAATGGGTAAACGGCATTCACCACACAAACACGCTTGAGGGTTTCTGGTCACACCTGAAGCGCGGTATTCGCAGCACACACGTTTCAGTCTCTCCGCAGCACCTTCAAAAATACGTGGACGAATTCGCGTTCCGCTTCAACAAACGGAAAGAACCAGCCGAGATGTTCAACAGGTTGGTGCGACAAGTCAGCCGCGCGGAGTCTTCTTCTTAACGCCGAAGATCGCGTCGTCTAGCAACTGATCGAACCGGTCTTTATTGCCGGGATCGACCGCAACGTCCTTTCGTTGTCGCTCTGACCGCTTGGTCTGTTTGCGTTTCGGCTTTCGCTTTGTCATGCGCTTGAAGTTTCTTTGATCTTCGCCCAGCGGGCGAGAGCGTTGACAAATTCGCGCTTCACTTCAACCTCAGTGTCTCCGGTGACGCCAATTGAGAGCGGCCAGCCGCGAGGTGTGACGGCAAGCCAGCCGCCGCACTGGCGTTCAATCAATAATGGTTTCACCGCATACAGGGCAGCATCGTCTTTCATGTTGGGTTCCAAAGTGGTTGCATGGTGCCAAAAGGATAAATATTTTCGCCAGACAAATCAATGGCATAGGAAGACAATTCGGAGTACAGTAACGGGGTCGTTGACTTTGAAACAGAAAACACTAAACTGTGTTACTCGTAAGAACCAAGGACAAAGCGCCATGCCTGTTTCTGCTCAATCCCCCGCACCATACGCTACCGGCTCGGCGGTGGTAGGAATTATTCGTCGGTTTCGAGATAAAGGGCTTACAGCCCCATTTACCGGCGAAGTTCTGATCCGGGCTGGTGTTAGCGAAACCCTTGCTAATCGGACTTTGCAGGCTCTGATAACTCTGGAACTCATTGACGACAAGGGTATGCCCACGCCCACGCTGGAGAAAATGCGTGTCGTCAGTGAGAAAGACTACAAGGCCTGCGTTGCTGATTGGGTAAAGTCCGCATACGCAGAAGTCTTCAAGTTCGTTGATCCAGCGAAAGACGATGCAACCAGCGTGCGCGATGCGTTTCGGTCGTACGCACCTGTCGGACAGCAAGAGCGCATGGTTGCGTTGTTTATGGCGCTCTGCGCAGAAGCTGGCTTGGTCGAAGAATCCAAGAAATCACAACCTAAGCCGCAGACTCGCAAACTGACGTTGGTCCAGCGTGCGTCATCTACGCCAGCAACGCCGCGCAATATTGCACGCCACTCGGAATTTTCAACTACCGGCAGTCTACCGCCTGCTTTGGCTGGATTGATGCAAAGCCTACCTTCCAACGGAACAGGTTGGACAAAGGATCAGCGCGACCGATTCGTCGCGACGTTCCAGTCCGTATTGGATTTCGTTGTGCCGGTGGTCGAACATCCGCCAGCAGTGAACGAGAACGACGAGGAGAACTCACCGTGAGGACCTGATACTGCGGCTCGGGAAGCCAATGCCACCGGCACCGAGCCCGAATGGAAAAGGCCCGATCAGTCTATGTCTTGGCGGACGGACTGAATCGGGCCGGTGTGGCGCTTCTACTTCAGGGGTGCGCAGGTTCGCCGTCTAGGCCTTCTAAACCACGGGCGAGGGGTTCGACTTTCCCCTGCACTCCACTTTTACTACTTGATACGAAAGGTACTTTAACATGACTAAGAAACAAGGTGGTGAAACAACCTCGAAGCGAGTAGCAACCATCGCGTCGAAGGTTCTGCGCAATCCAAACTCGACTAAGGCCGAGAAGTCAGCCGCTGCGTCCGCTTTGACGCAGCGGGTGCGCAGGAAGTAAGTGGCTTAATTGCCAGCACGGCGACAGTGGGTATCGTAATCACCCCTGTCGCCTGCATCTCGTCCCCTTCATCGGCCACATTCGCGGCCAGCACCTTCACCTCAGCATCATCTTGCAGTAGCCAGCCAACAGACTGGCACTTGCAGTAGTTCCGCTCCGGTTTCTCCGAAATGCGTTCCCACGCTGTAGTGGGCTGGCGGCTATCTGCCCACTCGATCAGGACGAGCTTAATTTTCCGGTTCATTTTCCTGACTTGGCGTCAAGGGAGACATACCCTTTAATCCACACGCGCCCCATTTTTCGGACGCGCTCGACGCCGGGTCGCCGCGGAGGCCCGTTCTTATCCGTAACATCATGTTTCCTTGACGGAAACGGCTGCTGAAGTTTTCATCGCTGCCAACCCGAGCGGCCGTCAAAGGCTGTGAGCTGCAGCTGTCCAACGACAATCCACATACTTATCCACAACTTTTGTGGATAACGCCATGGCGTCGATTTTGCTAAAGTCGCGCCACCCTCCATTCAACCCCTCGACGACCCGGAGAATCCGCTTGTTTTCTATCATTCAGGCCGCCGGCTGGCCTATCTGGCCGCTGTTGCTTGCTTCGGTAATCGCGGTGGCGCTGATCATCGAGCGCTCGGCGACGCTGCGTCAGACGCGCATCCTGCCCCCCCGGCTGGTCGAGCAGGTAGTCGCCGTCTATCAGCGCGACGGGTTGTCGCGCGAGGCGCTCGACCGGCTCGCGCAGGACTCGTCGCTCGGCACCGTGCTCGCTGCGGCGCTGCGCAACCATCGCAGCCCGCGCTACGTCATGAAGGAGGCGATCGAGGAAGCGGGGCGCTCGGTGGCGCACGATCTCGACCGGTTCCTGACCACGCTCGGCACGATCGCCACGGCTTCGCCGCTGCTCGGCCTGTTCGGCACGGTGATCGGCATGATCGAGATCTTCGGCTCGCAGTCCCCCAGCGGCACCAATCCGCAGCAGCTGGCGCACGGCATCTCGATTGCGCTCTATAACACCGCGTTCGGCATCGGCATCGCTGTGCCATCGCTTATTTTCTACCGGCACTTTCGCAACAAGGTCGACGGGTTTGTCGTCCAGATGGAGCAGGAGGCGGCCCGGCTCGCCGACATCGTGCACGGCAAGCGCACCGATTACGGGGTGGCGCGGGGGCAGGGCGCGGCGTGAATTTCCAGCGCGGACGCTACCGCGAGGAGCCCGAGATCAACCTCGTGCCCCTGATCGACGTCATGATGGTGATCCTGATCTTCCTCATGATCACCACGACCTACTCGCGCTACACCGAGCTGCAGATCAACCTGCCGACCGCGGACGCGCAGCGCCAGGCCGAGCGCACGAACGAAATCAGCGTGCTGGTGAACGCGCAGGGCGCGTACGTGATCAACAAGACGCCGACAGCCTACGCGGACGCCGAGCAGTTCGCGGCCGAGTTGCGGCGCGCGGGCGGCACGCTCAAGGAACCGGTCATCGTCATCACCGCGGACGCCAACGCCACGCATCAGGCGGTGGTGCGGGTGATGGAAGCGGCGCGACTGGCGGGCTTGGCGCAGATCACCTTCACCACCGCGCGGCCGAATAACAAGTAGCAGCGGCGGGCGGGTATGGCCGTAAGGCAAGCGCCGCCACTGAACTGCCGTTATAGGTCTGCCGACCTGGCGTCTGTTCGCCAGGTCGGCAGATCGATGAGACCCAAAATTCGCACAGCGCTTCGGAGCCGCGTGGTTTGAATCTCCAGGATCACTGGTACCGCCGCACCGCGCTGAGCTGGCTGCTGTGGCCCGTGAGCCTCGCCTTCGGCGCAGTCGTGTTCGCACGGCGGCTGCTCTACCGCATGCGCCTGTTGCCGAGCCGCGCGGCCGGCGTGCCGGTGATCGCGGTGGGCAATCTCGTGGTCGGCGGCGCCGGAAAGACGCCGCTCGCGCTGTGGATCGCCGAATTCCTCAAGTCAAGAGGCTGGTCCCCGGCGATCGTGTCGCGTGGCTACGGCGGCTCGGTGCGCTCGCCGCGCGAAGCGACGATCGCCTCCGATCCGCTCGAGGTGGGCGACGAGCCGGTGGTGCTCGCGCGCCGCAGCGGCTGTCCGGTCTGGGTCGGTCCTGACCGGCTGCAGGTGATTGCCGCGCTGCGCCAGCAACACCCGGAGTGCGACGTCGTCATCCTCGACGACGGCCTGCAGCATTACGCCTTGAGGCGCAATCTCGAGATCGCGATCGTGGATGCGCGTGGCTTCGGCA
Organism: Betaproteobacteria bacterium RIFCSPLOWO2_02_FULL_68_150; assembly: GCA_001771975.1. Classification (GTDB taxonomy): domain Bacteria; phylum Pseudomonadota; class Gammaproteobacteria; order Burkholderiales; family SG8-39; genus 2-02-FULL-66-14. The sequence goes on along the minus strand of MERE01000200.1, from coordinate 845 downwards.
ACGGCTTGCTGCTGCCAGCCGGACCGCTGCGCGAGCCGCCGGCGCGCCTGCGCTCGGCAGATGCTGTTGTGGCGCACGATACCGATGCCGTCGCGGGCCACCGCATGCACCTCGCAGGCGAGGACCTGCATCGCGCCACCGACGCCCGCGACCGGCGCCCGCTCAAGTCCTTTGCCGGCGCCAGGGTGCACGCCGTTGCCGGCATCGGCGACCCGGAACGCTTTTTCAGCAGGCTGCGCGGCCAAGGCATCGAGGTGGTGCCGCATCCGTTTCCCGACCACCACCCGTACCGTGCCGGGGATCTGGACTTCGGCGACACGGTACCGGTGCTGATGACCGAAAAGGACGCGGTAAAATGCAAGCGCTTCGCCAGGCCGCATCACTGGGTGCTTCCGGTGCATGCGGAGCTTGATCCGGCGTTCGGCGAGTGGCTGCTGAAAGCGCTCGGCGAGAGGAGAGTCCGATGAGCGCAATCGATCCGCGGCTGCTCGAAATCCTGGTGTGTCCGCTGTGCAAGGGACCGCTCGTGTATCGCCGCGAGGCCGGCGAACTGATTTGTCGCGCCGACCGTCTTGCCTACCCGATCAAGGACGGCATTCCCGTCATGCTCGAGGAAGATGCCAGGAAGCTGCCGCCCGCCGAGGAGGTGGCCTGAGCTTCACGGTCCTCATTCCCGCGCGCTACGCCTCGAGCCGGTTTCCCGGCAAGCCCCTGGCCGATCTGGGCGGCAAGCCGATGGTGGTCAGGGTCTGCGAGCGCGCCGCGGCAAGTGGGGCGCGCAGCGTGGTCGTCGCGACCGATGACGAGCGCATCCGCAGTGCCGTGGCGCGGCACGGCTACCGCGC
>MERE01000199.1 GCA_001771975.1 Betaproteobacteria bacterium RIFCSPLOWO2_02_FULL_68_150 | reverse complement strand
ATCGGCAGTGCTGCTGCAACGCAATGCCAACGTCTGAAAGGGCATTGAGTTTGCTGTGTATCGGAGCGGTAGTTCAGTTGGTTAGAATACCGGCCTGTCACGCCGGGGGTCGCGGGTTCGAGTCCCGTCCGCTCCGCCAGACTTGCTGAAGGGCCCTGCGGGGCCCTTTCCGTTTGATTACTTTATGTTCGAGCTCGTCACCAAGCACAAGCGCTTCATCCAGGTCGCGTTCGTCCTCCTGATCGTGCCGCCGTTCGCGTTCTTCGGCCTGGAGTCGTACACGCGCTCGATGCGCGGTGCCGACGAGGTCGCGCGGGTCGAAGGCATTCCGGTCTTGCAGCGCGAGTTCGAGGAAGCCAAGCGCGCGCAGCTCGAGCGGCTGCGCGCGATCTACGGCCGCGCCGCGGATCCGGCCGCGCTCGAGACGCCGGAAATGCGCGATGCGCTGCTCGATGCGCTGGTGTCGCAGCGTCTGGTGACCGTGGCGGCGCTCGAGGCGCGGCTCACACTGAGCGACGACGGCCTGCGCGAGATGATCCTCGCCAACCCGTCGTTTCAGCGCGACGGCCGTTTCGACGTCGCGGTCTACCGGCAGCTGCTGCGCGCTCAAGGCATGAACGAACAGGCCTACGAGGAGCGCCTGCGGCACGATGTCGTCGTCGGCCAGCTGATGCAGGCAATCGCCGAAAGCGCGATCGCATCGCGCGCCGGTGCCGAGCAGCTGGTCGCCCTCGAGAGCCAGCGGCGCGAAGTCGCCGTGGCGCTGGTTCCGGCACAGCCGTTCATGGCGCAGGTCAAGGTCGACGACGCGCGGCTGAAAGCCTATTTCGACGCCAACGGCACCCAGTTCGCGGTGCCCGAGCGGGTGCGCGCCGAGTACCTGCTGCTGTCGGCCGAGGAGCTCGGCCGGCAGGATCCGGTCACCGAGGACGAACTGAAGGCGGCCTACGAGGCACGCGCCAAGCAGTACGGCGTCGAGGAGCAGCGGCGCGCGAGCCACATTCTGGTCAAGTCCAGGGAGCAGGCCGAGAAACTGGCCGCCGAGGCGCGCAAGACCCCGGCGCGATTCGCCGAACTGGCCAAGCAGCACTCGCAGGATCCGGGTTCCGCGGAGTCCGGGGGCGACCTCGGCTTGTTCGCGCGCGGCATGATGGTGAAGGCGTTCGAGGACGCCGTATTCCGGATGAAGGAGGGCGAGATCGCAGGGCCGGTGGAATCGGAGTTCGGCTTTCACATCATCCGGCTGGTCGCGGTACAGTCCGGCCGCTCGCGCAGCTTCGAAGAGGTGCGCAAGGAACTCGGCGCCGAACTGGCCCGGCAAAAGGGCGCCAAGCGCTTCGCCGAGGCCGCGGAGGCGTTCGGCAATCTCGTCTACGAGCAGTCGGACAGCCTGGCGCCGGCGGCGCAACGCTTCAAGCTTGCGATCCGGCAGTCCGACTGGATTGCCCGCCAGCCGGGGCGCGCCGCCGGGCCGCTCGATCATCCCAAGGTCCTGGCGGCGTTGTTCGCGCAGGACGCGATCCAGGGGCGGCGCAACACCGATGCCATCGAGGTGGCGCCCAACGTGCTGGTGGCGGCGCGCGTCGCCGCGCATCAACCTGCCGCGCAGCGCAAGTTCGAGGAGGTTCGCAGCGAGATCGAGCAGCGGCTGCTGCGGCAGGAGGCCGCCAAGCTCGCTTACGGTGAAGGCGCCGCGAAACTGGCGCTGCTCGGGAAGCGCGCCGATGCCGGCCTGAAGTGGTCTGCGCCGCGCGCGATTTCGGTACGCGACGCGCAGGCGCTGCCGCCGGAGGCGTTGCGCAAGGTGTTCGCGGCCGATGCGCACAAACTCCCGCTGCACGTCGGCATCGAGCAGGGCGACCAGGGCTACGCGATCTATCGCGTGCAGCGCGTGATTCCTCCCGAGCCCCGCACCGAGACGCAGAAGATCGCCGATCTGGCGGGCGCCCAGCGGCGCGCCGGGTCCGAGCAATTCGACGCCTGGCTTGCCAGCCAGCGCACGCGCGCCAAGATCGAATTCAACCGCGCCAACCTCGAGCGCAAATAGGCGCTCGTCACGCCTCAGGCGCCGGGACCGGCGCTATTCTCCCGCGATGGTCACCGAGGTGACGTTGAAACCGCCGTCGACGTGCACGATCTCGGCCGTGATGCCCGCGGCCAGATCCGACAGCAGGAAGGCGGCGGCATTGCCGACATCGTCGATCGTAACGTTGCGCCGCAGTGGCGAAAATGTCTCGACATGCTTGAAGATCTTGGTGAAGCCGGAGATGCCCGCTGCCGCGAGCGTCTTGATCGGTCCAGCGGAGATCGCGTTGACGCGAATCCCCTTGGGCCCGAGGTGGGTAGCGAGATAGCGCACGCTGGCTTCCAGGCTCGCCTTGGCCAGGCCCATCGTGTTGTAGTGCGGAATCGCGCGCTCGGCGCCGAGGTAGCTCAGGGTCAGGAGCGCGGCGGGGCGGCCCTCCATCAGCGGCAGCAGTGCCTTCGCGAGGGCGGGAAAGCTGTAGGCCGATACCTCGTGCGCCTGGCGGAAGGCGTCGCGCGAAAAGCCGTCGAGCAGGCCCCCGGCGATGGACTCACGCGGCGCGAAAGCGATCGCGTGCACCAGGCCGTCGAGGCCGTCCCAGTGCGCACGCAGCCCGGCCGGCAGCGCGTCGATCTGCTCGTCGCTCGTGACGTCGCAGGGAAGCACGATGGTGGAGCGGAAATCCGCCGCCAGTTCGACGACGCGCTCCCTGAAGCGCTCGCCGACGCAGGTGAAGGCGAGCTCGGCGCCTTCGCGGCGCGCGGCCGCGGCGATGCCGTAGGCAATCGAGCGGTTCGAAAGCAGCCCGGTGACGAGGATCTTCCGGCCGGCGAGCATTCGCATCGGGTGGTCTTTCGGTGGCGGAAAACGAATTATAAGGTGGCCATCAGGCGGCCCGCTTCAGGCGCGGCACCGCGGCGAGCAGTTCGCGCGTGTAGCCCTCCGCCGGCGCCGAGAGAATCTTCGCGGCCGCACCGGCTTCGACGATGCGCCCGGCGCGCATCACCGCGATCTCGTCGGCGAGGTACTCCACGACCGCGAAATTGTGCGTGATGAACAGGTAGGCGATGCCCAGCTCGCGCTGCAGCTCGGCCAGCAGATTGAGGATCTGCGCCTGCACCGAGACGTCGAGCGCCGAGGTCGGCTCGTCGCACACCAGCAGCCGCGGCTCGACCGCCAGTGCGCGTGCGATCGCCAGGCGCTGGCGCTGGCCGCCGGAGAACTCGTGCGGATAGCGCGCCAGCGCTTCGCGCCGCAGGCCGACCTTGTCGAGCAGCTCGGCGACATGCCGCTGCCGTGATGCCGCCGCGATTTCCGGCCGCAGCGACGCCACGCCTTCTTCGAGGATCTCGGCGACGCGCATGCGCGGATCGAGCGACGCGAACGGATCCTGAAAGATGATCTGCATCCGGCGCCGGGCGAGGCGCAGCCCGGCGCCGCGCAGCTCGTCGAGCCGACGGCCCTCCAGCGTCGCCGTGCCGTCGATGCGCGCGCTGGTGCGCAGGAGCTGCAGCATCGCTTTGCCGATGGTGGTCTTGCCGCAACCCGATTCGCCCACCAGCGCGAGCGTGCGCCCCGCAGGAATCGCAAACGACACGCCATCGACCGCCTTGACGTAGCCCACGGTCCGTTTCAGCAAGCCCTTGCGGATCGGAAAGTGGACGCGGTAGTCGCGCACCAGAAGCAGCGGCGACTCGGATGCAGGCTCGGCAGCGCGGGGCGCCCCGCGCGCCATCGGCTTCGGCTCCGGATCGGCCGCGCTGAGCGGGCTGCCGCCCGCCGCCGCGCCTGCAGCGAACGGTGCCTGGAACAACAGGCAGCGAACCTGGTGATCGGCGTGCACGCCACGCAGTTCGGGGAGCGTGCTGCGGCATGCCGCCATCGCCCGCGGGCAGCGCTCCTCGAGGCGGCAGCCGGTGAATACGCGGTCCAGCGGCGGCACCGTGCCCGCGATTGCCGCCAGCGGCCGGCCGCGCTTGGCAGCCTCGGGAAGCGCGCCAAACAGGAGTCGCGCATAGGGATGCAGCGGGCGAGCGAAGAACTCCGGCGTCGGCGCGACTTCGACGATCTGTCCGGCGTACATCAGGGCTACCCGGTGCGCCATCTGCGCCACGATGCCCAGGTCGTGCGTGATCAGCAGCAGCGCCATCCGTCGCTCGGCCTGCAGGTCGCGCAGCAGCTCGAGAATCTGTTTCTGGATCGTGACGTCGAGCGCGGTGGTCGGTTCGTCCGCGATCACCAGGTCCGGTTCCGCCGCCAGCGCGATCGCGATCATGATGCGCTGCTTCTGGCCGCCCGACATCTGGAACGGGAAGTCATCGCAGCGCCTCTGCGGCTCCGGAATGCCGACGCGGACGAGCCATTCGATCACTTTGGCGCGCGCCGCCGCGCCCCTGAGCGGCGTATGCCGCACGATGACCTCGTAAATCTGATCGCCGACCTTCATGACCGGATTCAGGCTGGTGGCGGGCTCCTGGAAGATGATCCCGATGCGGCGCCCGCGGACGTCGCGCATGCGCGCCTCCGGCAACTGCACCAGGTCGACATCGTCGAGGCGGATGGCACCGGCATCGACGCGGCCGTTGTCGGGCAACAGGCGCAGGATCGACAGCGCCGTGACCGACTTGCCGCAGCCCGACTCGCCCACCAGCGCGAACGTTTCTCCCTGCGCGATGGTGAGCGTCATGGCCTCGACGGCACGCACCACGCCGTGGTCGGTGTCCAGAACCGTGTCCAGGTTTTCGATCGCCAGCATCAGGGCGCCCCGCCGGCCGGGGCAATGGCCGTTTCCCGGCTGCCGTGCCGGCGCGCGCCGCCGGGCTGTCGCTGATCGCGCCGCGGACGGAAGGCGCGCGCGCGCGGGTCGAATGCCTCGCGCACCGCGCCGGCGAACAGGTTCGCGGACAGCACCAGCGTCAGCATGAAGCCGAACGCCGCGACCAGGTTCCACCAGACCGTCGGGTCGCGGCTCATCTCGGTGCGGGCGAGATTGAACATCGATCCGTAGCTGGGGGTGGTCGGGTCGACGCCGACGCCGACGTAGGAGAGGACCGCCTCATACAGCACCAGGCTGGAGAAATCGAGCACCGCCACGATGAGCACCACGTGCATCACGTTGGGCAGCACGTGCCGCTGCATGATGCCGAGATCCGAGACGCCGAAGGCGCGCGCGGCCTGCACGTAATCGAGCTCGGTGAGCTTGAGCGTCTCGGCACGCAGCAGGCGGCACAGGGTGGCCCAGCCGGTGACGCCCAGCACCACGCACAGCAGCAGCAGCCGCAGATCGGCGCGTTCCAGGCCGGTTTCATAGAGATTCGGGTACTTGTCGATGGTGACCTGGATGATGAGCACGCAGGCCGCGATCAGGAGCACGCTCGGGATCGACGACAGCACCGTATAGAGGTACTGGATCAGGTCGTCCACCCAGCCCTTGAAGTACCCTGCAAGAATGCCGAACACGATGGCGAACGGCAGCGTCGCCAGGGTCGCGAGCGAGCCGATCACCACGGCCGTGCGCAGCGACTTGATCGCCTGGAACAGCACGTCGTTGCCGGTGCGGTCGGTGCCGAGCACGTGATAGACGGACCACAGCGCGGCGATCCAGCCGAAGGCGCCGAGCAACAGGATCGCGGTGAATAGAATCGCGCGCCACTGCACTTCAGTCTCGCGCCGCCAGACCGCGCGCCACGCGGCGCTGAAGTCCTCCCGAAGCATGCGCGCGCGCAGCGCGACGACCGCCAGCGCCATCGACAGGCCGGCCAGCAGCCCGCCGGCCAGGCCGGCTGCCGAACGCAGCACGAGGTCGGCGAGCCACTGTCGTTCCGGGTCGGTGAGGTGCGCGCCACCGTGCACCAGGCGCGGGTAATCGCGCGCCGCCCGGCCGTCGATCTCGATCGAGTCCTTGGTGAACTGCCGGTAGGCGAGCGGCGCCGAGTAGGTTTTCTCCGTGCCCTCGAGCTGCCGCTTGAGCAGCTGGTCGAGCACGGAGTAGCTGCGCGTCGAATAGGCGGCTGCGGCATCGTTGGCGGCGCCGGCGGCCTGCGGCAGCAGCGGCCGGAAATGCAGCGAGTCGAGCAGCGCGATCAGCAGACAAACCGAAAGCAGCACCAGCGCGCTCATCGCCGGCGCGTCGCGCAGCACGCTGCGCCAGGTGGCGCGCAGGCCCGGCGTGCGGCGCACGTGCCAGACGTATGCGGCGAGCCCCGCGAGCAGCACGAGCAGCGCGACGTCAGTGGCGAGCAGGACGATTTTCGGCACGGTCGCGGCTCCTCAGGCGAGGCGAATGCGGGGGTCCGCCACGGTGTAGGAGATGTCGGTCAGCACCAGGCCTACGATGTAGAGCGCCGAGCCGAGGAACACCATGGCGCGCACCACCGCGAAATCCTGCGCGTTGATGGCGTCGATGGTGTAGCTGCCGAGTCCCGGAATGCCGAAAAAGCTTTCCATGATCAGGCTGCCGAGAAACAGCAGCGGCAGCACCGCCACGGTCGAGGTGAGAATCGGCAGCGCCGCGTTGCGCAGCACGTGCCGGAACAGCACCGCCTGCTCGGACAGGCCCTTGGCGCGCGCGGTGCGCACGTAGTCCTTGCCGCTTTCTTCCAGGAACATGGTGCGATACAGCAGAGCGTCGTAGCCGAGCCGCGCCACGACGCCGATCACGACCGGCAGCGCGAGGAACTTGAACAGATCCCAGCCGCCGGCAAAGCCGGAAATCGGCACCAGGCGCAGCAGCGTGCTGAAAGTCCACTGGCCGACGATGATGTAGAACAGGGACGAGATCGACATCATCACCACCGCCAGCGTGACGCCCCAGAAGTCGAGGTAGGTGGCGCGAAAGAACACCATCAGCAGCGCCGCGCACACGGTGGCCATGACGCCGAGCGCGAAAGTCGGCAGCGCCACGGCGAGCGACGGCCCGATCCGCTGCCGGATCTCGTAGCCGATGTCGCGGCCGCTGTCCGAGGCGCCGAAGCGCAACGCGAACAGCTGCACGGAGCGCTCGAAGAAGATCGTGTTGCTGAGGGCGCGCAGGCCGTCGTCGCGCGCGTTGTACAGCAGCGGCTTGTCGTAGCCGCGCTCGACCTTCCACTTCTCGATCGCCTCCTGCGTTACGCGCTTGCCGCCGATATTCAGCCGCGCCATGTCGTCGGGGGTATTGACCGTGAAGAACAGGACGAAGGTGAAGAGATTCACGCCGATCAGGATCAGCACCCCGTACAGCGCACGGCGCAGGATGTAGCTCAGCATCGGTTACGGCCGCAAGGCGGCGTGCGGGGCGTCAGTCGGCGGCTCCCGCCGGCGCCGCGCTGCCGGCGAGCGTACGGGCGGCGTTTTCACGCTCGCGCCGCCGGTACGCGCGCAGCGCCGGCAGCAGCGCGGCGGCGAGCGCCAGCGCGATCAGCCACACGGGCCACCACAGCGGCCGGTTCCATTCGGCAACCTTCTGCGCGCGCAGCTGCGGATCGACGCGCAGGTACTGGATGTGGTTGCGGATGATCTGCGTCGGCTTGCCGTTGTAGACCCACTGGTGAAACGCGGCGGCGGAGGTCGGAAAGTAGCCGAAGCTCCACACCGCGTCGTGCTGCGCGATGGCGATCATCTCGTCGATCAGGCGCGCCTTGACCGGGCCGTCGTCCTCGAATTTCATGAGCTCGAAGCGGCGATCGAACTCCGCATTCTGGTAGTTGGAATTGTTCTCGCCGTTGCCGTTGGTCAATGCCTTGGCGTTGGGTCCGTACAGCAGGAACAGGAAATTCTCGGCGTCCGGGTAGTCGGCGAGCCAGCCCCAGAAGTAGATCTGGATCGTTCCCTTGTTCATCTTGTCCTGGAAGCGGTTGTAGTCGGTGGCGCGGATCTCCAGTTGCACGCCGACCTTGGCGAACTGCTTCTGGTACCACGCCATGCGCGGCCGTATCGCCGGCGTCAGCGCCCGCTGGTAGTCGAAGTTCAGCACCAGCGGCTGGCCGCTCTTCGCGTCGCGGCCCTCCGGATAGCCCGCCTCGGCGAGCAGCTTTTTCGCCTCTTCGATCGGCCGGCGCTCGCTGCGCCCGTCGAGCGTGCGGTACACGATCGGATTGAACGCTGCCGGTCCGTCGTCGCGATAGCCGAACAACCCGGGCGGCAAAGGTCCCTGTGCAGCCATGCCCTGTCCCTGCTCGAAGATCTGGATGTATTCCTCCCAGTCGATCGCCAGCGACAGCGCCTGGCGCAGCTTGCGGTTGCGCGCGCGTTCATCGGGTGTCTTGCCCCAGCCCACCACCGGGTCGAGCATGTTGAAGCCGACGTACCAGTTGTTCGCTTCGATGGTGCTCGGCAGGCGCACGCCTTTGCGCCGATACTCGGCCAGCTTGTCCTTGGAGTCGGTCATCTCGACCAGGTACTCGGTGCCGACGTCGAGCCGCTCGACGACCGGCGAGTCATAGTAGCCCTGGAAGAACTTCGTCTTGAGCGGAATGGTTTCCTTTTCGACGCTGAATACCACGCGCTCGACGAACGGCGTGTTCTTGCCGCAATCCTCGAGCAGGCCCTCGGCCCGGTCGCGCGCCTCGCCTTCGCAGGGATAGGGCTCGCCGCGGAAATTCGGATTGCGCGCCAGTACGTGCTGGCGGTTCTCCTCGTACTCGACCAGCATGAACGGCCCGGTGCCGATTGGCCAGTAGTTCAGGGACAGGTTTTTCTCCGCCATGCCGGGCTGGGCGTAGAACTTGTCCGCCTCCCAGGGCACCGGCGCGAAGAAGGTCATCGCCAGCCAGTACTTGAATTGCGGGTACTTGCCCTTGATCCGGATGCGCAGCGTATGCTCGTCGAGCGCCTCGGCGCCTGCGAAAGCGTGCTGCCGGAAGTCGAGCATCGGCAGGTCGCGGTCCGTGGGTGACAGTCCCTTGCGCAGCTGCCTGTCGACCTCGACGATGCGCTCGCCATACTCCTTCAGCCCGACGATGTACTCGCTGATCAGCGAGAACGACGGCGACTTGATGCGCGGCGTGGCAAGCCGCCGGATCGCATACACGTAGTCGTGCGCGGTCAGTTCGCGCGTGCCGTTCTGCCGGAAGTCGTCGATCCGGTACTTGTCGGCCACGTCCTCGCGCCGCATCGAGTGGTAGGCGGGATTGCCGGCCGAATCCCGCGCAAAAGCCGGGTGCGGTGCGAACCGGATGCCTTTGCGCACCCGGATGTCGTAGACGCTGTGCGCGATCGTGCCCCCCGGCGCACTTGCCGGAAGCTCCTTGCCGTCCGCGTCGTAATAGCGCGGCAGCGCCACGGCCTCGGCGGCGCGTGGCACGAGTGCGTAGGGCCGCTTCAGGAAATGGTAGCCATAGAGGGGCTCGTAGATCTGGTAGGTGTAGGGCGTCTCGTCATTGGAGTATGAACTGGTCGGGTCGAGGTACTTCGGCGAGCGCTCCTGGAATGCGGTGAAGAAGGTGTTGCTCCGCTCGGCGCCGCTGGCATAGGGGCTGTTGCCGACCTCGCTGCAGGCCGCAGTGAGCGCGAGCACGGCAACAGCCGCGGCGAAGCGGCCGTTCGGTACTGGAGCGCGCATCGCCATTTCCTCCTGTAAGCCGCGCGTTCCCGGTGCGGCGCTGGATTGCAAGGCTGCGGATTATACGGGCCGCGCTCGACGCGGCGCAGGCGCCCTAGCGTGCGTCGAGCGCGGCGAGCAACCGTTCGTTCAGGTCGCTCGGCACCGGCAGCACGCCCTGGCGCAGAAGCACGGCCAGTTGCGCCGCTTCGTCCGCTGGCATGGCGGCGATGGTGACCCGGAATTCGGTGAGCAGCCGGTCCTTGTCCGGTGCCGAGAGCCTGGTGAGTCGTTCCTGTGCTGCGCGAACCGCCATGGCGCGCGCGGCGAAGTAATCGATCATCGAACCCCGCACCGCGGCGTTTTTCGGATCCGTCAGTGCCGCATGCAAAGAGTCGAAGATCTCGCGGCGCTGCGCTTGCGAAAGGTAGGTGAAGCACTCGTCGATGAGGCGCAGCAGCTGCTGCGGCTCGACCAGGGTTCCGGGATAGCGGATGGCCGCCGGGGGCAGCGGCGCAGGCTCTGCCTTTTCCGCGCGCGCCGCGGCAGCGACCACCATTTCGCGAGCCGCGCTCAGGAGAAACATCAGCATCGGATCAAGCGCGTGCGCCGGGGCGGCGCCGACGGACAGCCAAAAGCAGAACACCCACCGCACGATGCGCAACCCCATGCCTCATTCTAGAAGAACCCCACGCAGTGCGACGTTGCAGGGCAACAAGTATTAATGTGATTTCGACGTGAGTGACCTAATGTCCTGACTTTCTTATCTGTTTGCCTTTTGCCTGCGGGCGTGTCTTTCCTTTCGCCGTCTTCTGCACCGGCCTGCCCTTGGCAGTCGGGCCGCGCGTCTGGATCCTCAGCTTCTGGCCTGGTGCCAGCCTGCCGATCGAATTCCAGCGTCTCAGATCGTCCACGCTCACGCGGTAGCGGCTGGCAATCGTCGTCAGGGTTTCGCCCGGCTTGACCGTATGCGACACGCTGCGCGAGGTGGCGACGGGAATCGGCGGCGCATACATGATCGGCAGTTTGCCGGTGTCGGCAGCGGCGCCGTTCAGCGGTACGACCAGCAGCGCGGGCGTGCCGCGATTGCGCGCCGCGATGCCGTTGACTTCCTTCAGGCGCGCCACCGGCACGGCGAACTTTCTCGCGATCGCCGCCAGTGACTCGCCCTTTCTCGGCGTATAGGCCTGCCATGAAACGAGCGCTTTTGCGTCTTGCTTGAGCAGGTTGGCGTGGAACACCTCGACCCGGTCGGCCGGCAGCACGATGCGCGAGCTGATCGCCACCGGGATGAAGGGCCGGTTGAAGCCCGGATTGAGTGCGACGAATTCCTCGACCGGCATTTCGGCCAGCTTTGCCGCCAGACGCAGGTCGATGTCGCGCGTTTTCGTGATGGTGGCGAAGTAGGGCTGGTTCGGAATCGGGTCGAGCTGGATGCCCAGGGGTTGCGGATTGGCGATGATGTTTTTCAGCGCCTGCAGCTTGGGAACGTATTGGCGCGTCTCCTGCGGCATGGCGAGATGCGCGTATTCCGTGGGCAGGCCGGCGGCGCGGTTCTTTTCGATGGCGCGTGCCACGGCGTTCTCGCCCCAGTTGTAGGAGGCGAGTGCGAGCTGCCAGTCGCCGTGCATCTCGTAGAGGTCGCTCAGGTAGTCGAGCGCGGCGGTGGTGGAGGCTACGATATCGCGCCGCGCGTCGTACCACCAGTTCTGCGGCAGGCTGTAGCGTCTGCCGGTCGGCGGAATGAACTGCCACAGGCCGGAAGCGTGTGCGCGCGAATAGGCCATTGGATTGAACGAGCTCTCGACCATCGGCAACAGCGCCAGTTCGGTCGGCATGCCGCGGCGCTCCAGTTCTTCGACGATGTGGTGAAGGTAGCGCCGGCTGCGTTCGAACATGCGCGTCAGGGAATCGGGGCGCGCGGCATACCAGGCGACCTTTTCCGCGACCAGCGGCGAGTCGAGATTGGGCATCGCGAAGCCGTCCCGGATGCGGTGCCACAGGTCGTCGCGCTGCTCGGTGCGGTCGACGCGTGCGATGCCGCGCAGCGGCTCGCTCACGACCCTGCGCTCTCCCTCGAACGGCAGCAAGCGGGCTTGTTCCATTTTCTGCGGCGCCGCCGTCGCCGCGCCCGCGTCCACGGCCGGTGCGGGTGCCTCCAGCACCGGCGTGGGCGCCGCCGCGCCGCCCGCCTGCAGCGGGGACACGACCGGCGAGGGCTGCGAGGCGCAAGCCGAGAGCAGCGCGAGCGCCGTGATTACCGCACCGCGCTCCGCTAGCGTGCGCACGTGAGCGTTTCGCCACAGAACCGGGTGCCTGGGCGATAATGCGCAATGGTTGCCCGAGCGTGGTCCGAAGCGTCGAGCACGCTGACGGACGCGTCGAGCTCCGGAAGGGTCACGCGATCGCCTCTTGCCACGGTGACCGCGACGCAGGCAACAGGGTCCGCTCCCGGGTCTGACACCGGTACTTGCGCGCGCGCGCGCACGATCCGGGGGTCGTTGTCCTGAAAGACGGTTACGGGATCGATTTTCAGCATGGACCGCCAATCCTTCGTCTCGGACAGCGTGCCGAAGTATAACGGCGCGCGGCGCACGCTCGCGCAATGGTTCGGGACCGCCCAGGGACAGTACGTGCTGGCGTGGGAACGGTCGCAGTTCGACCTGGCCACCGAAGACGTGTTCGGCTTTCGCGCCGCGCAGGCGGGGCTGCCGGGAATCGACTTTCTGCGCCAGAACCGGATCCCGTACCGGTTCGTGCTCGCGCTCGAGCCGGGAGCCGCCGTGACCGCCGATGCGTTGCAGTTGCCGCTTGCCGGCCAGAGCATCGATCTGCTGGCGTTGCCGCACGTGCTGGAGTTCCACAATCATCCCGATCAGGTGCTGCGCGAGGCCGAGCGCGTGCTGCGGCCCGAAGGGCAGCTGGTAATTTCCGGTTTCAACACGCTTTCGCTGTGGCGCCTGCGGCAGATGTTCGCAGCGCATGCGGCGGGCGCACCGTGGGACGCCCGGTTCGTGGGGCTGCTCAGGTTGCGCGACTGGCTGCGGCTGCTCGGCTTCGAGCTGAACGGCGGCAGGTTCGGTTGTTACGCCCCGCCATTCGTTGCCGCGGAGTGGCTGGCGCGCTGTGCCGTAGTGGAGCAGGCGGGGGCGCGCTGGTGGCCGCATCTCGGCGGCGTCTACGTGGTGCGCGCCGTGAAGCGCGTGCACGGCATGCGCCTGGTGACGCCGGCGTGGCGCAGGGAACGTGCCCGGCGCCGCGCGCTCGCCGCGATGCCGCAGCGCAACGGCTCGGCGAAGCATCGCCATGACTAGGAACGTGGTGGAGATCTATGCCGATGGCGCGTGTCGCGGCAACCCGGGTCCAGGCGGCTGGGGCGTGCTGCTGCGCGCGCGCGGGCGCGAGCGCGAACTCTTCGGCAGCGAGCCGGCGACCACCAACAACCGCATGGAGCTGGTCGCGGTGATCCGCGCCCTGGAGGCGCTGCGGCGCCGCTGTGCGGTGCGCGTTTACACCGATTCACAGTACGTGCAGAAGGGGATCTCCGAATGGATCCGGGACTGGAAGCGGCGCGGCTGGCGCACCGCGGCGAAGCAGCCGGTCAAGAATGCAGACTTGTGGCACCAGCTCGACGCGCTCGCGCAGGGGCATGACATCGAGTGGCACTGGGTGCGTGGCCATGCCGGCCATGCCGAGAACGAGCGCGCCGATGCGCTCGCCAACCGCGCCATCGACGCAATGAAGGCGCGTCGATGAAGCCGCCGCGCTCGACGGCGGCCCCGTAGCCCCATGGCGGCCCGGCAGATTGTTCTGGATACCGAAACCACCGGGCTCAATGCGCGCCTCGGCGATCGCATCATCGAGATCGGCTGCGTCGAGATCCTTGCCCGGGGCGTCACCGAGCAGCGGTTTCACCGCTACCTCGATCCGGAGCGCGACGTGGAGGACGGTGCGGCCAAGATTCACGGCCTGACGCGTGAGTTTCTCGCCGACAAGCCGCGCTTCGCGGAAGTTGCGCGCGAATTCGTCGACTACGTGCGCGGCGCCGAACTGGTGATCCATAACGCCGAGTTCGATCTCGAATTTCTCGACCAGGAGCTGGCCCGCGCCGGGCTGGGCAAGACGCTCGATCATGTTGCGGGGGTCGTCGACACGCTCGCTCTGGCGAGGGAGCTGCATCCCGGCAGGCGCAACTCGCTCGACGCGCTCTGCGAGCGCTATCTGGTGAACAACGCGCACCGCACGCTGCACGGCGCGCTGCTCGACGCACACCTGCTGGCCGAGGTGTATCTCGCCATGACGCGCGGCCAGGAGAGCCTGGTGATGGAACTCGAGACTCCCGCAGCCACCGCCGTCGCCGCGGCCAGCGTCGATCTGGCGAGACTCCACGTCGTGCGAGCGAGCGCCGAGGAGATGGCAGCGCACGAGGCGGTGCTCGACGGCATCGAGCAGGCGGCGAAGGGCGGCAGCGTCTGGCGGCGGCCGGTTTCCCGCGCCTGAGGCTTACGGGCAGCGGCCGGGGCGATATACTTCGTCCGCGATGCGTGCCGCGGCGAATCCCTACCAGCAGGACCTCGACAAGAACCCGGCCAACTACGCGCCTCTGACGCCGCTGTCGTTTCTCGAGCGAACGGCGTACGCCTACCCGGAGCGCGTGTCCGTGGTGCACGGCGCGAGGCGCTACACGTGGCGGGAAACCTACGCGCGTTGCCGGCGTCTCGCGTCGGCGCTGGCGCAGCGCGGCCTCGGGCCGGGCGACACGGTTGCGGCCATGCTCGCCAACACGCCCGAAATGTACGAGTGCGCTTTCGGCGTGCCCATGTGCGGGTCCGTGCTCAACACGCTCAACACGCGGCTGGATGCCGAGGCGATCGCGTTCATGCTCGACCATGGCGAGGCCAGGGTGCTGATCACCGACCGGGAGTTCGCGCCCACCATCGGCAAGGCCTTGACGCTGACCAAGGGCCGGCCGGCGGTGATCGACGTCGACGATCCGGCGTACGCCGGATCGGGCGAGCGGCTCGGCGAGAAGGACTATGAGGCGCTGCTCGCGGAAGGAAACCCGGAGTGGGACTGGCCGTGGCCGGCGGACGAGTGGCACGCGATTGCGCTGAACTACACCTCGGGCACCACCGGAAACCCCAAGGGCGTCGTCTACCATCACCGCGGCGCCTACCTCAACGGCGTCGGCAACATCCTGTGCTGGGGCATGCCGCAGCACTCGGTGTACCTGTGGACGCTGCCCATGTTCCATTGCAACGGCTGGTGCTTTCCCTGGACCATGGCCGCCAATGCAGGCACCAATGTCTGCCTGCGCAAGGTCGATGCGGGCGTGATTTTCGGCTTGATTCGCGAGCACCGCGTAACGCATTACTGCGGCGCGCCGATCGTGCACCAGACGCTGATCAACGCGCCCGCCGCATTGCGGCACGGGATCGACTGGACGGTGAACTGCCTGGTGGCGGGCGCAGCGCCGCCGGCGGCGATCATCGAGGGCATGGAACGGATGGGTTTCTCGCTGACGCACGTCTATGGACTGACCGAAACCTACGGGCCGGCCACGGTGTGCGCCAAGCAGCCCGAATGGGACCGCCTGCCGCTGGCGGAGCGAGTGCAGCTGAATGGGCGCCAGGGTGTGCGCTACCACGTCGAGGAGGGGCTCACGGTGATGGACTCGACGACCATGGTGCCGGTACCCGCCGACGGCGAGACCATGGGCGAAATCATGTTTCGCGGCAATATCACCATGAAGGGCTACCTGAAGAACCCCAAGGCCACCGAGGAGGCGTTCCGCGGTGGCTGGTTCCATTCCGGCGACCTTGCCGTGATGCAGCCGGATGGCTATGTCAAGATCAAGGACCGCTCCAAGGACATCATCATTTCCGGCGGCGAGAACATTTCCTCGATCGAGGTCGAGGACGTCCTCTACCGCCATCCGGCGGTGATGGCCGCGGCCGTGGTGGCGATGCCGGATGCGAAGTGGGGCGAGACGCCGTGCGCGTTCGTCGAGCTGAAGGCGGGGACTTCGGCGACGCCGGCCGAAATCATCGAGCACTGCCGCGCCAGCCTGGCCAGATTCAAGACGCCGCGCGCGGTGGTGTTCGGCGAGCTGCCGAAGACCTCGACCGGCAAGATCCAGAAATTCCTGCTGCGCGAAAAGGCCAAGTCGGCCGCGGCGATCGACACCTAGACCGCCATGAGCGCCGTGCCGCAGGCTGAGTCGCCGATCCTGTTGCGCGAGGACCGCGACGGCGTTTGCACGCTCACGCTGAATCGCCCCGACCAGTTCAACGCGCTCTCCGGCGAGCTGCTCGATCGGCTGCAGGCAACGCTCGAGGCGATCGCCACCGACACGAGCGTGCGCGTGGTGGTGATCGCGGCGCGCGGTCGGGGCTTTTGCGCAGGCCACGACCTGAAGGAGATCCGCGCGCTGGGCACGCAGGAGAGAATCGAGGGACTGTTCCGCAAGTGCAGCAAGGTAATGATTTCGATCGTCTCGCTGCCGCAGCCAGTGATTGCCCGGGTGCACGCTGCAGCGACCGCCGCGGGTTGCCAGCTGGTGGCCCAATGCGACCTCGCCGTCGCGGCCGAGGGCGCGAAGTTCGCGGTCAGCGGCGTCAATTTCGGGCTGTTCTGCTCGACGCCGGCCGTGGCACTCGCGCGCAACATCGGGCGCAAGCAGGCGATGGAAATGCTGCTGACCGGGGAGTTCATCGACGCACAGACCGCACGGAGCTACGGCCTGGTCAACCGCGTCGTGCCGCCGGCGCAGCTGGATGCCGAGGTGGACAGACTCGCCGCGACCGTCGCGGCCAAACCGCGGGGCGCGGTCGCCTCCGGAAAGCGCGCCTTCTACCGGCAGCTCGAGATGGGGCTCGAATCGGCCTACGCCCTGGCGGGCGACGTGATCTCATGCAATGCGGCGAGCGACGAGGGCCGCGAGGGCATGGATGCCTTCATCGAGAAGCGTAAGCCCGACTGGCCCGCAGCGTGAGCGAGGAGCTCATTCCCGAACGCACGGCCTGAGAAAAAAGTTCTAGAACGAGCGCGGCAGGCCGAGCACGTGCTCGGCGATGTAGGACAGAATCAGGTTGGTCGAGATCGGCGCCACCAGATACAGCCGGGTCTCGCGGAATTTGCGCTCGACGTCGTACTCGGCGGCGAAACCGAAGCCGCCATGGGTCTGCAGGCAGACGTTGGCCGCCTCCCACGAGGCCTT
Source organism: Betaproteobacteria bacterium RIFCSPLOWO2_02_FULL_68_150 (assembly GCA_001771975.1). Lineage (GTDB taxonomy): Bacteria > Pseudomonadota > Gammaproteobacteria > Burkholderiales > SG8-39 > 2-02-FULL-66-14. The sequence continues at coordinate 625 of MERE01000199.1, read as the reverse complement.
CGCCGCGAGGTGCTTGGCCATGTTGGCCTCGGCGCCGCAGGGCTTGTTCGCGTCGTACAGCGCGGCGGCCTGCCAGCGCATCAGGTTCGCGGCCTCGACCTCCATGTAGGCTTCCGCGATCGGGAACTGCACGCCCTGGTTCTGCCCGATCGGCCGATCGAACACGACGCGGTCCTTGGCGTATTGCGTCGCGCGATCGACGAACCAGTGGCCGTCGCCGATGCATTCGGCGGCGATCAGGATGCGCTCGGCGTTGAGCCCGTCGAGGAGGTAGCGAAAGCCCCTGCCTTCCTCGCCGATCAGGTTCCGCGCCGGAATTTCGAGGTTGTCGAAGAACAGCTCGTGCGTGTCGTGGCTCACCATGTTGCGGATCGGACGCATGGCCAGGCCCTTGCCGAGTGCCTCGCGCTTGTCGACCAGGAAGATCGACATGCCGTCGGCCTTCTTCGCCACCTCCCCGAGCGGCGTGGTGCGCGCCAGCAGGATCATCAGCTCGGAGTGTTCCAGGCGCGAAGTCCACACCTTCTGGCCGTTGACGACGTAGCGGTCGCCCTTGCGCACGGCGCTGGTCTTGATGCGCGTGGTGTCGGTGCCGGCCGAGGGCTCGGTGACGCCCATCGACTGC
>MERE01000198.1 GCA_001771975.1 Betaproteobacteria bacterium RIFCSPLOWO2_02_FULL_68_150 | reverse complement strand
AAGTGAAGCCGCGGACCTACCCTGATCGCCCGGTAATGGCCAGATGACCAAGGCGGTCCGCTAAGCTTCGAAAGGGCCGGCGAGGGGCTTGCGCCCCCCGCCCGATTCCCGATCGGTTCCCGATTACGGCCGGGATCCGGTTGGGAATGGCCACGCGGCCCCGGGGTTCAGCGCGGTTCTCGCACCGAGGGTCGCTGCGGCTGACGGCGGAACTTCAGGGGTTGCCGCCGCTGCCGCTGGCCTGGCCACAGGTCTTGCGGGCTTTGCTGCCGCTTTCTTTTTCTTCTTTGCCGGTTTCTTCTTCTTGGCGGCTTTCTTCTTGCCCGCTGCCTTCTTGGCTACCTTTTTCTTGGAAGATTTCTTCTTCTTAGATGCTTTCTTCTTTTTCTTTTTCTTTGCGGTCTTCTTGGCTTTTTTCTTCGTTGCCATAGCTATCTCCTAGTGAGAGTTGCACAAGAAAGCCCGGCCCGAAAGGACCGGACTATTCAACCGCGCGCAGGAATCGCTTCCCGCACGAGGATTGAATCCGACGTTGCCGACCAGCATCATGCACCGCTCCGGCCGATCAGATCCTGGTAAAGGACATCCGGGTCGAGCCGGATGCCACCCTCCCAGGTCACCGTCGCGGTCGCAGGGTCGACGCTGACTTTCTCGAACTCGCGCGCGTCACGCCAGAGCTTGAACGCGCCGATCTCGAGCAGGTTGCCCAGCGAGACACTGCCCTCCAGCCCGTCCTCGAAGCGGATCCACAGCCGGTAGTCCTCTTCGGCCTTGCATGCGGTCACTCGATGCATCGTCCGTCCTCCGGGAAGATTGGCGTCACCGGCTCAGTCCCAGCTCAACGCGCCGCCGGTCTGATACTCGATCACCCGGGTCTCGAAGAAATTGCGTTCCTTCTTCAGATCGATCATTTCGCTCATCCAGGGAAACGGATTGCCGGCGCCCGGGTAAAGTGCCTCCAGACCGATCTGCCGGCAGCGCCGGTTGGCGATGAACCGCAGATACTCCTTGAACATCGGTGCGTTCAATCCGAGGACACCGCGCGGCATGGTGTCCTCCGCATAACGGTATTCCAGCTCCACCGCCCTGGCAAAAAGGCCCTGCAGTTCGTCCCGGAACTGACCGCTCCAGAGGTGCGGGTTCTCCAGCTTGATCTGGTTCACCAGGTCGATGCCGAAATTGCAATGCATCGACTCGTCCCGCAGGATGTACATGTACTGCTCCGCGGATCCGGTCATCTTGTTCTGCCGGCCAAGCGCCAGCACCTGCACGAAGCCGACATAGAAGAACAGCCCCTCCATCAGGCAGGAAAACACGATCAGGCTCCTGAGCAGCGCCTGGTCGCTCTGCGGCGTGCCGGTGCGAAACGCCGGATCCGTCAGGGTGTCGATGAACGGGATGAGAAATTCGTCCTTGTCGCGGATCGACGGCACCTCGTGATAGGCATTGAACACTTCGCCCGCGTCCAGATCGAGACTCTCGACGATGTACTGGTAGGCGTGCGTGTGGATTGCCTCTTCGAATGCCTGGCGCAGCAGGTACTGACGGCATTCGGGCGCGGTGATGTGGCGATAGGTCCCGAGCACGATATTGTTCGCCGCCAGCGAATCGGCGGTGACGAAAAACCCGAGATTGCGCTTGACGAGGCGGCGTTCGTCCTCGCTCAGGCCGGCTGGGTCCTTCCACAAGCCGATATCGCGGCTCATGTTGATTTCCTGGGGCATCCAGTGATTGGCGCACGCGGCCAGATACTTGTCCCACGCCCAGCGGTACTTGAAGGGCACGAGCTGATTGACATCGGCCCTCGAATTGATCACGCGCTTGTCTTCGACCGACACGCGGCGCAACGGGTTGTCGGCGCCCGCCGGCGCGGCCGTCGCCGCGGCTGCAGCGACCAACGCGCGGCGCGCGTTGTGCGCTGCTTGCGGGAGCAGATTCAGCCTGCCCTCGTTCTCGAACGTGAGCATTACTGGCAGGCCTCGCACTCAGGGCTGTCGAGCGCGCAGAATTTCGCCGCCGTGGCGGGCGCCGCGCCGTCGCCGGCGACGGCCGCGGAAACGGCGTTCAACTGGCCTGCCTTGACCGTCGATTTCTCCGCGTGCGTGGCGCCCAGTGCGCGCAGATAGTAGGTGGTCTTCAGCCCGCGAATCCAGGCCAGCTTGTAGGTCTCGTCGAGCGTGCGGCCCGAAGCCCCTGCCATGTAGATATTGAGCGACTGCGCCTGGTCGATCCACTTCTGGCGGCGCGCCGCCGCCTCGACCAGCCAGGTCGGCTCGATTTCGAATGCGGTCGCGTACAGTCGGCGCAGCGCCGCCGGCACGCGGTCGATGCGCCCCAGGTTGCCGTCGAAGTACTTGAGGTCGGCGATCATCACTTCGTCCCACAGGCCTGCCGCCTTGAGATCAGCCACCAGGAATTCGTTGACGACGGTGAATTCGCCCGACAGGTTCGATTTCACGTAGAGGTTCTGGTAGGTCGGCTCGATCGATGCCGAAACCCCCACGATATTCGCGATGGTCGCGGTCGGGGCGATCGCCAGGCAGTTGGAATTGCGCATGCCGAAGCGCCGCATGCGCGCGCGCAGCGGCTCCCAATCCAGGACCGCCGAGCGATCCACCTCGACCTGCCCGCCGCGCTCCCTGGCGAGAAGGTCGAGCGTATCGAGCGGCAGCACGCCGCGGTCCCAGAGCGAACCCCGGAACGAAGGGTAGCGGCCGCGCTCTTCGGCGAGTTCGGTCGACGCCCAGTAGGCAGCGTAGGCGACCATTTCCATCGACCGGTCGGCAAAATCCACTGCCTCCGGCGATGCAAAGGGAATGCGCATCCGGTGCAGGCAATCCTGGAACCCCATGATTCCCAGCCCGACCGGGCGATGCCGCAGATTCGAGTTGCGCGCCTTGCCGACCGCGTAATAGTTGATGTCGATCACGTTGTCGAGCATCCGCATCGCGGTACGGATGGTCGCTTGCAGCCGGTCGAAATCCAGTCCGCCGTCGCTCAGATGAGCGGCCAGGTTGACCGACCCCAGATTGCAGACCGCGATCTCGTCGCCCGAGGTATTGAGCGTGATCTCGGTGCAGAGGTTGGAACTGTGCACGACGCCGACGTGCTGCTGCGGGCTGCGCAGATTGCAGGGATCCTTGAAGGTGATCCACGGGTGGCCGGTTTCGAACAGCATCGAGAGCATCTTGCGCCAGAGCTGAACCGCGGGAAGCCTTTTGAACAGCTTCAGTTCGCCGCGCGCGACCAGGTCTTCGTAGCGCAGGTACGCTTCCTCGAATGCGGTGCCGCAGCGCTCGTGCAGTTCGGGCACGTCGGACGGGCTGAACAGCGTCCAGTCCGCCTTCGCCATGACGCGCTTCATGAACAGGTCCGGAATCCAGTTGGCCGTGTTCATGTCGTGCGTGCGCCGGCGATCGTCGCCCGTGTTCTTGCGCAGTTCGAGGAACTCCTCGACGTCGAGGTGCCAGCTTTCCAGGTAGGAGCAGACCGCGCCCTTGCGCTTGCCGCCCTGGTTCACCGCCACCGCGGTGTCGTTGACCACTTTCAGGAACGGCACCACCCCCTGGCTCTTGCCGTTGGTACCCTTGATGTGCGCCCCCAGCGCTCGCACCGGCGTCCAGTCGTTGCCCAATCCGCCGGCGTATTTGGCGAGCAGCGCGTTCTCCTTGATGGCGTCGTAGATCCCTTCCAGGTCGTCGGCCACCGTGCTCAGGTAGCAGGAGGAAAGCTGCGCCCGGCGCGTGCCTGAATTGAACAGGGTGGGCGTCGAACTCATGAACGCGAAGCGCGAGAGCACTTCGTAGAACTCGATCGCGCGCGCCTCGCGATCGGGCTCGCGCAGCGCGAGGCCCATCGCCACGCGCATGAAAAACGCCTGTGGCAGCTCGATCCGCCGCCCGCGCACATGCAGAAAATAGCGGTCGTACAGCGTCTGCAGGCCGAGATAGCCGAAACCGAGATCGCGCTCCGGTCGCAGCGCCGCGCCCAGGCGCTCGAGATCGAACCGGGCAAGCTCGGCATCGAGCAGCTCGGCGGCGATCCCGCCGCGGATGAACTCCGGGAAAAACGCAGCATAGCGCCCGTGCATCGCCTCCTGCAGCACTTCCTCGCCGAGGACCTCGTGGCGGATCGTATGCAACAGCAGCCGCGCCGTGACGTAACTGTAAGCCGGGTCCTTTTCGATCAGCGCCCGCGCCGCGAGGATTGCAGACTTGCGCACCTCAGCCGCGGGCACGCCGTCGTACAGGTCGCGCAGGGTGGCTTCCAGGATCTGTCCGGGGACGATGTCGCGCCCCAGCCCGGCACATGCCGACTCGAGCAGGCGCCGCAGCGCCGCCACGTCCAGCGGCCGGCGCGCGCCGCCCTCGAGCACATGGCGCACCGGCGCTTCGCCCGGGCGCTCACGGCCGTTCTTCTGCAGCGCGCGCACCTTGGCGCGTTCTTCGCGATACAGGACGTACGCGCGTGCCACGTCGTGCTCGCCCGAACGCATCAGCGCCAGCTCGACCTGATCCTGGATATCCTCGATGTGAAAGGTGCCGCCCGCCGGCTGCCGGCGGATCAGCGCGCCCACCACGCCATCGCTCAATACCGTCACCAGTTCGCGGATGCGCGCGGAGGCGGCGCCCTGGCTGCCATTCACGGCCAGAAAGGCCTTGGTCATCGCCACGGCGATCTTGCCCGGCTCGAATCCGACCACGGCACCGTTGCGGCGGATGACCTTGTAGTCTGCGTAGCGGCTGTCGAGCGTGGAATCCTGCGCGTGGATGCCGGTAATCGATGCGCTCTTGTGGTGCGCGCTGTCCTGAACAACCTGCATGCCTGACTTCCCCTCTCCTGTGTTCAACTGCACCGGGCAGTCTCGCCAGTCCCGGTCTCGACCACAACATCTAGTACCTGCAATCAGATGGCGAACTATCTCTAGTGCACGCAATGTACTCGCGGCAAAAAAAAAATGCAAGCTACCACAACGCGATGGGCGCGCGCGCTTCAGGCGCGCGCCAATCCGGCGAGCAGGCGCAGCCAGTCGAAAGCGCTGCCGGGATCGGTCTTGCGGCCCGGCGCGATGTCGCTGTGCGCCGCGATCTCGCGGATCGGCAGCGCGGCGCGCAGCGCGGGCACCAGAACGCCGAGGCCGGCGTACTGAGCCGCGCTGAACGCGCCGTCGTCGGTACCTTCGAGTTCGACGCCGACGGAGAAGTCGTTGCAGCGCGCGCGGCCGCGCCAGCGCGAAACTCCCGCGTGCCACGCCCGCCGCTGGATCGGGACGAACTGGATCAGCGTGCCGTCGCGCCGCACCAGGAAATGCGCCGAGACGCGCAAGCGCTCGAGACCGCGGAACGAAGCGTGCGCCGCAGCATCGAGACGGTTGCTGAACAGGCGCTCCACCGCATCGCCGCCGAACTGGCCGCGCGGCAGGCTGATCGCATGCAGCACCAGCAAGGTGACCGCGCTGCGCGGCGGCCGCGCGTCGCAGTTGGGCGACGGCACGAAGCGCGCCGCGTCCAGTACGCCGCCGCGCCAGAACCGCGTCAGGCTGCGCGCCCTCCCGGATCCGGCCCGCGGATGCCGAGGCGCTGCATCCGGTAGCGCAGCGCGCGAAACGTGATGCCGAGGATCTTCGCCGCGGCGGTGCGGTTGAATCCGGTCTTGGTCAACGCCTCGAGGATCGCCCGGCGCTCGACGCCGTCCAGATACTGCAGCAGCGATTCTGCGGACCCGGGCTCGACCTCGGCGAGCGGGTCGAGGCTCAAGTCCGCGACGCCGATCTCGTCGAGGGCGGAAAGCGCGAGCGCACGCTCCAGGATGTTCTCGAGCTCGCGCACGTTGCCCGGAAAGCCGTAGCGTGCCAGCTCCGCCGCCGCATCCGGGGCGAGCCGCGCCCCGCTGCGACCGCCCTGCCGGCCAAGGCGTTCGACGATCGCCGCGGCGATCAGCGGTATGTCCTCACGGCACTCCCGCAGCGGCGGCATCTTCAGCTCGATGACGTTGAGCCGGTAGAACAGGTCCTGGCGGAACCGGCCGGCATTCACCAGCGCCGACAGCACCTGGTGGGTCGCGCTGATGATGCGCACATCCACCGGCTCCTCCTGCGTCGCACCCACCTGACGCACGCGCTTTTCCTGGATGGCGCGCAGCAGTTTCACCTGCATGGCGAGCGGCAGGTCCGCCACTTCGTCGAGGAACAGGGTGCCGCCGTTCGCGGCCTGGAAGAAACCGTCGCGGTCCTGGTCGGCGCCGGTGAACGCGCCCTTGCGGTAGCCGAAGAACTCGCTTTCCATGAGTGGTTCGGGGATCGCGCCGCAGTTCACCGGCACGAACGGACGCTCGCGGCGCGCGCCATTGACGTGAATCAGGCGCGCGGCGAGCTCCTTGCCGCTGCCCGACTCGCCCGAGATGTACACCGGTGCCTGCGTGCGCGCGAGCTTGGCGATGGTCCCGCGCACGGCCCTGAGCGGCGGGCTCTCGCCCAGCAGCGACTGGGCTTCCGACGCCGGCTCGCCGCGCGCCGGCAGCGACAGTGCCGAGCGCACCAGCGCCCGCACCTGTTCCAGCCCGACCGGCTTCGAGACATAGTCGAACGCGCCGGCCTTGAGCGCGGCGACCGCGTTTTCCGCGCTGCCGTAGGCCGTGATCACGGCAACCGGGACATCCGTGGGCAAGGCGGCGATGTGACGCACCAGCTCGAGCCCCTCGCCATCGGGCAGCCGCATGTCGGTGAGGCAGAGATTGAAATGACCGTCGCGCAGCTGTTCCTTGGCGGCGCCGATCGTGCCGACCGCCTCGACGCCCAGCCCCATGCGCAGCAGCGTCAGCTCGAGCAGTTCGCGAATGTCCGGCTCGTCGTCGACGACCAGAACGCGCGCTGGTGGCGACTCCGCGCGCCGCTCGCCGCGCTTCATCGGGCCGCCTCGCGAAACCGGATCCTGAAATGCGCTCCCGCCATGTCGTCGACGTAATCGAGCCGGGCGCGGTTCGTCGCGCACAGTTCACGCGCAAGATACAACCCCAACCCGGTCCCCTTGCTATCGGTGGTGAAGAAGGGCTCGAACAGTTGCCCCTGTTGCGCCGCGGGCACGCCGGGGCCGTTGTCGATTACGCTCAATTGTACTTGATGGGCGATGGTGCGCAGTTCGAGGCGCACGCTGCGCGGCCCGCCGCCGGCATAGCGCACGGCATTGCGCAGCAGGTTCCAGAGCACCTGGCGAAGGTGCTCGCGATCGAATTCGATTGCCGCGCCTTGCGCCGCGTCCAACGCGATGCGCGCCGGCGGAACTTGCTCGATGGCGCAGAATTCCTCGACGAACGTCGGCAACCACGCCTTGAGGTCGATGCGGTCCGGTGTCATGCGGTCGCGCCGGCTGAGCTGCAGGACATCGGTCACCAGCCGCTCCAGCCGGCGCGTGTTGTCGCGCACGATGCGCGTCAGGCGCGCCCGATCCATGATGCCGCGGTCCTCGTCGAGCAGCTCGCTGGCATGGCTGATCGCCGAAAGGGGGTTGCGGATCTCGTGCGCAATGTTCGCCGTCAGCCTGCCGAGCGCGGCCAGCTTGAGCTGCTGCGCCTGCTCGCGCGAGCGCGTGATGTCCTCGAGGAACAGCACGCAGAACTCCGAGTCGGCCCCGGTTTCGACGAAGCGCACGCGAAGGCCTCGCCCCGCCATGTCCAGATCCGACCAGGGCGACCCCGGTCGCCGGTCGCGCCACGCCTGCCAGGCGGCGCCGAATCCCGGCAGCCGGGGCGCCAACTCTTCGCCGATCATCGTATCGGCCTCGAGCAGACGCTGCGCCCTCGGATTGTGCTGCGCAATGCGACCGTCGCGATCGAGCACCAGAACGCCATCCTGCATGCTTTCGATGATGCGCTGGCTGACGCGCATCTGGCTTTCCAGCTCGCGCCCGCGTTGCTGCGCGAGCATCTGGCTGACCGCGACGCGCTGTGCCAGCCAGCTCGTGACGCTGGCGCCGGCGAAGCAGCCGATCGCGAGCAAGGCCGGCGGCAGGTAGTTCGCGGTCGGCGCATCGAACGCCAGCACCCAGAGGCTTTGTTCGAGCAGCACCGCGATCGCGGCGAGCGCGGCATAGAGCAGCGTCAGACGGCGCGGCGCAACCAGCGCAGCACCGATGAGCGAAATCAGCAGCATCATGCCCAGCCCGCTGCGGATGCCTCCGCTTGCGTACATCAGCAGCGTGATCGCGACGATATCGACGAACACGTGGCACGACAGCTGCAGGTTGAACCGCCCGCGCCAATGGCGCATCAGCCATTCGAATCCGGCGCCCAAGGCAAGATAGGCGACGCTTACCGCACGAAAAGCATCCAGCCGGTGCGAACCCAGGTTGAGCGCATCGCCGTAGACCAGCACGATGCCGAGAAAGAGCCCCGCCAGCGCAATCCGATAGCGGTTGAAGTACCGCAGCGATACCCAGAACGACTCCGGCGTGCGCTCGTCGTGCCCGAAGAGTCCCGAGTAACGCGGCAGCGCGTGCATCAAACGTCTCGCGGACCCAGCCGCCAGTGCTCCTCGCTGCAGTAGGTACGCCCCCCGGCGCTGCGCGCCTCCGCGCGCGGCAGGTGCATGCCGCAGTGCGCGCACTGCACCAGCTCGGCCTGCCCCGGCGGCGGCGCATCCGCGTCGCCGCGCGGTTTGCGCCCGGTGAGCGCGCTGCGCACCAACCAGACCAGAAAGAACAGCGCGACGACCAGGAGGATGAAGCGGCCCATGCCCGGATTATGCGATGCGCTGCGGCAAGCGGGGGAAAATGGTCGGGGTGAGAGGATTTGAACCTCCGACTCCTGCGTCCCGAACGCAGTACTCTACCAGGCTGAGCTACACCCCGAGGCCGGTGACGCGCTAGTGGCGGCGCGCCACGGAAAAGGCGGCCAATTCTAGCAGAGAATCCCGATACGCCGACGGCGCCAACGGCGCGATCGCATGGCAGGCCGCATCCTGCTCGGCGCGCGCGATCTCGCGCGTGTAGCCGAGTGCAGCGGTGGCTTCGATCGCGGCAAGCACCCGGCGAAATTCGCCGCGGCCGCCATCCACGATGGCCTGTCGCACCAGCGCCGCCTGCTCCGCAGTTCCCACGGCCATGGTGCGAATGAGCGGCAACGTCGGCTTGCCCTCGGCCAGGTCGTCGCCCAGGCTCTTGCCGATCTCGCCAGAGTTTCCCGAATAGTCGAGAACGTCGTCGGTCAGCTGGAAGGCGGTACCGACGTGCATGCCGTAGTCCGCCAGGCCGCGCTCGAGCTCCCCGGTCACGCCGCCGAGGATCCCGCCGAGACGCGCCGCCGCCTCGAACAGCTTGGCCGTCTTGCGGCGAATCACGCTCAGATAGCCCGCCTCCGCCACATCGGGGTCGTGGCAGTTCATGAGCTGGAGCACCTCGCCCTCGGCAATGGTGTTGGTCGCGTCCGCCAGTACGTGCATCACGCGCATGCTGTCGAGCCGCACCATCATCTGGAATGCGCGCGAATACAGGAAATCGCCGACCAACACCGACGCCGCATTGCCGAATGCCGCATTGGCCGTCTTGCGCCCGCGCCGCAATCCTGACTCGTCGACCACGTCGTCGTGCAACAGCGTCGCGGTGTGGATGAATTCCACCACGGCCGCGAGTTCGAAGCGCGCGTCGCCGCAATAGCCGGACGCCCCGGCAGCCAGCAGCATCACGGCAGGGCGCAGCCGCTTGCCGCCGCCCGCTACGATGTACTCCGCGACCCGGCGCACCAGCGGCACGTCGGACTCAAGACGGGCACCGATCACCTCGTCGACGCGACGCAGGTCCGCGGCGATCGGTGCCAGGAAGGGAAGCGTTTCCATGCGTGCGGGGCGCGAAGCTTAGCATAGGGGGCTTTGACGAGCGAGCCTGAAATCTTCTATAATTCCAAGTCTTTACGCCTCGATAGGGAACGATTCCCATGCAAGCAGTGATCCAGAGCGGCGGCAAACAGTACCGCGTCAAACCGGGCGACGCGGTGCGCGTCGAATCCCTGCCGGCGCAAGTCGGCGCGGCGATTTCGTTCGACCAGGTGCTGATGGTCGGCGACGGCGACGATGCACGCGTCGGTGCGCCGTTCGTGACGGGTGCCCGCGTCAACGCCACCGTGGTGGCGCACGGGCGCGGCGACAAGGTGGCGATCTTCAAGCTGCGCCGCCGCAAGCACTACCAGAAATCCCAGGGACACCGTCAAGGGTTCACCGAGATCCGCATTGACGACGTCGTGACCGGCTAGGAGAAAGAAAACATGGCACACAAGAAAGCAGGCGGCAGTTCCCGCAACGGCCGCGACTCACAGTCCAAGCGCCTCGGCGTCAAGGTTTATGGCGGCGAGCGCGTCAACGCCGGACAGATCCTGGTCCGTCAGCGCGGTACGGTGGTGCATCCCGGGTCCAACGTCGGCATGGGCCGGGACCACACGCTGTTCGCGACCGCCCCCGGCACGGTGGACTACGCCGTCAGGGGCGCGGGCAACAAGAAAACCGTGAGCGTGGTGCCGGCCTAAGACCGGCGCCCGACTCCACGCAAAGCCCTATCGGAGTCGATAGGGCTTTTTAGTTTTCGTGCCATGAAATTCATCGACGAAGCCAGAATCGACGTGCAGGCCGGCGACGGCGGCAACGGCAGCGCCGCGTTCCGGCGCGAGAAGTACGTGCCGCGCGGCGGACCCGCCGGCGGCGACGGCGGGCGCGGCGGCAGCGTCTGGGCGGTTGCCGACCGCAATATCAATACCCTCGTCGACTACCGCTTCGCGCGCCACCACCGTGCCGAAAGCGGCGAGCCCGGTCGCAAATCCGATCAATACGGCCGCGGCGGGAGCGACATCGAATTGCGCATGCCGGTCGGCACCCTGGTGCGCGACCTGCAGAGCGGCGAACAGATTGCCGATCTGGCGCGCGACGGCGAGCGCGCGCTGCTCGCCCGGGGCGGCAAGGGCGGCCTCGGCAACCTCCATTTCAAGTCGAGCGTCAATCGCTCGCCGCGTCAGTTCACCCGCGGCGAGCCTGGCGAACGCCGCAGCCTGGCGCTGGAACTCCGCGTGCTGGCGGATGTCGGCCTGCTCGGGCTGCCGAACGCCGGCAAGTCGACTTTCATTCGCGCCGTGTCGAGCGCGCGGCCCAAGGTCGCAGACTATCCGTTCACGACGCTCAGCCCGTCGCTTGGCGTGGTGCGCGTGGCGCAGGATGCAAGCTTCGTCGTCGCCGACATCCCCGGGCTGATCGAAGGCGCCGCCGAAGGCGCCGGGCTGGGCCATCAGTTCCTGCGCCACCTGGGGCGCACCCGGCTGCTGCTGCATCTGATCGATATTGCGCCGCTGGATGACGCCGCAGACCCGGTCAGAGACGCGCGTGCCATCGCCCTCGAACTGAAGAAGTACGACCCGGCTTTGTACCGCAAGCCCCGCTGGCTCGTGTTCAACAAGTCCGATCTTGCGCCCGACGCCGACGCGCGCATACGAAGGATCCTGCGCGCGTTGCGCTGGAGGCGTCCGTGGCACAGGATTTCCGCGCTGACCGGCGAGGGCTGCGCCGACCTCTGCCGCGCCGCCTACCGGTTTCTCGCCGCCGCGGCCGAGCGTCCCGAGCGGGCGCGCCGCGCGGCCTGAGTCCGGCAGCCGCATGCGCACACGGATTGCCGAAGCGCGCACCCTGGTCGTCAAGGTCGGGTCGTCGCTCGTCACGAACAACGGCCGCGGCCTCGATGTCGAAGCGATCGCGCGCTGGGCCGCGCAGATCGCGCGCCTGCGCGCCACTGGCAGGCGCTGCATCATGGTGTCGTCGGGCGCGATCGCCGAAGGCCTGCAACGCCTGGGAATGACGCGCCGGCCCAGCGCGATGCACGAGCTGCAGGCGGCTGCCGCGGTCGGGCAAATGGGGCTGGCGCAGTGCTACGAATCGTGTTTCCGGGAGCACGGCCTGGCCACGGCACAGGTCCTGCTTACGCACGCCGACCTGGCCGACCGGCAGCGCTACCTCAATGCGCGCTCGACGCTGCGCACCCTGCTCGCGCTCGGCGTCATTCCGGTGATCAACGAAAACGACACCGTGGTGACGGACGAAATCAAGTTCGGCGACAACGACACGCTGGCGGCGCTCGTGACCAACCTCGTCGAGGCCGATGCACTCGTCATCCTCACCGACCAGAGCGGCCTGTTCGACGCGGATCCGCGCACCCGCGCGGGCGCGACGCTCGTCGCGGAAGCGCCGGCGGGGGCCGCCTGGCTGGAGGCGGTCGCAGGCGGCGCCGGCAGCGGCCTTGCCAAGGGCGGCATGCTGACCAAGGTACTCGCGGCGAAGCGTGCCGCCCGCAGCGGCGCGCACACCCTGATTGCCTCCGGACGTGAACGCGACGTGCTGTTCCGGCTGGCGCAGGGTGAGATCCTCGGTACGCTGCTGGTGGCGCAGACCCAGCCGCTCGCGGCACGCAAGCAATGGCTCGCGGACCATCTGAATGTCGGCGGCCGGCTGACATTGGATGCCGGAGCCGTGCGCGCGCTGGTGCGGGACGGCAAGAGCCTGCTGCCCATCGGCGTGACAGGCGTGAGCGGGGAATTCGTGCGCGGCGAAGTGGTCTGCTGCGAGGATCCGGCGGGCCGCGAAGTGGCGCGCGGCCTGGTCAATTACTCGGCGGCGGAAACGCGCCTCATCCTGCGCCGCCCGTCATCCGAGATCGAGATCGCTCTCGGCTACGTGGACGAGCCCGAACTCATCCATCGCGACAACCTGGCCCTGGTCTAGCGGCCGGAAGTGTCCGCTCGCGCCGCATCCGGAGGGCCGCCGCGGCGCAGCGCGTCGATGCCCTCGGCGGCATCGTGAATCGCAATGGCGTGAGGGCAGAAGTAGTCGCGCCACAAGGCAAAATGCCAGCCCTGCGCCTCTTTGCGCTCGATCTGGCGCCACGCCGTGCCGCGCCCCGACCAACGGCCACCGCCTTGGCCAAACGCATACGCCCGCACAGTCCCGGACTTGCAGCGAATTCCCTCGTAGCTGACATTCTCCACGCCGGAGGCGCTGCGGGCGACCAGGGTATAGCGCACCACGCCGTCCTTGCCCACCGAAAGCGAGGTGGCGTCGATGAAGAAGCGGAAATCGCGTGCCGCGCTGACGTCGAATTCGACCAGGTCCGCCGCCTTCGGGTATTGCGGCAGCATGAAATCGACTTCCCGCCAGCGCCGCTCCTCTTCGGCCAGCTCCCAGTCGGACTTCGGCTGGGCGGACAACGGCGCGGCACTCGTGGCGGCGAGCGCCGCGAGCAGGATCCGCAGCGCACCCCTTACGCCAGATCGCAAGCGAGCGACGCCCGGATGTCGCGAGCAACCTCCGTGCTGGCGCGGTAGTGCGGATGGTCGACGCCCAGCCTCAGTCCGACGCCATGCTTCAGGGCGCCGCACATCTGCGCAGTGAGCTCGAAGCGCAGGAAATGCACCGACGAGGTTTTCTGCTCGTTCTCGCGATCGAGGTCTTCGTCGGCGATCGCGAACACGCGCTCACAGCCCTCGATCTGCACCCAAACGCGGTCTTCGATGCCCCTCAGCCCGGCCAGCCTGCGATGCCGCTCCTGCACGTCGGGATACTCGAGCAGCAGCGTCACCTTCCAGTTGCTGCCATCCGGAACGAGCGGATTGTAGGTCTCGAGCTCGTCGCGGATACCGTCCTCCTCGAAGATGCGCTCGATGCGCAGCATCTCCTGGATCTGGTAACGGATGGTGAGCTCGTTCTCGAACACCAGCGTCAGGTGCTCGCCGAGATGGACGCTGCGCTGCTTCTTGTGTGCGATCACGCGCGCACGGAAATCCTCACGCTGCTTCGCATAAGCCTCCAGCGACAGGAGGCTTTCCCTCGCGATCTGTGGCATGCCGCAGGGCGCGTCAGTCCACCAGCTGATCGAGCGCCTTCTTGAAGCGGTTGGCATGCGAGCGCTCTGCCTTGGCGAGCGTCTCGAACCAGTCGGCGATTTCGCCAAACCCCTCCTCGCGCGCGCTCTTGGCCATGCCGGGGTACATGTCGGTGTACTCGTGCGTTTCGCCGGCCACCGCGGCCGCCAGGTTCAGGCGCGACTTGCCGATCGGCAGGTCGGTCGCCGGGTCGCCGACGGGCTCCATGTACTCGAGGTGCCCGTGCGCATGGCCGGTCTCGCCCTCGGCGGTGGACCGAAACAGCGCGGCAACGTCGTTCTGGCCTTCGACATCGGCCTTGGCGGCGAAATAGAGGTAGCGCCGGTTGGCTTGCGACTCGCCCGCGAAGGCGGCTTTCAGATTCTCGTGCGTTTTCGATCCTTTGAGTTGCATGGTCATCTCCTGGGTGAAATTCGGCCAGCCGATGCGCGCCAAGTTAGCGCCGCGCGCCCAATTGAGCAAATTGATTCTCGCAATACTGTGAATTGAAGACTGCTATTCCGATGCCGCGGCCGGCGTCCGCGCAACCCCCGCGCGCAGCGCGCGCCGGCGCCGGTCGGCGTTGAGGTAACGGTGCAGCTCGGCCAGCGCCTGGTTGTAGACCTCGCGCTTGAATTCGATCACCGATTCCACCGGCACCCAGTAGCCGTGCCAGCGCCAGGCATCGAATTCCGGATGGCCGCTGGCGCGCAGCTTGACGTCGCAATCGCGCCCCAGCAGCCGCAGCAGGTACCAGATCTGCTTCTGTCCGCGGTAGGTGCCACGCCAGTCGCGCCGGACCCATTGCTTCGGCACGTCGTAGCGCAGCCACTGGCGCGTGCGCCCGAGAATGCGCACGTGGTCGGTCTTGAGACCGATCTCCTCCTCCAGCTCGCGATACATCGCCTTTTCGGGAGTTTCGCCGTGCTGGATGCCGCCCTGCGGAAACTGCCACGAGTGCTGGTTGACGCGCTTGCCCCAGAACACCTCGTTGCGCAAGTTGGCAAGGATGATGCCCACATTCGGCCGGTAGCCGTCCCTGTCGAGCATGCCAGCACCACCTAAGCTAGAATTCGTTCGGCATTTTTTCACAGCCCCGCAGCAATGACAACGCCGTCGCCAATTGGTTCAGCGCGGCGCCCGACACCATGCGCAGCTCGAGATTCTTCTTCAGCACGATCAAGGAGGCGCCCGCCGACGCCGAACTCGTCAGCCATCAGCTGATGATCCGCGCCGGGCTGGTGCGCCGGCTCGCTGCCGGCATCTATACGTGGATGCCTCTGGGCCTGCGCGTGCTGCACAAGGTGGCTGCGATCGTGCGCGAGGAGATGAACCGCGCCGGCGCCGTCGAACTCGCGATGCCGGTGGTGCAGCCCGGCGAGCTGTGGCGGGAATCGGGCCGCTGGAGCGCCTACGGGCCGGAACTGTTGCGCCTGAAGGATCGCCATGAGCGCGAATTCGTGATCCAGCCGACCTCCGAGGAAGTGATCACCGATCTGGCACGCAGCGAGCTGAAGAGCTACCGCCAGCTGCCGGTGCATTTCTATCAGATCCAGGTGAAGTTCCGCGACGAGCGGCGCCCGCGCTTCGGCATCCTGCGCGGCCGCGAATTCATCATGAAGGATGGCTACTCGTTCCATGCCGATCACGCCGGGCTGGAGCGCGAATACCGCAACATGTACGACACCTATTCGCGCATTTTCACCCGCCTTGGACTGGGCTTTCGCGCCGTGGCGGCGGACACCGGCGCCATCGGCGGCACCGGATCGCACGAGTTCCAGGTGCTTGCCGATTCGGGCGAGGACGCCATTGCGTGGTGTCCGGAATCGGACTACGCAGCCAACGTCGAACTCGCCGAAGCGCTCGCGCCGCCTGCACCGCGCGCCCTGCCTGCCGAGGCGCTCACGCGGGTGGAGACGCCGGAACGGACCCGCTGCGAAGACGTCGCCGCGCTGCTCAAGCTGCCGCTCGAGCGCACCGTCAAGGCGATCGCGGTGATGCACGACGAAGAGTTCGTGCTGCTGCTGCTGCGCGGCGATCACAGCCTGAACGAGGTGAAGACCTCGAAGATGCCGGGCCTCGCGCCGTTTCGTTTTGCGAGCGAGGCGGAAATCGAGCGTGCACTCGGCTGCAAGCCGGGCTACATCGGGCCGCTCGGCGCGCGCGCGCGGGTGATCGCCGATCGCACGGCGGCGGCCATGTCCGATTTCGTCTGTGGCGCTAACGCGGAGGGGTTCCACCTCACGGGCGCCAACTGGGGACGCGACGCACCCGAGCCGGAAGTCGCCGATCTGCGCAACGTCGTCGAGGGCGACCCGAGCCCGGACGGGCGCGGACGCCTGCGCATCCAGCGCGGAATCGAAGTCGGCCATATCTTCCAGTTGCGCACCAAGTACTCGCAGGCGATGAAGGCCCAGTTCCTCGACGAGCAGGGCGCTGCCAGGCCGATGGAGATGGGATGCTACGGCATCGGCGTGACGCGCATCGTCGCCGCCGCCATCGAGCAGCATCACGATGCGCGCGGCATCCTGTTTCCGCGCGCGATGGCACCCTTCGAGGCCTGCCTGGTGCCGATCGGCTATCACAAGAGCGCCGCGGTGCGCGAGGCCACGGAGCGCCTGTACGGCGAACTCGTCGCGGCCGGCATCGAGGTGCTGCTCGACGATCGCAGCGAGCGCCCGGGCGTGCTGTTCGCCGACATGGATCTGATCGGCGTACCGCATCGCCTGGTGGTTTCGGAGCGCGGTCTCGCGGGCGGCGAGGCGGAATACAAGGGCCGCCGCGATGCGGCACCGGTCGCGGTGCCGCTGAATGACTGCGTGCAGCACCTCGGGGAGCGCCTCGCCGGCGCATGAGACGCGCCCTCGCGCTCGGCGCGCTCATCCTGCCGCTCCACGCGCTGGCAGGGGCGCAGCACTACGAGCCGATGGCCGACAGCGTGATCGCACAGCTGGCCGCGGCGGTCGCCGACCAGGCGCCGGCCGTATTCAATTTCCGCAACGCGCAGGACGCGCACACCTGGGTTCACGCGATGTCGGAACGCCTGCGGCCGCGCATTCCCGACCGCAAAGAGCGCATCGAGCTGCTGAAGTCGGTGCAGCACGAAGCCACGCGCGCCGGCCTCGACCCGCAGCTGGTGCTGGGGTTGATCGAAATCGAATCCGGCTTCCGCAAGTACGCCACCTCCACCGCAGGCGCGCGCGGCTACATGCAGGTGATGCCGTTCTGGACCAAGCTGCTCGGTCGGCCGGGCGACAACCTGTACCGCCTGCGGATCAACCTGCGCTACGGCTGCGTCATACTGCGCCATTACCTGGACCTCGAGCAGGGTGATTTCTATCTCGCGCTGGGCCGATACAACGGCAGCCTCGGCAGGCCGGAGTACCCGAATGCGGTCAGGGCGGCGTGGCGCGGCCGCTGGAAGTACGACGGCGCCACGAACTGAGATGCTGCGCGCGCCGCGTCCGAATCCTCGGTTGCTGAACTGGTTCTATGGTTTCACGCCGCCGGAGCGTGGCGCGGTGCTGCTGCGGCATCGCC
>MERE01000197.1:3116-5140 GCA_001771975.1 Betaproteobacteria bacterium RIFCSPLOWO2_02_FULL_68_150 | reverse complement strand
CCGAGGTCGCGGCGGCGCTCTACGCCATGGGCTGCTACGAAATCTCGCTCGGCGACACCATCGGCGTCGGCACGCCGGCGAAAACCCAGGCCATGATCGAGGCCTGCGCCGCACAAGTGCCGATCGACAGGCTCGCCGGGCATTACCACGACACCTACGGCCAGGCGCTCGCCAACATCTACGCCTCGCTCGAGCTCGGCGTCGCCACCTTCGACACGTCGGTCGCGGGCCTCGGCGGCTGCCCTTACGCCGCGGGCGCCTCGGGCAACGTCGCCACCGAGGACGTGGTGTACCTGCTCGACGGTCTCGGCATCGAAAGCGGGATCGATTTCGGCCGCCTCGTCGAGGCCGGGCAGTGGATCTCGGCGCTGCTCGAGCGCGAATACGGCTCCAAGGCAGGCAAGGCGTTCGCCGCCAAACGAGCCAAGGCCGCGGCGTGATCGCTTCGCCCTGCAACAAGGTCTGCGCGATCGACGCGCAGAGCGGCCTGTGCCGCGGCTGCCATCGCACGCTGGACGAGATTGCGCGTTGGGCCGGAATGAGCGATCTGGAGCGCGGCGAGGTGACGCGGAAACTTCCAGGCCGCCGCACCGGGTCCGGCACCGCCGCGACGCCGCAATCGCAGGGCGTTGCCGCAAGCCCGGCGTATGATTTGTGCCTCGGCCAGGGAACGAGATTTCCCATGAAGCAATCCGTAATTCACGCCAGTCCGGCGCCTGATGACCCGCTTGCGGCGGCATTGAAGCCGGCGACTCCGGAAATCATGCGTACGGTCGGGACACGGCGTCCGCCAGCCATCAGCGGGATACCGACGACCGAAGCCCTGCTGCGCGCAGCGGCGCATGCAGAGGCCGCGCGCGTGCTGGCCGCCGTCAATACGACCGGGATCGCCAAGGGCATATACCGGTTTTCTACCGCGGCGGAAGCCTCCCGCCACTCCGAGGAAGCGCTGGCACGCGCCATCGTGCAGAACCTGCGGGCGCGCGAACTCCGGTGATCGATCCAGCGGGCTCCGACGCCGCGAGACCGGCGACCGTTGCCGATCTGCAGCGGCTGCTGGCTGCCTTTGCGAAGCACGATGTCGAGTACGTATTGATCGGCGGCTACGCCCTGTTCGCACTCGGCTACGAACGCGGTACGACCGATATCGACGTTCTGGTGAAGCCGACACGTGCCGAAGGCGAAAAGGTGAAGCAGGCCCTGCTGCAATTGCCCGACCGCGCCGCGCGCGACCTCGATCCGGCGTGGTTCGAGGAGGGAAACACGATTCGCATCGCCGACGAAATCGTGGTCGACCTGCTGTTCAGCGCTTGCGGCGAGACGCTCGACTCCCTCAAGGAGCACATTGTCACGATCTACCTCGAGGACACTCCGGTGCGGACGCTCGACATCGAAGGCTTGCTGAAAACCAAGCAGTCGCTGCGCCACAAGGACCAGGAGGACCGGCAGGTTCTCGAGCGAGCGCTGCGGGTGTTGCGCAATGGAGCGTGATCCTCTGAAGGACGTACTTGCGCTGCTGGCGACCGCATTGCTCGCCTTGCCGGCGGCCGCGCAGACCATCCAATCGGAAGAACACGCCTTCCGGCTGGTCGAGCTGGTGCGCGGCCTCGAGCAGCCGTGGTCGCTCGCCTTTCTCCCCGACGGCCGCATGCTGGTCACGGAAAAAGCCGGCCGCCTGCGCATCGTCAAAGACGGCAAGCTCGAGCCGCAAGCGGTCGCCGGCCTGCCCGAGGTCGCGGTGCACGGCCAGGGCGGGCTGCTGGACGTGGCGCTCCACCCGCGCTTCGCCGAAAACGGTTTCGTGTACCTGTCCTACGCCGCGCGCGGTGCGGACGGCGTGGGCACCGAGGTGGCGCGCGCTCGCCTCGCCGGCAGCCGGCTGGAAAACGTGCAGGTGATATTCCGCCAGAGTCCCAAAGGAAACCGGGGCCAGCACTTCGGCTCGCGCCTCGTGTTCGACCGCGCCGGCTTCCTCTACATCACGCTGGGTGACCGCGGCGAAATGGAGCGCGCGCAAAGACCCG
>MERE01000197.1:0-3105 GCA_001771975.1 Betaproteobacteria bacterium RIFCSPLOWO2_02_FULL_68_150 | reverse complement strand
GAAGTTCACGCTCGGCCACCGCAACCAGCAGGGCGCGGCGCTGCACCCGCAAAGCGGTGCGCTGTGGACCCACGAGCACGGTCCGCAGGGCGGCGACGAAGTGAACGTGATCCGCGCCGGCGCGAACTACGGCTGGCCGGTGATCACCTACGGCGTGAATTACGGCAGCGGCACGCGCATCGGGGAAGGTTCCGCCAAGCCCGGCATGGCGCAGCCGATCCACACCTGGGTGCCATCGATCGCGCCCTCGGGCATGGCGTTCTACACCGGAGACCGGTTTCCGAAGTGGCGCGGCGACCTGTTCGTGGGCGCGCTCAAGGATCAGATGCTGGTGCGTCTCAAGCTCGACGGCGAGAAAGTGGTGCGCGAGGAGCGGTTGCTGCAGGGCGCGCTCGGGCGCATCCGCGACGTGCGCGCCGGGCCGGACGGCTTTCTTTACCTGCTCACGGATGAGTCGCGCGGCGTGCTCGTGCGTCTGGAGCCGGTCGCCGGCGGATAGCGCAGCGCGCTTTCCGCATCATTGCTGCACGGCGCGCCCGGCGTATACGTTGCGGCAGCCCGTCTCGCGGATGAAGAACGCCGCCACCACGCCGAACAACGCGATCGCCGCGAGCACGGCCGCCGCGCTCCGATAGCTTTCGAGCGGCGCGGCGGTACCCATCCGGTCGAGCACCCAACCCACCAGCGGCTGAAAGAGCGCCGTGCCGAGAAAGCCCCCGGTATTCACCAGGCTGGTCGCAGTCCCCGAGAGCGCTGGCGGATTGAGCTCCTTGGCGAGCGCCCACGCAAGACTCGCGCCCGCGATGCCCACGCCCATCAGCGTAAAGGCGGCGAGCGACGCCGCGACCGGAAGCTGCCACCCCATCACCCAGGGCAGCCAGCTCAAAAGGTAAAGGAGCGACAGCGCGCGCAGCAGCGGCAGGCGCCGGCCCATGCGATCCGAGAGCGTGCCGACGGCGAACGAACCGAAGGCAAATCCCAGGATCATCACCGTGACGTGCAGCGTCGCGCTGGTGCGCGTATGGCCGAGGGCGTCGGTCATGTACGGCACCGCCCAGAGCCCGGAGAACGTGAGGTAGGAGCCGACGATGCCCAGGTGCATGAAGAATCCGGGCCAGGTATCGCGGTTCGCCGCCA
This sequence comes from Betaproteobacteria bacterium RIFCSPLOWO2_02_FULL_68_150, assembly GCA_001771975.1. Taxonomy (GTDB): domain Bacteria; phylum Pseudomonadota; class Gammaproteobacteria; order Burkholderiales; family SG8-39; genus 2-02-FULL-66-14. Next base: position 1,968 of record MERE01000197.1, on the reverse strand, counting down.
CCTGCGCAAGCCCGTCCCACCAGCCCGTGTGCGTGCGTCCGGAATCCGATTTGCCGTCCGGCGCATGCACCGACGGCAGGCCGGCGTCGCGCGGATCGTCGCGCACCCAGAGCCAGATGCACGCCGCGGTGACGAGCGAGGCGCCTCCGGCAACTGCAAACACCGTGCGCCAGGAGACGTACTGCGTGACCCAGGCGAGCGGATACGCGGCCAGCAGCGCGCCGAGGTTTCCGAACAGCATGAGCACCCCGACCCAGGTGCCGAACTCGCGTTCGCTGTACCACGAGGCGATGAGCTTGAGCACCGATACGAACGCCACCGCCACGCCCAGCCCGACCAGCGCGCGGCCCGCGAGCAGCCAGCCGACGCTCGGCGCGTACGCGAAGAGCAGCGACCCTGCGCCGGCCACCAGCGAGCCCGCGGTGAACAGGCGCCGCGGCCCGACCGAATCGGCGAGCACCCCGGATGGCAGCTGCATCGCGGCGTAGGGATAGAAATAGAACGCCGCGATGAAACCGAGCGCGGTCGAACTCGCGTCGAACGCGCTGCGCAGGTCGGCGGCGATCGCGCCGGGGGCGACGCGATGGAAGAACGCGAGGATGAACGCGGCCGTGCCGAGCGCGTAGGCAAGGCGGCGCAGTCGCCGGTAGCGTGCAGACGCGTCCATCAGGCGCAAGCGCCGGCGAGGGGCCTCTGGTGCCGTTTCAGATGTCGCGGAAATCCCCGTGACGCCCCTTGCCCGAGGCAAAGCGCTTGGCGCCTTCGGCGCCCTCGGCAACGAACGCCGGGATGCCGTTGTACCACTCCCTGCGCATCGCCTCGCGCACCGAGAGGCCCTGCTGCATGTAGACCGAGCGGCGGTCGGCGCGCGCGCAGGCCTGCGGAAAGCGCGCGATCTCGTAGGCCATCGCCTCGGCGAATTCGCGCGAGCGGCCCTCGGGCACGACGTGCTCACAGCAGCCGATGCGCAAGGCCTCCTCCGCGGGCACCTTTCTTCCGGTGAGGATGATCTCGAGCGCGCGCCCGGTGCCGACCAGGCGCGGCAGGCGGACGGTGCCGCCGTCGATCAGCGGCACGCCCCAGCGCCGGCAATAAACGCCGAAATAGGCCGACTCCTCCATGACACGCAGGTCGCACCACAGCGCAAGCTCGAAGCCGCCCGCGACCGCCGGCCCGGCGACCGCGGCGATCACCGGCTTGTCGAGTTCGAGCCGCGTCGGCCCGAGCGGCCCGCGCGGCAGCTGGCCGTTCGCGCGCACGCGCTCATCGAGCGGGTAGGCGATCTCCTGCAGCGGCGCCGGATCGTCGACGAGCGCCGCGCCGTACTTCAGATCCCAGCCGGCGCAGAACGCTCCGCCTTCGCCCCAGAGCACCGCCACGGCGGCGCCGGGATCGCGGTCGAAGGCGACAAAGGCTTCGAGCAGCGCCTCGGCGCTCTCCGGGTCCATCGCGTTGCGGGCCTGCGGCCGGCTGTGAATCACGGTCCAGACCTTGCCCTGTTTCTCGATGCGTACGCTCATCGCGCTTTTCCTCCCTCCGGAATCGGCCTGCCGCTGTCGCGCCAGCGCACCGCCTCGTGGAATCCGTGTTTCTCGGCATGGCGCTTGAACCACATTCCTTCGGGCGAATGGCGCGTGATGCCGTCGAACAGCGTCGCGATCATCTGCGTGCCGGCAAGCCCCATGTTGTCGTAGGCCTGGTTGATCATGAGCTTTTGCATCATGAGCTGGTTCTTCGGCACGCCGGCCATGCGCCTGGCGAGCGCATCCACGGCAGCGTCCAGCTTTTTCGCCGGCACCGCGTCGTGGACGAGGCCCCAGGCCCTGGCGGTCGCGCCGTCGATCGTGTCGCCGGTGAGCAGCATGCGTTTGGCTTTTTCGGCGCCGAGCCGGTACACCCACATCGCCGTCGTCGGACAGCCCCAGACGCGCGCCGGCATGTAGCCGATCCTCGCATCCTCCGCCATCA
>MERE01000196.1 GCA_001771975.1 Betaproteobacteria bacterium RIFCSPLOWO2_02_FULL_68_150 | reverse complement strand
CCACGTGTGCGGGTCATTATGTTAGGCACTCTGGTCGGTGAGGTTCGGCAAGATAAGGTTCCGTGGCGCATTGAGGCCGGGATTTTACCGACGTTCAAGCGCCAGGCCCAATTCCCCGCTAGTTCATGTCCCAGCGCAACGCGGCGCGCGCCGCCGCGGCGTCATGGACCTCGTCGACACGGCGCGAGCGGCCTTCGTAAGCTTGCCACGTCGCCGCGTCCCAGATGCGCGTGGTCAGGCGAGCCTTGAGTAGCTGACGCACGCGCGGCAGGTCGCCCAGCTGCAAGGCAGCCATGACCATGATCTGGTCATAGAGGTCTTGTTGAACATGGCTCGCACCGAGTTCACCGTGGCGCTGACGTACTGCCAGCATCCACTCAAGCGCTTCGCGGGGCTTGTCCTGGTAAAAAGCTGCCCCGGCCAGGGCGAGATCGTGCGCCAGCGCCGCCTGCGTGGAGCCCGTCCCTACGGAGCTCAGGTAGTCGAGCGTCGACTGCACTGCCGATACCCGCCCGCTACGCGCCAGTGCCATGACGTGATGCATGGAAGTAAACCATAGTGTGCTTTGCGTAGCGTTACGCAAGGAGGCTTGCGCCAGGCGCTCCCAACGCGCCAGCCCGACGTCAACACCCTGGAATTCCAGGCGCGCCAGCAACGAGGCGCCATTTTGAACGTCCAGGTAAAAGGTAGACGACTTCGGATAAACCTCGCGGTCAAACAGATCGAGAACCTCGTCGTAACGGGCCTGCGCAAACTTGAACAAACTCAAATGCCACCACAGGTGGCCCCGAAAGAGATTGTAGTCATTAAGAAATCGCGCCGCATCGCTGAGCAGATCGATGCCCTCTCGGACACGATCTTGCATCTCAAACACATGGGCCAGGCCATGCAGGGCCCAAAGATCCTGCGGCTGCAAAGCCAGCGCCTCGCGCGCGCAACGCTCGGCCACGACGTAGAGGCCAATCTCTTCCATCGCGAAGGCATGAGCCGAAAGAAAGTGCCCATAACCGGGCGTCTCGCGGCCCCAATGGCCGGCGACTCCCGCGGTCACTTCGGCTTGATGTCGTTTGTCACCGGTCCAGAAAAGCGTACCGGTGTGTTGACGCAACGCCAGCAAATCCAATGGCCACTCGACCAGGATTTGCTCCCAGGCCGCCGCACGAGCAGAAGAATCTTGCGCAAGCCAGGCACGCAAGGCTTCCTGGTGCAAACGCTCCCGGGGATTGGCAGGCAAAGCCTCCGCCAGCAGCAGGTGTGCCCGTGCCATGGGGTGGGCGTCGAGCGTACCTTCGGTCATGAGCGAGTAGCCCTTGAGCACATGCGCAAGGACAAACTCCGGAAACTCCTGCAACAGCGCGTCCAGGCGATCCTGCACCCCCAGGCGGTAGTAGTAGATGTCGTCGATCAGGGCGTCGAAACGCTCAACAGCTGCGGAGCTGGCCGCACTGAGAGAGAGGCCCCGGACATCGATGATGTCAGCGCGTGTCATGGTCTGTGTCTTTCTTCAGGCAGGCGTTCAGAGTAACGGGCAATAATACCCGTTCCGCCCGCAGCCGATCCGGCAGGACTTTATCGTCCCCGATGGATACGGCCCGCCGAGCGCGGACTTCGACAAATGCATTCGCGGGCGCATCGCGAAGAACGACAGTCCGATCACGATCCTTTAGTCGTACTGTGTCACGAACAACTCCTTCCCCCTTGACGGGGGAAGGTTGGGATGGGGGTGAGAACATTGCGCTTGCTGCACGCTCCACCCCCACCCTAACCCTCCCCCGTCGAGGGGGAGGGAACCGCTATTTCTTGACACAGTAAGATTAGGGAAGCCCTGAAAAACCGTCATCGCGAGGAGCCGAAGGCGACGTGGCGATCTCGTGTGCCACGGGATTGCTTCGTCACGTCGTTCCTCGCAATGACAATTTCAGGTTAACCAGAGGTTCCTTAGGTTCCAGCAATGCCTCTTCCTTCAGGCTCGCGATGATCTTATCCGCCACCTGACGCGCAACGGCCTTGCGTTCCTCTTCCGACACATCGTCCATCAGAAAAACGTAAATGACCGCTCCGGGTGTGCGCCGTGATAAGGCGGCGCTTTCCAGTGGGTGAAAGCCCCACCCGGCAACCCGCTCCAGCCGGAAGCAACCGGAGCAGCTATGGAGGTGACGAAATGGTTGAAGCCTTCGGATAGTCGGCGTATGTGGACTTGCATGAACTGCTCGCGACGACTCGAGTACGCCTCGCGGCCCGAGCTACTCCCCTGCGCTGAGTAAATCGCGCTTGGCGCGCGCAATGGGTAACGCCTAAGGCGATGTCATGGGAGCCTCGCCCTTTTTCCCGAAAGATCGGTATAGTGCGATCGTGCTCCCGGCGACGTCTACGACGCGACTCGTGCACGGCATCTAACGCGTCGACGGCATTGGGACTAGGGCCGCGGTAAGTCGATTGTCTGCGATAAGGAGGAAGTCATGTTGCGAGGTCCAGAATTGGCGAGTCCCGCACGACGCGGGAACACGACCTTTCATGCTGTATTCGGTATTGCGCTTGCGGCCGCTGCCGTCGTGGCATCCGCCCAGGAGAAGTATCCTGTGCGCCCCGTACGGATCGTCGTCGCGTTTGCGCCAGGTGGCGGAACCGATATCCTCGCGCGGTCCCTCTCGGCGCGCCTCTTCGCGCAGTTCGGGCAACAATTCGTGGTCGACAATCGACCGGGTGGGGGAGGCAATATCGGCATAGAGCTAGTTGCGAGAGCGCAGCCGGACGGCTATACCCTGCTCGTTGTCTCGAGCAGCTACGCAGCCAATGCCGTCTTGCGCAAGACACCCTACGATCCGATCAATGGCTTCGAGCCGATCTCGCTCCTGAGCCGACAGCCGCTGCTGATGCTCGCGCATCCTTCGCTACCGGTGAGAAACGTGACGGAGCTGATCGCACTCGCCAAGGCTAAACCCGGCGCGCTCAGCTATGGTTCGTCCGGCGCGGGCGGAATCCAGCATCTCGCCACCGAGCTGTTCAAGAGCATGGCGCACGTGGATATTCTGCACGTGCCGTATAAGGGCACGGGCCCCGCAATGAACGATCTCATCGCCGGCCAAATCCAGATGAGCATGCTCTCGATCATCGCGACGCTGTCGCATGTTCGATCGGGCAGGCTCAGAGGTCTTGCCGTCTCAAGCGAAAAGCGCGCCGACGCGGCACCCGAAATACCGACCATCGCCGAATCCGGCGTGCCAGGTTATTCGTTCTTTGGATGGTATTGCATGCTCGCCCCCGCAAAGACGCCGCGCAGCGTAATCAATGTCCTCAATGCGGGAGTCGTGAGCGCCATGCAATCGCCCGAAATCCGCAATCGCCTCACCGCGGATGGCAGCACGGTGGTGGCGAGCACGGCGGATGAACTCGGCGCGCACATCCGCGCCGAAATTGCGAAACTGTCGAAGCTGGCAGCAGACGCCAACATTCGCCTGGAGGATTCGCGCTAAGGCGCCCGTGGTGAACATTATTTTGTGCGGCGCCGCGTTTCGTGTAGCGACGCCTCAAGCTCCTCCTTGTGGAACTTTGCCATGCCGGTGGTGCCATGGCGGCGAGTGTGGGCGCGCCGCGGGATCAGCAGGTTCTACCGCTGGAAGATGCATGCCAGCCTGAAGCGCAACTTTCAGCTCATGCCGGGCGCCCGGTGCCTGGCGTTGCTTTGCAAGCACATTCCCGGCCGCTACGAGCACTTGGTGCGTTATGTCGGGCACCCTCGAGACTAGCTTCTGGCGTGCCTTTCCTGCTAGAACCAGCACTTCGCGGGTAAACTGCCCTCAGTTCACGCCCAAACGCATTTCTTGGCGAGTTCGCATGGCTGCTCATCCTCCCCGTCGCCGTATCAAGTTCTGCGATGTTGCTATCGGTCAACGTTTCTATGACCCAATCAGCGCCGAATATTTTGTGAAGCAGAGCGAAAGCCTGGCAGCCATGGTAACCGGCATGGGTGACGGCACAGTCCCGGACGAATTTGAAGCCGGCGATGTTGTTGGCGTTGACTTGGATTAGGCGGTTAAGCCCTATGAGCGTCGAGGAAAGCTCGATCTGCCGTTGCGCGTCAACATCATGCGTGCCGTGCGCTGACTCTCGATGCGTCAACCGTTGCCTAACAACGCCCTGGAGCGGACGCGCCAAGAGCGGCCGTCTGGTGTGGCGATCAATCCTGGGTGACGCAAGTACGATGTCTGAGAGGCCGTAACAAAATGAAGGTTACGGCCCGTGTCGTCTCTAATCGGCGGCCGGCGGCGCCGCGCAGACCTGGTCGTAGCGATAGCGCTGCTTCAACAGCCCGTTGTATTCGTAGACATCCAGCGTTTTCTCATACGCTGCCTGCGTGATTTCAACGTGCCGCGTCCAGCAGCCAAGCCGCTGATACGTTGCGATGCAGTCGGCGAGAACGCTTTCATCGATAGCGGGGAAATACGGCTTTTCCGCCCTGGCGATCTCGACAGCCGGCGTATCGTTCATGTAGGCCCGGGTCTTCTTATAGGCACGTATGAATGCCTTGGCCATATCCGTCTTGAGCCAGTCACGAGTCGCCGCAACGCTGGAGAAACCGCAGGGGCCGATCTGCTTGCCAACCTGTGCCACGACATACCCGATGCCGTCGGCCTGCAGTTGCTGAGGGAAGGGGCCCTGCTGCTGAACATACATCCCCTGCCCCTGGCGGAAGGCGCGGTCGATCTCGGCGGCGCTGCCGAGGCCGATGGACTTGATCCGGGCAAAGTCGATGCCGGCCTTGTGGCACGCATACTTGAACATGTCGAGCGGCTGTCCGCCCTTGAACATGACGACCTCGGCGCCTTCCAGCTTTTTCCAGGTGAAGGCAGGATCCGCCGCGCGTCCGGTCAGGAAGAACCCGTCCATCTCGTTGATCTGGGCGAAGTGAACTGCGCCCGGTGTCTCTCCCTTGTTGAGTGACGTGAACCCCTGGCTCAGGGCGGATTGGACGATGTGTGCGGAGCCATCGTTCAAGGCGGCAAGCGCCGAGACGCCCGCCGGCGCAACCGACCACTCCGGATCCAGGCCTTCCGCCTTGAGAAATCCCCCCGACATCGCGGAGATAAGCGGCGAGTAGAACGCGGAAAACAGCGTGAATTGGATTCGGATCTTGTCCAAGTCTCCATCTCCTTATGGCCGATTTAACTGCGAAAGTCCGCCTGCCGTCGATCGAGCATGCGCAGCAGTGCCGGCCAATCCCGGCGCTCGCGCGGCCTGTTGACCTGGGCGCGCGTGCGCTCAACCGCGCCGTCAGATATGAGCGTGATCCGGTCACGTCCGGCCGCCATCGCATCGACCTGGATCCGGCACGCCTGCTCGAAGAAGTACATATGCATGAATGCCTCGGGTACCGTGCGGCCAAGCGCCAGCAGCCCGTGGTTCTTCAACACCATGCTGCGGCTGGTGGGCCCAAGGTCGCGTGCGAGGCGGGTACGCTCGTCGAGATCCAGAGCGATGCCTTCATAGTCATGATAGGTCACATCCCCGACAATGCGCATGGAATGCTGGCTGAGAGGCAGCACGCCTTCGGACATGGCCGACACCGCAATGCCCGCCCGGGTATGCGTATGCAGGACGCATTGCGCGTCGGCGCGTGCAGCATGGATGCACCCGTGGATGACGAAGCCGGCCTGGTTGATCCCGAAGCCCGTGATGTCCTGGAGAATATTGCCCTCGTGGTCGACTTTCACGAGATTGGAGGCGGTGACCTCGTCGAACATCAGGCCATAGGCATTGAGAAGGAACTGGTCGTCGGCGCCGGGCACTCGCGCCGAGAAGTGCGTAAGGATGATGTCCGTCCAACCGTAGATGGCGGCCAGGTGGTAGGCAGCGGCGAGGTCGGTGCGCACCTTCCACTCGTCCTCGCTGACCCGGTCTTTCACCGACGGTTGTTTCCTGGCAGGCCTGCTCGTCAGTTTGGCCACAGCCATGATGCCTCCTATGACAAGTTGGGGAGGGCACAATCTACTCCTCTGCGCGGATTCTGGCCATCGGCCACGCGCGATCGAGACTGTCCACCAGAGCCACTCAGCCCCTGAAGGGGTGGAATGACATCACCCCCATCCTGACCTTCCCCCGTCAAGGGGGAAGGAGGAAGAAGCGTAGCTTTCATCGCGGCTGCGACGAGAGCTTGGAAACGTTACACTCACCCCTATCTACTGCTGACACGAAGGGAGATCTCCAATGACCACGAAATGGTGCCGGTTTCAGGCAGGTGAAAAGGTGTCCTACGGCAGAATGGACGGCGACAGCGTGGTTGCCGTGGACGGCGCGCCGTGGGGCGCGCACAAGGAAACCTCGACGAAGCATGCGCTCTCGTCGGTGAAGCTGCTGATTCCCACGGTGCCGTCCACGTTCTTCTGCGTGGGGATCAATTACCGCGACCACATCATCCAGTCGGCCAAACGCAGGGGCGTCGAGCCGCAGTTCCCGCAGCGACCGGACATCGGCTACCGCGCCAACAACGCGCTCTGCGCGCACGAGGACGCAATTGTCAAGCCGAAGGATTCCGGCGAGGTGTTCCAGTACGAGGGGGAACTCGTCGCTGTGATCGGCAAGCAGGGCCGGAAGATTCCCCAGGACAAGGCGCTCGACTACGTGTTCGGCTGGACCATCGGCAACGATGTCAGCGAGCGCACCTGG
>MERE01000195.1 GCA_001771975.1 Betaproteobacteria bacterium RIFCSPLOWO2_02_FULL_68_150 | reverse complement strand
GGTGCTCGCGATCACCGCATTGCCGACGTGGTTCGAGTGGCCCGGGTACATCTGCTTTACCGACACCACCACCCAGAAGCGGCCGCAGGCCTCGGGCGGGATGTAGACGCTCTGGATTCCCGGCACCTTCATGGTCTCGAGGTCGTACCAGAGCGTCGCAGTGCGGTTGAGCGACTGGATCATGTGGATGTCGTTGATCGGCTTGCCCACCGTCGTCGCCCACATGACCGGGTCGTTGCGGTGCAGGATGCGCTTGATGCGCAGCACCGGCTTGGGATAGTCCTTGCCCTTGTTGCCGGAGTAGTAGCCCGTGTACTCGCCGAACGGGCCTTCGTCCATCAGCTCGTTCGGGTCGATGAAACCCTCGGCGATGATTTCGGCATTGGCCGGCAGCGTGAGGCCGGTCAGATCGGACTTGAACACCGGCACCGGGCGGCCGCGCAGCGAGCCGGCAATGTCGTACTCGTCGGTCTGCGCCGAAACCAGCGTCGAGGCCGCGAGGAACAGCACCGGATCGCAGCCCACGACGTACGCCGCGGGCATCAGCTCGCCGCGTTCCTGGTACTTCTTCAGGTGCATGTCGCCGTGCTTGCCCTTGATGATCTGCGAGCCGAGGATGTTCTTGCCGAGCACCTGGGCGCGATAGGTGCCGAGGTTGGTCCAGCCCGTATCCGGGTCCTTGGTCACGAGGAAGCCGGAGGTCACGAAAAAGCGCCCGCCGTCGTCCGGGTAGAACCACGGACTCGGAAACTTGTTGATGTCGATCGCCTCGCCCGTGATCACGTTCTCCATTACCGAGGGGTCGTCCACATAGCGGGGCTTGACCATCTGCTTGGTGGTGAGCTGCATCCATTTCTTGGACAGGTTGCTCATCGACAGCGACGGATCCTGCTCCAGTGCGATCGCCAGCCGCTGCGGCGTGGTGAAGGCGCTGGTGAACACCGGGATGTCGTAGCCCTTCACGTTCTCGTACAGCAGCGCCGGCCCTTTTTGCTCTTCGTTCACCTTCGAGATGTGGCACAGCTCGAACTTCCAGTCCACCTCGGCCTTGACGCGATGCAGCTGCCCGTGCGCCTCCACGGCGGCGATGTAGCTGCGCAGATCGTCGATGGGTCTCACTTCCGTGCGTACGTTCATTTGGGCTCCGAACCGGTTCCGGGGTTGTGGTTGAAATTCGTTGCTAGCTCACCTTCTTTCCGGCCAGCATGCCGGAAAGGATGTAATCCATCGCCGAGCCGCCCGCGGCGGCGACGGCCGACTGGCTCTTCGCGCTCCACACCGTTTCCGGCCGCGCCTGCAGGATGAAGATGTTGCCGCCGGCGGGCAGGTCCTTGTCCACCGCCCATTCGATGTCCATCGGGCACCCGTAATGCTTTTCGATCTGCTTGCCCATCCACGCGAGTTCCGTGATCTCGTCGTCGATCAGCGACTGCACGCGCTGGCGCTCGAACGGCACTTCCATGGCGCGCGATTTCTGCGTCACCGGGTCGACCGTGTAGCACAGCTCCTTCTGCGAGATCCTGCGGTCGATGATGTCGAGGGTGATCTTGTTGACCACGAAATGGTCCGGCGTCACTTCGCCCGCGACCACCGATTCGCCGAAACCGAAATTGGAATCGATCACGATGACCGAGCGATCGCCGTTCGCCGGATGGATCGTGAACATCACGCCGGCGGTGAACGAATTGGCCATCTTCTGCACGCCGACGCTGATCGCCACCTCGGCATCGCCAAAGCCGCGGTGGGCGCGGTAGGCGATGGCGCGCCCGGTATAGAGGCTGGAAATGCAGCGGCGCATGTGGCTGAGCACGTCGTCCACGCCGCGGATCCACAGGTAGGTGTCCTGCTGGCCCGCGAAGCTCGCCCCGGGCAGATCCTCGGCAGTGGCGCTCGAGCGCACCGCGACCGGCAACGCCGGCATGCAGCAGCGCACCGCCAGCTTGCGATAGCACTCCGCGACCAGGTCCTCCATCTCGACGGAGAAGGGCTGCGCTTCGATCGCAGCGCGGATCTGGGCGCTCGCCCGCTCCAGTGCGTCGAGGTCCTGGGTATCCACGCCGGCCAGCACTGCGCGCACGGCGTGGTCCATGCCGGTCCCGGTCATGAAGCGGCGGTAACCCTCGGTGGTGAGGGCGAATCCCGGAGGCACGCGCACCCCGGCGTTGATCAGTTCCCCGAGCGACGAGCACTTGCCGCCGACCAGCGGCACCGACTCCTTGCGGCAATCCTCGAACCAGCAGACCACCGGCGGCGCCGCTTCCATGCGGTCCGCCGGCGTCCTGCCGATCGCCTCTGCCACTCCGCCCACCGCCCGCTTTCAGCGCGCGATGGTCACTGCGCCGGTGGAGCCGTCGACGCGCAGCTTCATGCCGGTGCGGATGATCTTGGTCGCGTGCCCGGTGCCGACGACAGCCGGCATGCCGTACTCACGGCAAACGATCGCCGCGTGGCTCATCACCCCGCCGACGTCGGTGATGCAGGCCCCGATCTTGGCGAACGCCGGTGCCCACGACGGCGAGGTGGTCGGCGCCACCAGGATCTCGCCTTGCTGCAGCTGGCCGACCTCGCTTACCGTGCGGCAGACGCGCGCCTTGCCCTCGATGATGCCCGGGCTGCCGGCGAAACCCTTCAGCTCGGTGATGGTTTCTGGGTCCTTGACCTCCTGCACCGATGCCCAGTCGGCGAGCGACTTGTTGGTCACGCCCCAGAGCACGATGGTGAACGGCTCCTGGATCACTTCCGGCGCGGTGCCGATGGCAGGCGGCGCGTTCCACTCCTTGAATTTCTGCATTACGCCCTTGCGCCACTCGATCTCCTTCGGCCAGGTCTGGGTGCCGCGCGGCGTGACCCCGGTCGCCCACGCCGTAACGATGTCCCACAGCGCCTGCTTGATCTCGTCCCGGCGCAGCAGCCAGACGTCGTCGACGTCCTTGATGACGCCGTGCTCCTGCATGATCGCCGCGACCTCGCGCATCTTGTTCCAGAACACCGAGTGGAACCAGTGCTCGACGTAGAACAGGTGGTTCTCGACGTACGGGAAAACCGTCTTGGCACAGCCCAGCAGCTCGTCGAACTGCTTGCGATCCTCATCCTTCTCGATCAGGCCGCGGTATTCGGCGGTGATCCGGTCGCGCTCGGCGCGCACCTTCGCGGTCGGGCGCTCGATGTTCACGCCCTGCTTGACCTTCTCGATGTAGGTCTGGATGCCGGACAACGGCACGTTCATCTGGTCGTTCCACGAGCGGTCGTGGTGAAACCACCCGGTGCCGGTGGATACCTGGAACCAGGGCTCGCGCGAGAGGTTGAGCGAGGTGAGCCATTCGATGCCCTTCGGCAGTTTCTTCAGCGCCGCCTCGACATCGGTCCACTCCTTGCTGAAGGTGACCGCCTGGTCGACGCCCAGCTCGACGGCCCGCTTGGCGAGCTTCTTCAGCTCCTCGTCGGGCTGGTACATGATGACGTCGATGCCGGAGATCATCTGCGTCACGCGCTGCGCCGGGATGCTGGGAAAGAGCTTCTGCGCGAAGTCGAGGAAGAAGACGTACGCGGCGTAGCCCAGGTTGAGGAACTCGAAGTGGTATTGCCAGCACTTGATGCCCAGGTTGATCAGGTCGTCGTAGTTCTTCAGCAGGTGATAACCCTTCGATTCGCCGACCGCGTCGGTCACCACGGAAAGGTCTTCCATGTCGGCGAGGCGCGGGATCTGCAGGGCCTCCAGTTCGCGGATGGTGGCTTCCATCTTCACCTTCCACTTGGCTTCCAGCGCATCCCAGTTCTTGTAGTAGTGGCCGGCGCGCTCCATGAAATGCGGCACCCGGCTGCCGATCTCCTCGGGATTTTTCACCGGCACCGGCGAGATGTAGACGTAGCCGTTGATCATGCGATGGTCGACCCCGCGCACCGGCGGCACCATGAAGATGCGGTTGTTGTACTGCGACAGGGCGAGGAACCAGGCTTCGTCCCAGATGGTGTCGAAGGGATAGAGCGGCTCGGGATAGTGCAGGCCGTCGTAGAACCAGAAGGTCTCTTTCTCATACTGGTTGCGTACCGGATCGTCGGTGACGAACTGGTATTGGTACGGATACATCCGCTCCCAGCCTTCGGTGCCGGGAATCGTTTTGGCCTTGACGTCGTGCGGGACCGGGAACTTCATGGGGCGTCTCCTCCTGTTGAGCGGTGGACCGGCGCGCCGCGCAGCCGGTGGTACCCGATTCCAACTGCAAAGTCCGTGCCGCCGTTCGATTGCGCAGAGCAGCAACCAGGTCTCGCAGCGCCCGGGGGCTTCGATCGCAACAGACTGAATCTACACGGAGATCCGGCATTTCTGCACACGCGAGAAAAGGCGCCGCCGCGCACCACGGCCGCAGTAGGTGCCGCCATGCCGACGGGTGATCAATTCATGAGTTTCCGGCGCGCGCGATGGTGCGATTGATCATTTGGTAAATGCGCGCCGCTGCGCCGAACGCGCGCTCGCGCGGCGCGTGCGGATATCATTGATCTCCATCAAGCACAGTGCGGCGCGGCCCACCTAGAACCGCCCATAGGTTGGAGGGTATTGCCATGAGCAAGCTTCGAGTCGTAACGCGCGCCGACAGCGACGACCTGCGCGCGCGCGTACATTTTTGCGCCGAGACCGGCCAGATCTGGCTGCACGAGCACCGCATGCTGCTGGTGCACGCGGAGGCGCAGGCTTCGCTGCGCAAGGAACTGATCGACACGCTCGGGATGGACCGCGCGCAGGGACTGCTCACGCGCATGGGTTACGCCTCCGGCGTGCGCGATGCGGAGCTCGCGCGCACGCGCGCGCAGAATTCGAGCGACCTCGAGGCCTTCATGACCGGCCCGCAGCTGCACACGCTGGAGGGCATCGTGCGGGTGACGCCGATCCGCCTCGAGCTGGATCGCGCCGCGGGCAAGTTCTACGGCGAATTTCTCTGGGAAAATTCGTGGGAGGGCCAATGGCACCGGCATTACTACGGCACTCATCACGCCCCGGTGTGCTGGACCCAGATCGGCTATGCCTGCGGCTATACCTCGGCCTTCATGGGCCGGCCGATCCTGTACAAGGAAATCGAGTGCGTCGGCATGGGGCAGAACAACTGCCGCATCGTCGGCAAGCCCATCGAGGAGTGGGACGACGCCAGCGAATACCGGCACTTCAGCAACCGGGAACCGATCGCGGACCAGTTGCTCGAGCTGCAGACGCAGGTGGTGCAGCTGCGCTCCACCATCGGCGAGCTGGAAAAGCTGCCCGCCGACATGGTGGGCAATTCACCCGGTTTCCGCACCGCCTACAATCTGCTCAAGCCCGCCGCCGGAAGCAACATCAGCGTGCTGCTGCTCGGCGAAACCGGCGTCGGCAAGGAATTGTTCGCGCGGGCGCTGCATGATATGGGCGCGCGCCGCGAGCGGCCGTTCCTGGCGGTGAACTGCGCGGCGATCCCGCACGACCTGGTCGAATCCGAGTTGTTCGGCGTCGAGAAAGGTGCCTACACCGGTGCGCTCGTCTCGCGTCCCGGCCGATTCGAGCGCGCCGACGGCGGGACGCTCTTCCTCGACGAGATCGGCGATCTGCCGCTGCCGGCGCAGGGCAAGCTGCTGCGCGTGCTGCAGGAAGGCGAGCTGGAGCGCCTCGGCGACCAGAAGACGCGCAAGATCAGCGTGCGGCTGGTGGCCGCCACCAACTCGGACCTGCAGCAACGCGTCAAGGAAGGGCGTTTCCGACCCGACCTCTATTACCGCCTCAACGCCTACCAGATCGAGATTCCGCCGCTCAGGGAGCGCAAGGAAGACATCTCGCCACTGGCAAAACGCTTCCTCGCAAGATATTCGGCGATCCACGGCAAGAAACTGCGCGGCTTCACCGACAAGGCCAAGCGCGCCCTGCTCACCTACCCCTGGCCCGGCAACATCCGCGAACTGCAGAACATGATCGAGCGCGGCGTGATCCTCGCGCCGGGGGGCACGCGCATCGAGGTCGAGCATCTGTTTTCCTGCAGCGGCGGCCAGGCGCCCGAGTTCGGCCTGGGCGTGAACGGCAGCCTCGACCTGAACCGCAGCGACACCGCGAAACGGCTCTGCGAGGCGGTGTTCAACGGCGTGCTGACACTCGACCAGGTCGAGGCAATGCTGCTCGAGACTGCTGTAGACAAGGCGCGCGGCAACCTGTCGTCGGCCGCACGCATGCTCGGCCTGACGCGGCCGCAGATCGCGTATCGCCTGAAGCGGCTGCACGAGGAGACGCAGAGTGGGAACGAAGCGCCGCCCGCGCTGCCCGTAGAACCGCCTGCCGCCCAGCCTTGACGCAGGAAGCGCTACGCGCGCGCGTGCTGGAGTATCTGCGCGCGCACCACGTCATGACGCTGGCCACGCAAGGCAGCGACGGGCCTTGGGCGGCGGCGGTTTTCTACGCCAACGAGGGCTTCACGCTCTACTGGCTTTCGGCGCCAGCAAGCCGCCACAGCCTGGATCTCGCGCGCAGTCCGCGTGTAGCGGCAGCCATTCAGGAAGACTACGCTGACTGGCCGAACATCAAGGGGGTGCAGCTCGAGGGTGCCGCCGGCGAAATTTCAGGCGACGAGGAGAAGCGGGCGCGGCTGCTGTATGGCGAGAAGTATCCGGTGGTCGGCAAGCTGGCGCAGGCACCCGCTTCGATCGTCGCGGCGCTGGCGAAGGTGCGCTGGTACAAAATCGTCCCCCAGCGTCTTTGCTTCGTCGACAACTCGGTGGCCTTCGGCCACCGGGACGAGATCGATCTAGCGAGCGACGCTTTGCACGACGCGCGCTAGCCTCACCGCGCTTAGATCATCAGCAAGCGTCGGCAACCACGTTTGCCTTGGGCAGGCGTCTGCTCACCGCAATATCGACGCTTGCAACGTTGATCGCGTGCGCCAATGCGCGATACAACTCGGTCGTGTCCACCTGCTCGCTGAGCGCGCGAAATCCGAGCGCAGGCATCGCCAGGGTGAGTACGTAGGGACTGTTGAAGCCTTCCACGTTGACCTGCAGTGCGGTGTATTGAGCGTCTCCCAGTCTCCCGGGACATGAGATCACTTCGGCGCTTACGTTTCCTGTCGGCATTTGCATCCCCCATTGCGCGACGCATGTCGGGTCGCGTCTCCTGCGGCGCCTTCAATGAGCGCCAAGACTTCCACGCGGTGCGGCGCCAGTACTCGCCGCGCCGGGCGTTGATGGCTGGACTATTCCGCGGCTCGCCTGCTTGCGCAAGGTCCTGGTCGCAGGTTTCTTGATCCAGATCAGGCGAGTACGCAATTGAGGCGGCACTTCGGCATTATGAACGGAAGGGTCTGGCGGAGTGAGAGGGATTCGAACCCTCGATACGGGTTTTGCCCGTATAACGCCTTAGCAGGGCGCCCCCTTCGGCCACTCGGGCATCACTCCTGGTCTTAGGTCAACTTCGGCAATTTTCGCCTTCCGACCTCGGGGCGATTGCCGCGGAGCGCAGTTTACTCCTGCTCGAGCTCGAACGCCCGGTGCAGCACGCGCACCGCGAGCTCGGCGTATTTTTCGTCGACCACGACGGTGATCTTGATTTCCGAGGTGGAGATCATCTGGATGTTGATGCCCTCCTCGGCGAGGGTGCGGAACATCTTCGCCGCGATGCCGGCGTGCGAGCGCATCCCCATGCCGACGATCGAGATCTTGGCGATGCGCTCCTCGCCGGTCACGTCCTTGCAGCGGATGTGCGGCTGCACCTGCTCGCGCAGGATCTTGAGCGCATTGGGCAGGTCGGCGCGCGACACCGTGAACGACAGGTCGGTCATGCCGTCGTGGCTCACGTTCTGCACGATCACGTCGACCTCGATGTGCGCGTCGGCGATCGGGCCGAGGATCGCGTAGGCGATGCCCGGCTTGTCCGGCACGCTGTGGACGGTGATCTTCGCTTCGCCGCGTTGCGCCGCAACGCCGGAAATGACGGCTTTTTCCATCGCCATGTGCGGATCTTCCTCGAAAGTGATGAGCGTGCCCGAGCGCGCTTCGGCCTCGACCGGCAGCAGCGGATCGGTCAGGCTCGAGAGCACGCGCGTCGGCACCCGGTACTTGCCGGCGAATTCGACCGAGCGGATCTGCAGCACCTTGGTTCCGCCGCTCGCCATCTCGAGCATTTCCTCGAAGGTGATGGTGCGCAGGCGCCGCGCCTCGGGCACGAGCCGCGGGTCGGTGGTGTAGACGCCGTCGACGTCGGTGTAGATCTGGCACTCGTCGGCCCGGAGCGCGGCGGCGAGCGCCACCGCGGAGGTGTCCGAGCCGCCGCGCCCGAGCGTGGTGATGTTGTTCGCCTCGTCGACCCCCTGGAACCCCGCGACCACCACGACGCAGCCCTGCGCCAGGTCGGCGCGGATGCGCTCCTGGTCGATCGAGACGATGCGCGCGCGCGTGTGGGCGGAGTCGGTGAGGAACTTCACCTGCCAGCCGGTGTAGCTCTTCGCGCGCACGCCGAGTTCAGTGAGCGCCATGGCGAGCAGCCCGATCGTCACCTGCTCGCCGGTCGATGCGATCACGTCCAGCTCGCGCGGATCCGGATGGGGCTGGACCTCTTTCGCCAGCGCGATCAGCCGGTTGGTCTCGCCCGCCATGGCCGAAGGCACGACCACCACGTCGTGGCCGGCCGCCCGCCACTTGGCGACCCGCCGCGCGACGTTGCGGATGCGCTCGACCGAGCCGACCGAGGTGCCGCCGAATTTTTGGACGATCAGGGACATGCAGGCTTGCGAAAAGCGCGGATTTTAGCGGAAAGCAGAAGCGGCAGCGGCACGCTTGGCTAGAATCGGCGCGCTGAATGGTTCATGGCCACGGTCCAAATGCCGCCTTTCTGGGAATTGCTCGCCATCCTCGCGCTCGCCGCGGGCGCGTTGCTCTGGGCCGACAGCCTGCGTGCCCGCGAACGCGCGGTGCACGCCGGACGCGCGGCCTGCGAGCGCAACGGCCTTCAGTTCCTCGACGATACGGTCGCGTTCACGCGCCTGCGCCTGGCGCGCGACGACGACGGACGGCTCAGGATCGTGCGCACCTACAGCTTCGAATTCTCGGACACCGGCAACAACCGCCGCGACGGCGCGATCGTGATGCTGGGT
>MERE01000194.1 GCA_001771975.1 Betaproteobacteria bacterium RIFCSPLOWO2_02_FULL_68_150 | reverse complement strand
GCTGTCTTATATCCGGCCTACAGTGCAAGACGCTTGCCTTGCGGCCTTGATGGTTTCCGTAATCGACACCTCATCTCCTTCGCGAGCTCGAAGCTCTAGCAAGAATGCAGGTTCGAGTCGATTCCGGGGCACCCGGTTTGCCATCACTCGGTCAAATTACTTGCGCAACCTGTCGACGATCCACTCTCCTTTTGCGTTGCGTTGATCGGCTACGCCGCTTGCGCGCCGTAGTTCTGCTGGTATACCCGTCCGTGCGCTGCGAGCGCCCAGGCGGTACGCGCCATCTTGTTGGCCAAGGCCACCACTGCCACATTGAACGGCCGGCGCTCGAGCAATCCCTGCAGCCACGGCGACAGGCGCTTGGCTTTGCGCCCATGCGTAATCACGCTGCGGGCGCCGTGAATGAGCAGCGTGCGCACATACGGATCGCCGCGCTTGCTGATTGCCCCGGCACGCACCTTGCCGCCGGTGCCGCTCAAGCGCGGCGCGATCCCTTTGCAGGCGGCAAACTGCCGGCCGTTGGCATAACTCTTGGCACTGGCGGCCAGCTCCGCCGAGAGTGCGCTCGCCGTCAGCACCCCAATGCCCGGCACTGCCATGAGCTGCGTAGCGAGCGCATCGTCGGCGTTATGCCGCTCGATCCGGCGCGTGAGCTCCAGCTCCTGCGCCTTCAACCGCGCGATGCGCACGACCTGCTCGCGCAAGCTCGCCGCCAGCAACCCCGGCACCCTGCCCTCGCTGACCCATTGCTTGATCTGCTGCGTGCTCACCTTGGCCGAGAGCGCCAGTACCACCCCGAACTCGTACAGCAGCGCCTTCAGTTGGTTGTTCTGCATGTGCCGCATGTCGATCAACTGCCGGCGTATGCGGTGCAGCCCCAGCACCGCCTGGCTCGCTTCGCTCTTCACCGCCACCCACTTCACCTCGGGGCGGCTCGCCGCCTCGCAGATCGCGCGCGCATCGGCCCCATCGGTCTTGTTGGTGCGTACAAACGGCCGCACATGCTGCGGCGCGATCAGCCGCACCTCGTGCCCTTGGCGCGTCAGCCAACGCCCCCAATGGTGCGCGCTGCCACCCGCCTCCAGCACCACCCGGCTCGGCTCGCGCGTACGCATGAATTCCTCGAACTTCGTCCGAGTCATCGTCTTGGCGCCAATCTCGCCCGTCTCAATATCCACCCAGTACACGCTAAACACCCGTTTTGCGAGGTCCACCGCAAATGTCGTAATCTTGTCCATGAGAAGCCTCCGTCCTTTCAGTGGTTGTGTGAACTTCCACTTTGGCACATCGATGCCGTTGGATCGTGGGGCTTCTCCTTTCGCCTTCCCCGCCTAGCCGTTCCCGCGCTCGCGCAAGCTCACCTCGGTTGCGAAGAAGCGGGAGGCGTCCATACCATCTCCTGGATGCGCAAGGCCCGGGGCCGGGGGCCCGGGCGAGGGCGCGACTATAGCCGATGCCGCGGCCCTGTGTGGAGGGTGTCGCGGCTAGCCGCTGCGCGCCGCATAATGGCGGACCTGAGCCTTCGACAGGCCGACTCCCGGAGGCCCCCGCCATGAGCCACAAGCACCAGAATCTCCTCGAGACGATTTTCCGCGACCCGATCAACACCAACATCCACTGGCGCGAGGTCGAGTCGCTCATGGTCCACGTCGGTGCCACGGTGGAGAACCTGTCGGGTGCGCGCATGCGCGTGAAATTGAACGGCTACGAGGACATGCTGCACCGCCCGCACCACGGCAGTTCTACGCTCGGCCGCCAGGACGTCAAGCACCTGCGCGAGGTGCTCGCACGCGGGCGCGTGACGCCATCGCTCTACGCCGAGATGCTGAAGGGCACGGCGAAGGCCAAGTAGCCCGGCCGCGTCACTTCGCCTCGGGCGGATGCTCGCCGCGCGGGAATTTGGCTTCGTCCCAGACGCCGAACCAGGTCTTGAACGCGATGAGCGTAAGGAAATAGGGCCACGGCGATTCCATCACCGCGGAGGCGATGCCGCCGGTGAGCACGGTGACCGCCACCAGCGTCGTCTCGAGCGAGTTGTAGCCCAGGTTCGTCCACAGCGGCTCGCCGAAGCGAAGCGTGATGCGCCGGTCCGCGAGGTCGAGCAGCCACCACAGGCCGCCGGCCAGCAATCCGAGCAGCAGCTCGTCTGCGATCACCCGCAGCGGTGTCGCGATCTCGTGGTCCCTGACGTTGATCGTCGCGAAGGTGAACCAGGCGAACACGGCGAGCACGAACAGGTAAGCGGCGAATCCGCCCGGCTTCGCGTCGGCGCCGTCGCCGACCATGATCGGGAACGGCGGCCGGGCCGGGTGCGGCGGCCGGCTGAGCGCGCGTGCAAGCCGGCGGCCGCGCGCGCTGCCCGAGTCGTGCAGCGCGGCAAGGCCGCGCAGCGTCAGCAGCCGGTAGAGATAGTTGAAGAACAGGCCATAGACGAAAATGCGCGGACTCTCGCCCGTCTTGAGCATCACGCCGAGCATGACGGCGAGCGACGCCAGGTGGCTCAGCAGGACCCGGAGCGAAGCCGGCGGCGCAGCCGGATTCGACGGCGAGGATTCCGCGGGCGCGGATGCGGTACGCTTTGCCTTCATGGAGACGACGTTTCGCGTTGCGGCCATACTAAGCCAGCGGCGGGCCGCCGCGTGACGGTCTTGCGCGGCACGGCCGAATCCGGTGCGAGCTATTCGTCCTGCCTGCGCTGGAGGTATCTCCTGTGGCGGCGCTGGGACGAGGCGAAACCGGTAGCGAATTTCCTCATGCTCAACCCGAGCACCGCGGACGAGCGCAAGCTCGACCCGACCTGCTCTCGCGCACGCGACTTCGCCGGGCGCTGGGGCTACGGCGCGCTCGTCGTCACCAACGTGTTCGCCTGGCGCGCCACCGACCCGGCGGCGATGAAGGCTGCCAAGGATCCCGTGGGGCCCGAGAACGACGCCGCGATCGCGCGCGCGGCGCGCGAGGCGGCGATCGTCGTCTGCGCCTGGGGCAATCACGGCGCGCACCTCGAACGCTCGGCGCGCGTCGTCTCGCTATTGAAGCATGCCGGATTGCGGCTGCATGCACTGCGTCTGAATGGCTCGGGCGAACCGGCGCATCCGCTCTACCTCAAGGCCGGCCTGCAGCCGCTGCGCTGGGCTGGCTAGACCTTCAGCATCTCGGGCGAGAGGTAGCGCAGCCGCCACTCCTCGAAGCCGAGTGTGTCGGCAGTTTCCATCGCGCGCTGTTTCGCGAGCGACTCGGCCGCCATCTGCGCGAAGCGCTGCACCACCGCGTCGCTGAGCGGCAGGCTGCGCAGCGCGACCGCGTGCTCGCGTGACTGCGCGAGCGCGAAACGGGTATAGGAGTTCTCGAAGCGCTCGGCCATCGTCCGCAGGATGCGCGCCGAGGGCGTCTGCGAAGCATCGGCGATCGTTGCAGAGGCGGCAGAAAGCGCCTCGCGGTAGGCGCCGCCGCCGAATTCGGCGTCGAGCGCCGCGGCGATCGGCGCGCATTCGGCGATCATCTGCCGGGCCCACTGCGCAAGCGTCACCGTGTCCTGGCCGCGCTCGAGGACGAGCCCCGGCTCGCGGCCGCGCGCGGCGACGCATTCCTGGTTATGCGCCGCGGCGACGATATCCTCGGGCGTGTCGGGCGGGCTCTCGGAAAGCAGGCAATGCAGCAGGAACGCATCAAGAAAGCGCATGGTGCGCGCGGTGATGCCCACGGGCGCGAAGGGGTCGAGGTCCATCAGGCGCACCTCGACATACTCTACGCCGCGCTCGCGCAGCGCGTGCAGCGGCCGCTCGCCCGTGTGGATGCGGCACTTGGGGCGGATCTTGCCGTAGAACTCGTTCTCGATCTGCAGC
Source organism: Betaproteobacteria bacterium RIFCSPLOWO2_02_FULL_68_150 (assembly GCA_001771975.1). GTDB lineage: Bacteria > Pseudomonadota > Gammaproteobacteria > Burkholderiales > SG8-39 > 2-02-FULL-66-14. Next base: position 4,767 of record MERE01000194.1, on the reverse strand, counting down.
AGCGTCGTCGAGAGCTGGCGGTAGCCGTCGACCAGATAGCCCTTGCCGTCGCTTTCGCTGCCGGTGATGCCGAAGCGCTCGTACGGCGCATAGGACTCGAGCATCGCCTTCTCGAGCGCCGCACCGTAGGCCTCGAGACTGTTGAAGCTGGCGATGATCGACGCCTGCGCGTTGCTCTGGTAGCCCAGGCGCCCCATGCGCAGCGTGGTGGCGTGCGGCAGGTAGAGCGTGCCGCCCTTCAGCGTCTGCAGGCGATGGTCGCGCTGCTCGACGAACGAGGTGCAGGCCGCGGGCGAGGCGCCGAAGAGGTACATCGGCAGCCAGCCGTTGCGCCGGAAATTGCGCAGCAGCGAAAAATAATCCGCGTTCGAGAGCCCGGGCAGCGACCAGTTGTAGTGGATGCCGCTGATCATCTGCATGCGCCGGCCGTAGCGGTAGGCGAGGCCGTTGCGGTAGACGGTCTTGGCGCGGCCGAGGTTGGAGTTGCCGTAGCGGCCGAGCGGGATGCGCTCGTCGGCGGGCAGCCCGCAGGGCATGCTCGCACACCACAGCAGTTGGTCGCCGATCGCGCGATACACGACCTGGTGGATGTGCGTCACCTCCTCGATGCAGGCCTCGGGGCTCGGGTGCGGATCGGTGATCAGCTCGAGCTGCGCCTCGCTGAAATCGGTGGTGATGTGCGCGTGCGCGAGCGCCGAGCCGAGCGCTGCCGGGTGCGGCGTCCCGGCAACCTTGCCATCGGGCTGCACGCGCAGCGATTCCTTCTCGATGCCGCGCCGCATGCCGCGCAGGCGCGCACCGGCGAGCGGGCGCAGGCGTTCCTCCAGGCGGCTCATCGGCACGCGCCGCTCAGCCTACGGCGAGCAGCTCGACTTCGAAAATCAGCGTCGCGTTCGGCGGGATCGCGCTGCCGGCGCCGCGCGTGCCGTAGCCGAGCTCGGGCGGAATGATGAGCTCGCGCCGCCCGCCCACCTTCATGCCCTGCACGCCTTCGTCCCAGCCCTTGATGACGTGGCCGGCGGCGAGCGGAAATTCGAACGGGTTGCCGCGCTCCTTGCTCGAATCGAACTGGCGGCCCTTCTCGCCGCCGTAGAGCAGCCACCCGGTGTAGTGCACGCTGACTTTCTGGCCGGCGCTCGCCTCGGCACCTTCGCCGAGGGCGAGGTCCTGGATCACGAGTCCGCTGGCTGTGGTGATTTTGGGCATGGGTCGATCTCCGTGGATGCGTGGCTGAGTTGCGGCGAACGGCGGCCTCGCGCGCCGGCCGAAACCGCCGCGCCGCGGCTCCCGAGGGCGGCTATTCTCCCACGACTGTGATCAACAGCCGGCGCGCGTGCGGCGCGTGCCGGTGTTCCCAGAGGTAGACGCCCTGCCAGGTGCCGAGCGCGAGGCGTCCTTCGCTCACGGGGAGCGAGAGCGAGTTCGTCGTCAGCACCGAGCGCGCGTGCGCCGCCATGTCGTCCGGCCCTTCGCTGCAGTGCACGTAGGCCGGATCGCCGTCGGGCGCGAGGCGCGCGAGGATCGTCTCGAGGTCGCGCCGCACCGCCGGGTCGGCGTTTTCGCACAGGACGAGCGAGGCGCCGGTGTGCTGCAGGAACACGCTGCACAGGCCGGTCGCGCTCGATGTCCGCGGTGATTTCGGTGCTGCCGCGGCCGCGGGTGCGGAAGGTCAGCGTGTGCTGTAGAACCATGACAGGGGCGATTGTTGCATTTCAGGCGACTCGCGCTCAAATCGAACGGCCAACGAGCGGCGTGATCCACCTTGTCACCTTGCAGCGAAGGATTCACCGCTTGCCGCGGCGGCGGCGAAACTCGGCCTGCTCGCCGCCTGAAGTTCCTGCGCCGTCCGTCACGGTCGCCCGGGCCACCGCTTCATTTCTGTTCCAGCCAGAACTGCAAGCGCGCCTCGGGCGAATCCATCAGCGCCTTGCACGGGTACGCGTACTCGTCGGCGATCACGGGCAGGTTGTCCAGCGAGTTCTGCATCCTCGCCTTCATCGACTCCATCGAAGCCTTGGCCCGCGCCAATGCGGTTTCCCGGCTGGTCGCCTCTGCGGAGCGTTCGAAGGCCGCCTGCGCCAGCTCCTCCTGCTGCGCCATCGCCATGTTCCGGTCGAGGCCCGGCGGAAACGACCGGGCCGCGACTTCGCGCATGATCAGGAACCAGTTGGCGCAATGCGCGTACTCCTGGCCGAGATAGTCCTTCGCTTCCTGCACGTCCATCGCCATCGGAGGAAGCGGGACGGCCAGGAGGAGCGCCATGAGCAGGGGCTTCATGGATTTCTTCCTTTCGCCACCCTACCACGGCGCCGGGCGGGCCGGCCGCTGCTAGACTGCGCGCGGTCGCGCCCCGTGTTCCCGCCGAACAATGTCTCCGACACCTATTTCGGCACCGTGGTCGACGATCCCTACCGGGCGCTCGAGAACGTCAAGGACCCGCAGGTCCTCGCGTGGATGAAGGCGCAGGCCGCGCACGCCGAGCGCACGCTGACGGGCCTTGCAGGCTACCCGAGGTTGCTCGCGCAGGTGGGCCGTATGTACATACATACAGTTCTGGCCTATAGTCGCCCGGCATGGAAACCGCGACCGCGTTCGCCACGCTGAACGACCGGCAGCGCGAGGCGGCGTGCTTCGGCGGCCGCGGCGCCGACGGCGCGTTCCGCGCCGCGCCGCTCCTCGTCGTCGCGGGCGCGGGCACCGGCAAGACCAGCACGCTCGCGCACCGCGTAGCGCACCTCGTGCTGGAAGGCGTAGCGCCGGAGCGCATCCTGCTCCTCACCTTTACGCGGCGCGCGGCCGAGGAGATGACGCGGCGCGCGCGCCGCATCGTCGCCCAGGTGCGGCGCGAAGCCCGGTTTGCGTGGGCGGGGACCTTCCATTCCGTGGCCAACCGGCTCATCCGGCGCCACGCCGCGCGCGTCGGATTGGAGCCTTCGTTCTCGGTGCTCGACCGCGGCGACGCGGCGGACCTGATGGACGTGCTGCGCCACGAGCTTGCGTTCGCGAAGCCCGACGGGCCCGCGCGGCGCTTCCCGCGCAAGGACACCTGCCTCGCGATCTATTCGCACCGCATCAACACGCAGGGCGCGCTTGCCGCGACGCTCGCGGCGGAATTCCCGTGGTGCGCGGAATGGGAACAGGAGCTGACGCGCCTGTACCGCGCCTACGTCGAGCGCAAGCTCGCGCACCAGGCGCTCGATTACGACGACCTGCTGCTCTACTGGCATGCGATGATGCAGGACGAGCCGCTCGCGCGCGAGATCGGCGGCCTGTTCGACCAGGTGCTGGTCGACGAGTACCAGGACACGAACGTGCTGCAGGCCGAAATCCTGCGGCGGCTGCGCCCGGACGGCGCGGGCGTCACCGTGGTGGGCGACGATGCGCAGGCGATCTACGCGTTCCGCGCCGCCACGGTGGAGAACATCCTCGGCTTTCCAGCGCAGTACGCGCCGCCCGCGCAGGTCATCACGCTGGAGGAGAACTACCGCTCCACGCAGGGCGTGCTCGACGCGGCCAACGCGCTGATCGGCGAGGGTGCGCGCCAGTACCGCAAGGACCTGCGCGCCGCGCGCGGCGCAGGCACCCGGCCGCGGCTCGTGACGGTGGCCGACGAGCTGGCGCAGGCAGACTACATAGCGGCGCGCGTGCTCGAAGCGCGCGAAGGCGGCGTGATGCTCCGGCGCCAGGCAGCGCTCTTTCGCAACGCGCACCACTCCGGCGCGCTGGAGCTCGAACTCGCGCGCAGGAACATCCCGTTCGTGAAGTACGGCGGGCTGAAATTCCTCGAGGCGGGCCACGTCAAGGACCTGCTCTCGATCCTGCGCTGGGCCGACAACCCGAAGAACCGGGTGGCGGCGTTCCGCGCGCTGCAGCTCCAGCAGGGCGTGGGCCCGGGAATCGCGGCGCGCATTTTCACGCGCTTCGAGGCCGAGGGCCACGCCTGGCTGGCGCTGCAATCGCGCTCCGAGCCATTCGACGCGCTGATGGCCTGGCTCGGCGACGCGCGCACGCCCTGGCCGGGGCAGGCGCAGCGGGTGCGCGAATGGCTCGAGCCGCAGCTCGATCGCCTGTACGACGCCGCACCGGCGCGCGCGGGCGACCTGCACCAGCTCGAGCGTATCGCGGCGGGCTTCGAGGCGCGCGAGTCCTTCCTCACGGAACTCGCGCTCGACCCGCCGGCGGCCACGGGCGATCGCGCCGGGGCGCCGTTGCTCGACGAGGATTACCTCGTGCTGTCCACGGTGCATTCGGCCAAGGGCCAGGAATGGGAGTCGGTGTACCTGCTCAACGTCGCCGACGGCAGCTTCCCGTCCGAGTTCGCCACCGGCCGGCCCGACCTGATCGAGGAGGAGCGGCGCCTGCTCTACGTGGCGATGACGCGCGCCCGGTCCGAGCTGCACCTCGTCGCGCCGCTCCGGTACTACGTCACGCAGCAGGCGAAGCGCGGCGATGCGCACGTCTACGGCGCGCGCAGCCGCTTTCTTACGCGCAAGGTGATCGCTTGCCTGGAGGAAATGACGTGGCCGCAGCGCGAAGGCGATTCGCCCGAGGCGGCTCGCGGGGCGTCGCCGGTGGACGTGGCGGGCCGGCTGCGCGCACTGTGGGTCTAGGCGCGATCTCCTGAATTCAAAGGGGTTTTTCGCTCTTGATTCCAGCCCCGGGCGCCGCCATCTAGGGCCCATGGGAGACCCTGGAGATGACATGGACGTGCTGAACGAAGGTGCGGCGCGGGAAATCGGCCGCGAGCCGCGCCGTACGGGCGGGCCG
>MERE01000193.1 GCA_001771975.1 Betaproteobacteria bacterium RIFCSPLOWO2_02_FULL_68_150 | reverse complement strand
CTCGACGAGAACGGCAGCATCCGGAACTTCATCGCTGTCAAGGAGGACATCACCGAGCGCAAACGGACCGAGAAGGCGTTGCGCGCATCGGAGGAAGAGCTGCGCACCATCTTCGATGGGGCGCTCGACGGCATTGTGGTGGCAGACGTGGAGACCCGGAAATTCCTGAAAGGAAATCCGGCCATCTGCCGCATGCTCGGTTACACGCTTGAGGAGATCGCCGGCATTGGCGTCCCGGACATCCACCCGATGCGCGATCTGCCGCGCGCAATGGAGCAGTTCGACAAACTGATGCGCGGTGAGATCCCGATGGCCGCGGACATCCCTGTGAAGCGCAAGGACGGCTCGATATTTTTCGCTGATATCAGGGCGACGCCCATTCGCTTTGGCGCCAGGGACGCTCTGCTGGGAATTTTCCGCGATGTCAGCGAGCGCAGGCGGGCCTACGAAAAGATCACACGCCTTAACCGCGTCTACAGCGTCTTGAGCAGCATCAACGCGCTGATCATCCGCGTGAGCGACCGGATGGAACTGTACCGCGAGGTCTGCCGGATCGCGGTCGATCTCGGCGGATTCCCGATCGCCTGGATCGGCGAGGTGGACCGGGAGGCGTTGCGGGTGAACCCGGTTGCGTGGCATGGCACGGACGAACGGTTCCTCGGGCAGATCCGCATGACCATCCGGGAGGACGCGCCGGAGGCGATCGGAGTGGTGGGCCGGGCAGTCATAGACCGCACGCCCGTGATTTCGAATGATATCGAGCACGACCCGCTGGTTCCCGCGAAAGGCTCCATGCAGCGCGGCGCGCGTTCGCTGGTCGTGCTGCCGCTGGTCGTGGCAGGCGAAGGGACAGGCGTGCTCCATCTATACTCCGACGTGCTCGGGTTCTTCGACGCCGAGGAGATGAAGCTGCTGGCCGAACTTTCGGGTGACATCTCGTTCGCGCTCGACCATCTCGAAAAGGCGAAGAAGCTCGAATACCTCGCCTACTACGATCCGCTGACCGGGCTCGCCAACCGTGCCCTGTTCCACGAAAGACTGAGTCAGAAGGTGCATGCGGCGCAGCGGAGTCAGGGCAAGCTTTCGCTGGTCCTGGCGGACGTCGAGCGCTTGAAGACCATCAACGATTCGCTCGGGCGGCAGACGGGCGACGAGCTGCTCAGGCAACTGGCCCGGCGCCTGGAGCGCGCCGCGGATCCGGTCAGCATCGCCCGGACCGGCGGCGACCAATTCGCGATCTTGCTGCCGGAGATCAAGGGACGGACCGAAGTCGGGCGTGCGATCGAGCGGATCTGGCGCGACTGCTTCGCGCAGCCGTTCGAGGTGAGCGACACCGAGCTGAGGATCTCGGCGAAGGCCGGGATTGCGCTCTTCCCGAGCGACGGCGCCAATGCGGAGACGCTATTTTCAAATGCCGAGGCGGCGCTGCAATACGCCCGGCAAACCGGAGAGCGGCACCAGTTCCATACCCGCAGGCTGACCGACAGAGTCGCCGAGCAGCTCACGCTCGAGAACCAGCTCCGGCGGGCGCTCGAGAAGGACGAATTCGCGCTCCACTATCAGCCGAAGGTGGCGCTGGACACGCGGCGCGTCGTAGGGGTCGAGGCCCTGATCCGCTGGCAGAGTCCCGAACTGGGACTGGTGCTGCCGGGGCAGTTCATTGCGCTGATGGAAAGTACCGGTTTGATCCAGGAGGCCGGGAGATGGGCGCTCGCAAAGGCGATTCAGGACCACTCCCGCTGGGTGGCGCTGGGATTGCCGGCGCCGCGCGTGGCGGTCAACGTCTCGCCCATCCAGTTGCGCCGGCGCGATTTTGTTGCCACTCTGAAGGAGGCGGTCGCCGCCGGCGCCAGACCGCCCGGTATCGACCTGGAGATCACCGAGAGCATCATCATGACGGACGTCGAAGGAAACATCGAGAAAATGAAAGCGGCCCGCGACCTCGGACTGAGTATCGCGATCGACGACTTCGGCACGGGCTATTCCTCTCTCGGTTACCTCGCGAAGCTGCCGGTGCAGGCGCTCAAGATCGACCGCTCGTTCATCGTTTCGATGCTGAACGATCCGGACGCGATGACGCTCGTGCAGACCATCATCTCGCTCGCGCAGTCGCTCAGGCTGAAGGTCATTGCCGAAGGCGTGGAAACGGAGGAGCAGGCAAAGTTCCTGCGCCTGTTGCGTTGCGACGAGATACAGGGCTTTCTTATCAGTCGGCCGATGCCCTTCGATGAGATGACGGCGCTTTTGGCGGCGCAAGCAGGCGTCCGCGCCCCGACCCTGCGATGAACCTGCGCGCCCCGATCCTGCTGCTGGCGCTGGCGAATTCCGCGGCGCACGGCGCCCAGGCGGCCGAACCATCGGCGGCGGACCTGACCCAGCTTTCGCTCGAGCAGCTCCTCGACGTCCGCGTTTACACCGCGTCGCGCTTCAGCCAGAAGGGGTCGGATGCGCCCTCGTCGGTGAGCGTCATCACGGCGGCCGACATCAAGACCTACGGCTATCGCACGCTCGCTGACATCCTGCGCAGCGTGCGCGGCATGTACGTGACGTACGACCGCGTCTACGACTACATCGGCGTGCGCGGCTTCGCGCGGCCCGGCGATTACAACTCGCGGGCCCTCGTCATGGTGGACGGCTACCGCATCAACGACCCGGTCTACGACACCGGGTCCATCGGCAGCGAACTGGTGCTCGACGTCGACTTGATCGAGCGCGTCGAGATCGTGCGCGGGCCGAGCTCTTCGGTCTACGGCAGCAACGCTTTCTTCGGCGTGGTCAACGTCATCACCAAGTCGGCGCAGGACCTGAACGGCGCGGAAATCTCGGCCGAAGCCGCCAGCCACGGGACCTGGAAGGCGCGCGCGAGCTTCGGGCACCGCTTCGCGGGCGGACTCGAGGCGGTGGTATCGGCGACCGGATTCGACAGCCGGGGCCCGTCGCTCGCCTTTCCCGAGTTCGACGATCCGGCCACCGGCAACGGGGTCACCCGGGGCACCGATTACGAGCGCCGTTCGAGCGTGTTTGCCAAGTTCTCCTACGCCGGGCTCACCCTGGAAGCGGGCCACTCGTCGCGCAACAAGGGTGTTCCGACCGGTTATACCGGTACCGTTTTCAACGATGCGCGCAATCGGATCGTCGATACGCAGACTTTCACCAGTCTCGGTTATTACCGCACCACCGATAGCGGCGCCGAGTTGAGCGGCCGCCTGTACTACGGGCGCTACGAGTACGCCGGGGATTACCTCTACGACGCTCCTCCGGTCACGCTGAACAAGGACCTGGCGCTGGGCGAGTGGTGGGGCGCCGAGGTCAAGCTGGTGAAGACCGTGTTCAGGAATCACAAGCTCGTCATGGGCGGCGATTTCCAGAAAAACCGGCACCAGGACCAGACGAATTTCGACCAGGCGCCGTTCGCGTCGTATCTCGATGACCGGCGCAGCAGCCGCCGGACCGGCCTGTATGCGCAGGACGAGTACGCGCTGCGGGACGATTGGCTGCTCAATGCGGGATTGCGCTACGACACCTACTCGACCATCGGCGGCGCGTTCAACCCACGCTTCGCGCTGATCCACAAGATGAGCCAGAGCACGGTGGTCAAGCTGCTCTACGGCACCGCGTTCCGCGCCCCCAACGCCTACGAATCGTTTTACGCCTATCCCGGCCAGCAGATCGGCAATCCGGCGCTGCGGCCAGAGAAAATCAAGACCTGGGAAGCGGTGCTCGAGCGTTACCTGCCGGGAAACTGGCGCCTCACCGCCGCGGGCTACTCCTACAAGGTCGACGGCCTGATCAGCCAGGTCCCGGTGGCCGATCCGGCCAGCGGCGGCGTGCTGCTCCAATACCAGAACCTGGGTAACGTGAACGCGAGGGGCGTCGAGTTCGAGGCCGAGCATTCCTCGCGGAGCGGGGCGCGGCTCAGGGCGAGTTTCACGGCGCAAGTGGCGCGGGACGATGCCGGAGCGCGCTTGAGCAACTCGCCGAAACATCTCGCGAAGCTGAACTATTCGACCCCGCTGTTCGGCGACCGGCTGCGCGCCGGAGTCGAGCTGCAGTACACCGGGCGCCGCATCACCACCTTCGGGGAAACCGGCGGTTTCCTGATGACCAATCTCACGCTGCTGGGCGAGAGACTGAAACCGGGACTGGAGCTTTCGGCCAGCATCTACAACCTGTTCGACCGGAAATACGCCGACCCGGTGGCGTTCGATGTCGGGGTGCCGCAGCGCGACACGATCCGGCAGGACGGGCGCAGCTTCCGCTTCAAGCTGACCTATCGCTTCTAGGCCGGCGCGGCGCAATGACCCGACCCATGGCATCCGTCAGACTGCCGGTAATCGCCTGCGCGCTGCTGTGGGCCGCATGGGTCGGCGCGCCCGCGTACGGCGCCGATCCGGCGCCGTCGGAATACGCGCTCAAGGCGGCGTTCATCTACAACTTCGCCAAGTTCACCGAGTGGCCTCCGGTCCCCGGCGAAGGTGCGCGCGAGCCGATCGTGCTGTGCGCCTTCGCCGGCGAGCCGTATGACGCGGCGCTCGCCTCGATCGACGGCAAATCGGTGCAGGGACGAACCCTGCGGGTCAGGCGCGGCTTGCGCCCGATCGAGATCAAGTCGTGCCACGTGGCGTTCATTGCCGCGTCGGAGGAACGCCGCATCCCCGAGCTGCTGCGCGCGGCCGCGAAAGCGCCCGTGCTGACCGTCGGCGACAGCGACGGATTCGCCGAAGGCGGCGGCATGATCGGACTGATCAACGCCGACAACCGCGTGCAGTTCGAGATCAACAACGACGCCGCGCAGCGCGCCAACCTGAAGATCGGTTCCCAGCTCCTGCGTCTCGCCCGGCTGGTGAAGGAACGATGAAGGGAGAGCCGGCATGCTGACCGCCTTCCGGAATTATTCGCTGATGCGCAAGCTGGTGGTGGCGCTGCTCGTGTCGATTCTGCCGGGCCTCGCGCTCGCCTTCTTCAGCTTCGCCTTGCTCGCCATGTTCCAGATGCGCAGCGAGACCATCGACCGGCTGCAGGTGCTGGCGGAAGCGACCGCGATTCACAGCGCGCCGACGCTGCTGTTCGGCGATGCGAAGGCCGCCGCCGAGACGCTGGGTGCGCTCAGGGTAAGCACGCTCATCATCGGCGCGCAGATCCACGACAAGCAGGGCCGGCCGTTCGCGAGCTACCGGCTCGGCGCGAGCGGCGTGTCGCGCGCCGCTGGCGCGGCTGCCGATGCGGAGCCGATTCCCGACTACCGCGATGCTCCGTTCTGGGCGCAGGGGATCGCCTTGCAGCGGCCGATCCACTCGGAGGCAGAGGCCATCGGTTCGGTCCGGCTGGAGGCGGACCTGGGCGGAATGTGGCAGCAGATTGCCTACCAGGTGGTGATCGTCGGCGCGCTGACGCTGCTTTCCTTTGCGGTCGCGCTCTATTTCGGGCTGATGTTTCGCAAGCTCATCACCGGGCCGGTGCTGCGCCTCGCCGAGGCGACCCAGACCGTGTCGCGCACCCGGGACTATTCACTGCGGGTCACCAAGTACGGCAACGACGAACTCGGCACGCTGTTCGACGGGTTCAACACGATGCTCGACGAAATCCGGGCGCGCGACGAACAACTC